>NZ_JBEORY010000069.1:0-47375 GCF_040302665.1 Kitasatospora sp. NPDC097691 | reverse complement strand
CGCCCGGTTACATTCCGAACCCGGAAGCTAAGCCTCACAGCGCCGATGGTACTGCAGGGGGGACCCTGTGGGAGAGTAGGACGCCGCCGAACAATTCTTCGAGAGAAGCCCCCGCCGGGTGAACCGGACGGGGGCTTCTCTGTTGTAAGGTCAGTGTGCATTGTCGCCACAACGGACAGGAGGCCCCCGGGTGGAGGTCCAGGAGACGCGAGTCCAGACCGATCGCGTCCTCACCATCCCCAACCTGCTGAGCATGGGCCGGCTGGTCGGCGTCCCGCTTTTTCTCTGGCTCATTCTGTGGCCGGTCTTCGGCGGGCCCAACAATGACGGCTGGGCGCTGCTGATCCTGGCGCTGAGTGGTGTCAGCGACTACCTGGACGGAAAGCTCGCCCGACGGTGGGGGCAGATCAGTCGGGTGGGGCAGCTGCTGGACCCGCTGGCCGACCGGCTCTATGTGCTGTCCACGCTGGTCGGATTGACCTGGCGTGAGATTCTGCCCTGGTGGCTGACGGCGATTCTGCTGGCCCGGGAACTTTTCATCGCCGCGCTGCTGCCCATTCTGAACAAGCACGGTTACGGCCCGCTGCAGGTGAGTTTCCTGGGGAAGGCCGCGACCTTCAATCTGATGTACGCGTTCCCGCTCCTGTTGCTCGGCAGCGTGGACAGCTGGATCGCGCGGCCGGCCGAGGTGGTGAGCTGGGCCTTCATCTGGTGGGGCACCACGCTGTACTGGTGGGCCGCCATTCTTTACGCGGTGCAGGCGCGGCAGATCGTCAAGGGGCGGCCGGCGGGCTCGGCGTCCGCAGTCTGAGACGTGATCTGAGAGAAGCCCCACGCCTCATCGGTGAGTCGGACGATACCTTCCGGGTAGAGAACCCTCTGGAACGGTTTGATGGACCTGCTGGTCCACCACCGCGAAGGAGGACGCACCCGTAATGAAAGCCGTTGTAATGGCAGGGGGCGAGGGCACTCGACTCCGCCCGATGACCTCCAGCATGCCGAAGCCGCTGCTTCCGGTCGCCAATAGGCCGATCATGGAGCACGTGCTTCGGCTGCTGAAGCGGCACGGCCTCTCCGACACCGTCGTCACCGTGCAGTTCCTGGCGTCACTGGTCAAGAACTACTTCGGTGATGGCGAGGAGTTGGGCATGCATCTGACGTATGCCCACGAGGAGACACCACTGGGCACTGCGGGGAGTGTCAAGAATGCCGAAGACGCGCTGAAGGACGACTCGTTCCTGGTGATCTCCGGTGACGCGTTGACCGACTTCAATCTCTCTGAATTGATCGACTTTCATCGAAGCAAGGACGCGCTGGTCACCGTCTGTCTCACCAGGGTGCCGAATCCACTGGAGTTCGGTATCACGATCACGGACGACGACGGACGGGTCGAGCGATTCCTGGAGAAGCCGACCTGGGGGCAGGTCTTCTCGGACACGGTGAACACCGGTATCTACGTGATGGAGCCCGCGGTCTTCGACTACGTCGCAGCGGGTGAGTCCGTCGACTGGTCGAGTGACGTCTTCCCGCAGCTCCTGAAGGAGGGCAAGCGGGTCTACGGCTACGTCGCCGAGGGCTACTGGGAGGACGTGGGCACTCACGAGAGCTACGGCAAGGCCCAGGCGGACGTCCTGGAGGGCAAGGTCGACGTCGAGCTGGACGGGTTCGAGATCTCGCCCGGAGTCTGGGTCGCCGAGGGGGCCGAAGTGGACCCCGAAGCGGTGCTCCGCGGTCCGCTGTACATCGGGGACTACGCCAAGGTCGAGGCCGGCGTCGAGATCCGCGAGCACACCGTGCTGGGCAGCAACGTCGTCGTCAAGCGCGGTGCGTTCCTGCACAAGGCGGTGGTGCACGACAACGTGTACGTCGGGCCGCAGAGCAATCTGCGGGGCTGCGTGATCGGCAAGAACACCGATGTGATGCGAGCCGCGCGGATCGAGGACGGAGCGGTGATCGGGGACGAGTGCCTGGTCGGCGAAGAGTCGATCATCGGGGCGAACGTCCGCGTGTACCCGTTCAAGACCATCGAGGCCGGCGCCGTCGTCAACACGTCGGTGATCTGGGAGTCGCGCGGCCAGGAGCACCTCTTCGGCGTCCGTGGCGTGTCGGGGATCCTGAACGTCGAGATCACCCCGGAGCTCGCCGTCCGGTTGGCCGGGGCGTACGCGACGACGCTGAAGAAGGGAGCCACCGTCACCATTGCGCGTGACCACTCGCGTGGTGCGCGTGCGCTCAAACGGGCGATGATCTCGGCGCTGCAGACCTCGGCGATCGACGTCCGTGACCTGGAGAACGTTCCGATGCCGGTGGCCCGGCAGCACACGGCGCGGGGGAGTGCGGGCGGGATCTTCCTGCGGACCACGCCGGGGGTGCCGGACTCGCTGGACATCCTCTTCTTCGACGAGCGCGGCGCGGACCTGTCGCAGGGCGGGCAGCGCAAGCTGGACCGCGTGTACGCGCGCCAGGAGTACCGGCGGGCCTTCCCCGGCGAGATCGGGGACCTGACCTTCCCGTCCAGCGTCTTCGACTCCTACGCGGGCAACCTGCTGCGGACGGTGGACACCACCGGGGTCCGGGAGGCCGGGCTGAAGGTCGTGGTGGACACCGCGCACGGCAGCGCGGGCCTGGTCCTGCCGAGCATCCTCGGGCGGCTCGGGGTGGAGGCGCTGACCGTCTCCAGCGGGCTCGACGAGTCGCGGCCGACGGAGGACGCGGAGACGCGGCGGGCCGGGCTGGCCAGGCTCGGTGAGCTGGTGGCCTCCTCACGGGCGGCCTTCGGGGTCCGCTTCGACCCGGTCGGCGAGCGCGTCGCGTTCGTGGACGAGCTGGGCCGGGTGATCGACGACGACCGGGCGCTGCTGGTCCTGTTGGACCTGGTGGCGGCCGAGCGGCGCAGCGGGCAGGTGGCGTTGCCGGTGACCACGACCAGGATCGCCGAGCAGGTCGCCGCGTACCACGGCACCCAGGTCATCTGGACCACGACGACGCCGGACGACCTCGCGAAGGCGGCCTCCGCCGAGGGAACGGTGTTCGGCGGGGACGGGCGCGGCGGCTTCGTGGTGCCCGAGTTCAGCGGGGTGCTGGACGGGGCCGCGGCCTTCGTCCGGCTGGTCGGCCTGGTCGCGCGGACCCAGCTCACGCTGAGCCAGATCGACGCTCGGATCCCGCAGGCGCACATCCGGCGCCGGGACATCGCGACGCCGTGGGCGGCCAAGGGCATGGTCATGCGCTCGGTGGTGGAGGCGGCCGGGAGCCGGCGCCTGGACACCACCGACGGTGTCCGGGTTGTCGAGGCGGACGGGCGCTGGACGCTCGTGCTGCCGGATCCGGCCGAGGCGATCACTCACCTCTGGGCGGAGGGCCCGGACGACGCGGCCACCGAGGCGCTGTTGGACGAGTGGGCGGCGGTGGTCGAGGGCGCCGGGCGGTGACGGCCCGGGGCTGAGTACCGAACGGCCCTGATCGGCGGGGCGCACGGCATCGTTCGTGCGCCCCGCTGTCCGTTTTCACATCATTCGGAACAATCCGTCGCTTCCGTCTTGTGTGCAGCGTGTGTGCAGCTCAGGGGCCGTGCACGGGCCCCCTCGTCGTCATGGGACGATGGTCCCCATGCCAGCGACGCCGACTTCGAGTCCCCCGAACGGGCGGTACAACCGCCCGGACGCCTCGATGTCCCTGCTGACCAATGTGATGGACCACAGCCTGGACGAGGGTTACGCCGAGGCGGCCGCGGCGCGCGGCGGTGCCCGCGACAGTCGGATACCCGGGACGCTCCAGGGCCTGCTCACGCTGGGCGCCGGGCTGGCGCTGGTCGGAGCGGTCGTGACGGTGGGTGCGGTGAACGCGCACAAGGCCGAGCCGACACTGGCCAAGGAGCGGGACGCGCTGATCCAGCGGATCAACGACAGCAACACCTCGGCCGACCGGCTGCAGAAGCAGGTGCAGGAGCTGCGGCGCAAGGTCGACAGCACGCAGCAACAGGCGCTGGCCTCGGGGGACGGGGACACGGGGGGTCTGAGCGGCGCCGTGGGCCTCGGCGAGGTCACCGGGCCGGGAATGAAGCTGGTCCTGGAGGACGCCGCGGGGACGGGCCTGGGCGGCAACGTCGACCCGCGGGCGGGGCAGGGCTTCTCCAACAGCGGCCGGCTGCGGGACCACGACCTGCAACTCGTGGTGAACGGCCTCTGGGGATCCGGGGCCGAAGCCCTCGCGATCAACGGCCAGCGGCTCACCGCGCTCTCCGCGATCCGGGCCGCCGGTGAGGCGGTGCTGGTCGACAACCGGCCGCTGGTGCCGCCGTACACCATCCAGGCGATCGGGGACGGGCCGAAACTCCTCACCGCCTTCGAGAACGACATGGCCGGGCAGTACCTGCGGCTGCTCCAGGAGAAGTACGGCATCAAGTCGACGCTCTCCACGCAGAAGAGCCTGACGCTTCCGGCAGCGGTGGGGGTGACGCTGCGGACCGCGCAGCCGGTCACGCCCGAGCCCTCGTCGACGGCGACACCGTCGGCCACGGCCACGGCATCCGTGAGCGGAACGGCCTCGCCCGGGCCCGGAACCTCGGAGGCCCCGGGCGCGTCCGTCTCACCGTCGGCCCCACCAAGCCCTTCACCATCCGCGACCAGCGGGGGTCCTAACCCCAAGCGGCGTCCGTCGACCGGATCCGCCAAGACCACGACAGGGACAGGAGCAGCCAGACCGTGATTGCCGTACTGGGTCTTGTGATCGGGGTGGTCGTCGGCCTGTTCGTCCAACCCGAGGTGCCGGACGCCGTCGTGCCCTACCTGCCGATCGCGGTGGTGGCGGCCCTGGACGCGGTGTTCGGCGGCGTCCGGGCGATGCTCGACGGGATCTTCAACGACAAGGTCTTCATCGTCTCGTTCCTGTCGAACGTGGTGGTCGCAGCCCTGATCGTCTTCCTCGGTGACCAGCTGGGCGTCGGCTCGCAGCTGTCCACGGGTGTGGTCGTCGTCCTCGGCATCCGCATCTTCTCCAACGCGGCCGCGATCCGGCGCCATGTCTTCCGTGCCTGAGCAGGGCCGCGAGGAGGCGGCACAGGAGGAGCGGGCCGCCGTGCGGACCGTCGCGAAGCCGGCCGTCGGCAAGCCGGCCGCGGAGCCGGACGGCAGGACGGCCGAGGAGCCCGCCGTGGAGGCCGTCGAGGGACCCGCGCCGGAGACGGGCGACCCGTCCGGGTCGGACGGGCCGGCAGAGCCGGACGAGGCTGCTGAGGAGGCCGGAGCGGCCGTCCCGGCTGCGAGGGGCGAGCAGGTCCCGGATGCCGCGGAGGAGCCGGCCGGGGAGAGGTCTGACGCTGAAGCTGAGCTCGAGGCCGACTCGATGCCGGAGCCGACGCTGCGGCTGGTGAAGCCGGTCCGGCCGGAGCCGGAGCCTCAGGCGGGCCCGGAGCGAGAGGCAGGCCCGGAGTCGCAGGCCGAGCCGGAGTCCGTACCGGAGCCTGAGGGTGAGCCCGAGCCCGCAGCGGCGGAGCCCGGCGCGCAGGCGCCCGTCGTGGACCGGAACGCCGGTCGGCGGCGACTGAAGGCGGCGCTGTGGCCGCCGCGGCTGTCGCGCGGGCAGTTGGTGGTGGCACTGCTGCTGTTCTCGCTCGGCTTGGGGCTGGCCATTCAGGTGCGGTCGACCAACGACCACCACAGCCAGCTGCGTGGCGCCCGGCAGGAGGACCTGGTCCGGATCCTCGACGAACTGGACAGCCGTCAGCAGCGTCTCCAGCAGGAGAAGGCGGAGCTGGAGCAGTCCCTGGCGAAGTTGGAGAACAGCTCCAACCAGGCCAAGGAGGCCCAGGAGCAGACCAGGAAGAAGGTGACGGAACTCGGCGTGCTCGCCGGTACTGTCAGAGCCACTGGTCCGGGCATCGTACTCACGGTCGATGATCCCCAAGGGCAGGTGAAGGCAGATATGCTGCTGGACACCCTGCAGGAACTTCGAGCGGCGGGGGCGGAGGCGATTCAGATCAACGATGTGCGCGTGGTGGTCAACACCTACTTCACCGACCTCGCGGGCGGTGGGGTGCAGATCGACGGGAAGAAGGTCTCGCAGCCCTATCGGTTCACCGTCGTGGGGAACCCGCAGGATCTGACACCCGCGCTGAACATCCCGGGGGGTGTCGTCCGTACGCTGGAGAGCCACCAGGCGCGGGCGACGATCACCCAGCAGCAGAAGGTTGTCGTGGACGCCCTCGTGGATCCGAAGACGCCGCAGTACGCCAAGCCGGCTTCGAAGTGACGAGGCGTCCGACGAACGGCCCGTCACGGGCCGACGGCACCCGGTGCGGGGCGCCGCCGTCACGTGGGCGAGACTGGTTCGCACCAGTACGCTCCGGATCAAGAACCGCAGCACCAACTGTCGGAGTACCACTCAAGCGGGCCCGAGCCGCAACCGGGCTCGCAGCCTGTCCGAGGTTCTCACCCTGCCCCGCGGGCGGGTCTGTCACACGCAAGGGGATTCGCCCGTGAGTTTCTTCTCGAAGTTGTTCGGTCGTAACAAGGACAACGGCGCGGCCGCCGTGGAGGCGCCGACCGCGCGGCACCGCCGGTCGGAGGACGAGCCCGCCGTGCCGGGCATGCGACCCGCTCCCGAGGCCGCGCCGTACGCCGGCCAGCAGCTGTTCCGGGACGGCGGCGCCGCCCAGTACGCCGGGAATCCGGCGGGCTACGGCGCGTCGGTTGACCCCTCCGGCGACCCGCGCATAGGTTTCCCGTCAGCACCCTCAACCTCTGGTGGAGGGTTTGCCCCGGACCCGTACGCCGGGCACAACCCGTCGGGTGTGCCGCGCCAGGAGGCTGTGAACATGGCTGGCTCCTCTCCGTGCCCCAGGTGCGGCAACCAGAACCCGGCCTCGGCCCGGTTCTGCTCCAACTGCGGTACGGCGCTGCGCGGCGGCCTGCTGCCGGAGGCGCCGGCGGAGACCACGTCGACCATCTCCATCTCCGGCCTGGAGTCGTACGACCCCAACACCACGACCGGAACCGGTGCCACGCCGGCCCTGTCGGCCGAGGTGCTGTCGGCGATCGACGCGCTGCCGCCGGGCTCGGCCCTGCTGATCGTGCAGCGCGGCCCGAACTCGGGCAGCCGCTTCCTGCTGGACTCGGACATCACCACGGCGGGGCGCCACCCGCAGGGTGACATCTTCCTGGACGACGTGACGGTCTCTCGCCGCCACGTGGAGTTCCGCCGCACCCCGGCCGGCTTCAGCGTCGCGGACGTGGGCAGCCTGAACGGCACCTACGTGAACCGGGAGCGGATCGACGAGGTGTCGCTGAACAACGGCGACGAGGTCCAGATCGGGAAGTACCGGCTGGTGTTCTTCGCCGGCCACAACCGGGGGTACTGAAACCAACGTCGGCAGGAGCCCGAGTGAATACGAATACCCCTTCCTCTTCTCTCGGGGCGGCCACCCCAGCTCCGTCCGGTCCGCAGGCGGACCGCGGCGGGCGCGGGGTGGTCGCGGGCCCCAGGCAGCCGGTCCGCACGGACCGGCCCGCCGGTCGGCGCCGCGGCGGTGACGAACTGCTGAGCATCGGCGCGGTGCTGGCCTTCCTGCGCGACGACTTCCCCGAGGTCACGATCTCCAAGATCCGCTTCCTGGAGGCGGAGGGGCTGGTCGAGCCGCAGCGCACGCCCTCGGGGTACCGCAAGTTCAGCCCGGCCGACGTCGAGCGGCTGGCCTACGTCCTGCGGATGCAGCGGGACCACTACCTGCCGCTGCGGGTGATCCGCGAGCACCTGGACGCCATCGAGCGCGGCGAGAGCCCGCCGGCGCTGCCCGCCCCGACCGACAACCGGCCCGGCCCGATGGAGGAGGCGGACCGCGAGCTGGTGGCCTCCGCCGACGTTCCCTCCGGGGTCCGGTTGGGGCGTGCCGAGCTGCTCGCCGCCGCCGAGGCCGGGGAGCGGGAGCTCGTCGAGTGGGAGTCGTACGGGCTGGTCGCGCCGGGCCCGGACGGCGGGTACGACGGCGAGGCGCTGCAGGTGGCCCGGCTGGTCGCGGAGCTCGGTCGGTACGGCCTGGAGCCGCGGCACCTGAGAGCCATGAAGGCGGCGGCCGACCGCGAGGTCGCGCTGGTGGAGCAGGTGGTGGCGCCGCTGCGCCGGCACCGGAACCCGCAGACCAGGGCCCATGCCGAGGCCACCGCGCGGGAGCTCGCGACGCTGTCGGTACGGCTGCACGCGGCCATGGTCCAGGCGGGTCTGCGGACCCGCGGGTAGGCTCCCGGGCAGCCTCCGGGCGCCGGTGGCACCGCGCTGACCAGCGGCGTCGGCTCTGCGCTTTCATATCCGGGATCGGAGCCATAGGGTTGCCTGTGTGAATGAGCTCGACGTCGTGGGTGTCCGAGTGGAGATGCCTTCCAACCAGCCGATCGTGCTGCTGCGGGAGGTCGGGGGAGATCGCTACCTGCCGATCTGGATCGGCCCCGGCGAAGCGACCGCGATCGCCTTCGCCCAGCAGGGCATGACGCCGGTGCGCCCGCTGACGCACGACCTCTTCAAGGACGTCCTGGAGGCGCTCGGCCAGCATCTCACCGAGGTGCGGATCACCGATCTGCGGGAGGGTGTGTTCTACGCCGAGCTGGTGTTCGCCGGCGGGGTCGAGGTGAGCGCCCGGCCGTCCGACGCGATAGCGCTGGCGTTGCGGACCGGTACGCCGATCTACGGGAGCGAGGAGGTGCTCGCCGAGGCGGGCATCGCGATCCCGGACGAGCAGGAGGACGAGGTCGAGAAGTTCCGGGAGTTCCTCGACCAGGTGTCGCCCGAGGACTTCGGGGGCGGCGGCCCGCAGTAGTGGGGACCGGCTGAACGGCCATTCGGCTCATCGTTTTGCCAAAAACCGTCGACCTACCCAGACTAGGGGCACGAAAAACCACTCTCCTGAGTGATGTGGTTTGTCTGGCCCGGCGTGGCGATCGTTGACGGGTCATAGGGGACTGCCTACCGTCAGGAGTGGCTGTCCGGGTGGCCGATGCCCGCAGTCGGGTTGCCCGCAGCACGAGTGGACGGAGGCAGGCATGAGCAGCACCGGCGATGACGCCGTGGGAGGCCTGTGCGCCGTGCACGTGCCGCGCACCGCCCGTACCGTCGCGGACCTTCCCCGGGTGAGCAGGTTCCCCGCCGTACAGCCGGGGCAGCCGGCCATCGAGCGGCTGGCCCCGACGTCCGAACTGATCGGCTTCCGCGGCCCGACGGCCTGCGCGGCGGCCGGCATCACCTACCGCCAGCTGGACTACTGGGCCCGCACCGGGTTGCTGGAGCCCAGCGTCCGGACGGCCTACCCGGCGACCAGCCAGCGGCTCTACAGCTTCCGCGACGTCCTGCTGCTCAAGATCGTGAAGCGGCTGCTCGACGCGGGCGTCTCGCTGCAGAACATCCGGGTGGCCGTCGCCCACTTGCAGGCCGCCGACCAGGGCGACCTCGCCGGGATGACGCTGATGTGCGACGGCGCGACGGTGTACGAGTGCGCCACGCCGCAGCAGGTGGTGGATCTGCTGAAGGGCGGTCAGGGGGTCTTCGGTATCGCGGTGGGAGCGGTCTGGCGGGAGCTGGAGCTCACCCTCGGGCGGCTGCACGCGGAGCGCACGGACACCGGCGAGACCCTGGTCGGGCAGGACCCGGCCGACGAACTGGCCCAACGGCGCAACCGGGCGGTCTGAGCATCGATTCGACGGGGCCGCGGGCCCGGACGGGGAACCGTTCGGACCCGCGGCCTCGTCGTGTTGCCTGGCGAAACGATCGAGGGAGGGCACGTGCGGGTCGGCACGGGGATGGCGGAGCTGCTGCGGCGCAGGGCCGCGCTGCTGGGAGCGCGGCTGCGGCAGCGGGGGACGCAGCGCAGGGTGTTCCAGGTCGGGACGCTGCTCTGCTCGCTGGCACTGGCCCCGAGCGCCTGGGTGTGGCTCTCCGCGGGTGAGCGGGTGGGCACGGTGGAGAGCGCGCCGTCCGCGCCGGTCGCGGTGGTCTTCGGGGCCGGGCTGGACCAGGGCAAGCCCTCGCCGTACCTGGAGCACCGGCTCGTCGCGGCGGTGGACCTGTACCGGGAGGGCAAGGTGCAGGCGATCCTGGTGACCGGGGACAACGGGCGGACCGAGTACGACGAGCCCGACGCGATGTTCACGTACCTGACCACGCACGGGGTGCCTGCGGAGCGGGTGGTCCGGGACTACGCGGGCTTCGACACCTGGGACTCCTGCACCCGGGCGCACCGGATATTCGGGGTGGACCGGGCGGTGCTGGTCAGCCAGGACTTCCACGTCCGGCGGGCGCTGGCGCTGTGCGAGGCGGCGGGCATCCGCTCGTACGCGGTCGGGGTGCCGGAACTGCACGACGAGACCTGGCTGTACGGCGGGTTGCGGGAGGTGGCCGGGGCGGGCAAGGCGGCGGTCAACGCCTGGCTGCGGCCGGACCCGGTGTTCCTCGGGCCCAAGGAGGACGGCATTCCGAAGGCGCTCGCGGACGCGGCGAAGAAGCAGCCGTAGGCGGCTGCCCGCAGGGCGCCCGGCCGGGTTCGTACGCACTGTCGGACCCGTACGCGATGATCGGCGGGTGCGATCACTGCCGAGCATCATCCACCTCGACATGGACGCCTTCTTCGCGGCGGTGGAGCAGGCGGCCAAGCCGAGCCTGCGCGGCAAGCCGGTGATCGTCGGTGGGCTCGGCGGGCGCGGAGTGGTCTCCACGGCCTCGTACGAGGCGCGGAAGTTCGGGGTGCACTCGGCGATGCCGATGGCGCAGGCGCGTCGGCTCTGCCCCAACGCGGCCTTCCTGTCGGGCCGTTTCGAGGCCTACCGGCAGGTCAGCGAGATCGTGATGGGCCTGCTGAGGGAGCTGTCGCCGCTGGTGCAGCCGCTCAGCCTGGACGAGGCCTTCGTGGACCTGGAGGCAGGCCCGTACGGCCCGGTGCTGGCGGAGACGGACCACGAGACCGGCGAGCGGCTGGTGCTCGCGCTGGCGGAGGACCTGCGGGCGGACATCCAGCGGCTCACCGGGCTGACCGGCTCGGTCGGCGCGGCCGGCTCCAAGCTGATGGCCAAGATCGCCTCCGAACAGGCCAAGCCGGACGGCCTGGTGCTGATCGAACCCGGTCAGGAGCGGGCCGTGCTCGGGCCGATGCCCGTACGGGCGCTGCCGGGGATCGGGCCGGCCACCGAGCAGGTGCTGCGGCGGGCCGGGCTGAACACCGTGGCCGACCTCGCGGAGGCGGGCGAGGCGGAGCTGGTGCAGCTGCTCGGGCGGGCGCACGGCGCCGGGATCCACCACATGTCGATAGGGCTGGACGATCGGCCGGTGGTGGCCGACCAGGACGCCAAGTCCGTCTCGGTGGAGGACACCTACGAGGTGGACCTGGCCGACCGGGACCGGGTGCTGCGCGAGGTGGAGGCGCTGGCCGCCCGGTGCGTGCGGCGGCTGCGGGCGGCCGGGCGCTCGGGGCGGACCGTGGTGCTCAAGGTCCGCCGGTTCGACTTCTCGACGCTGACCCGCTCGGAAACGCTCGGCGGGCCCACGGACGACGAGGCGGTGATCACCGCGACCGCGCGCCGACTCGCCGAGCAAGTGGACATCACCGGCGGGGTCCGGCTGCTCGGTGTGGGCGTCGCCCAGCTCGCCGACTACACCCAGGAGGACCTGTTCGCGCAGGCCCTGCGGGAGGAGGCGGCGGAGCACGCCGAGGCGGCGGCCGAGGCCGAGCAGGCCGAGGAGGAGCCGGAGGCCGTCGTGGTCCGGCGCTGGATGCCCGGACAGGACGTCCGGCACACGGAGTTCGGGCCGGGCTGGGTGCAGGGCAGCGGCGTCGGAAGGGTCACCGTACGGTTCGAGACGCCGTGGAGCGGGCCGGGGCGGGTGCGGACCTTCGCGGTGGACGACCCGGCGCTGGAGCCGGCCCGGCCGCTGTCGCTGCGCCGGGACCCGGACGTTGATCCGGATGCGGACCCTGCTGCGGGCGAGGACCCGGGCGCGGGCGCGGGTCCGGGCGCGGGCCGGGCCGACGGGGTGGACGAGCGGGGCTGAGAGCGGGCGCGGGCGAGCGGGCCGAGACACGAAAACGGCCCCACCCGGTGGGGGAGTACCGGGTGGAGCCGCATCACCGTGCCGGACTCCGTACGTTCGTGATGCCCTCGCGACGTACGGAGACCGGGCCCCCGCGCCCTGTCCCTGAGCGCGGGGGCCGGACGCCTCGTCAGGCGTCGGTCTTCACCAGCTTGTCGCTGGAGTCCTGCTGGGCCGAGCCCTCGACGACGGTCAGGGGAGCGGCCGGCTTGACGGTGCGGATCAGGAACGGGACGACACCGGCGACGGCGCAGACCACGGCCGCCGTCCAGAACGCGTGCTTGTAGGCGTCCAGGGTGGGCAGCAGCAGCGGGATCTGCGGCGGCAGCTTCATGGTGTCGCCGGTCAGGATGGCGGCCATGACGGCGGTGCCGATCGCGCCACCGACGGTGCGCAGCACCGAGTTCATGCCGTTGGCGATGCCGCTCTGCTCGACCGGCACGGCGCCGTTGATGTAGGCCGGCATCGCGGCGAACGCGAGGCCGACGCCGAGGCCGAAGATCGCCGAGGCGGTGTAGATGTCACCCTCGTGGCTGTGCCGCAGGGCCAGGTAGGCCATCGCGATGGCGCCGAGGACGCCACCGAGGACCAGCGGCAGACGCGGACCGCGACGGGCGATCAGCACCGCGCCGAGCGGGGCGGCCACCATCGAGCCGATCGCGGACGGCAGCAGCATGACGCCGGCGTGCAGGACGGTGGCGGTGAAGCCGTAGTGGGTCAGCTTCTCCGGGGTCTGGGCGAAGTTGCTGATGACCATGAAGGAGCCGTACATACCGAAGCCGATGAGCAGGCCCGCGGTGTTGGTGAAGGCGACGGCCGGGCGGGACATCATCTTCATGTCCACCAGCGGGTGCGCGACCTTGGTCTCGATGATGCCCCAGACCAGGGCGACGACGGCGGCGACGGCGAACAGGCCGAGGGTCTTGGTCGAGGTCCAGCCCCAGTGGTTGCCCTGGCTGACCGCGACCAGCAGCGCGGAGAGCCAGCCGGCCAGGGTGATCGCGCCGAGCGGGTCGGCGCCGCCCTCCTTGTCGGTGACCGGGTCGGACGGGACGCGGATGGCGACCAGGGCGACGGCGATCAGGCCGAAGACCAGGCCCATCCAGAAGATCGACTTGTAGTTCCAGTGCTCCAGCAGGAGACCGGTGGCGACCAGGCCGAGGCCGGAGCCGACGCCCATCGAGGCGCTGATGGCGGCGACGCCGCCGGTCACCTTCTGCTTGGGCAGCTCGTCGCGGACGATGCTGATCGCCAGCGGCATCACGCCACCGCCGGCGCCCTGCAGGACGCGGGCGACGACCAGCCAGGTGAAGGAGTGGGTGCTGACCGCCAGCGCCGAACCGGCGACCAGGCCCGCCAGCGAGATCAGCAGCATCGGCTTACGGCCCCGGAGGTCGCCGAAGCGGCCGAGGAGGGGAGTCAGCACGGCGGCGGAGAGCAGGTTGGCGGTCATCAGCCAGGTGATGCTGGAGGCCGAGACGCTCAGTTCCTTGGCCAGCGAGGGCAGGATCGGGACGACCGCGGTCTGCACCACGCTGAACGACAGCATCGCCAGGATGAGGGCCGGCAGGACCCGGGCGCTGCTCTGCTTCTCGGCCGCGGTGGTGGGCTGGGATGCCTCACTCACGGTTGCTTCCTCCCGTACATAGTGAATGAACTGAAGTAACCATGCAGGGAGATACTTCAGAGTGTCAAATATCGAGTGGTTAAGCTTTGGCAAAGGGGGAGGGGCGGGGGTCTGTCGGGCGCCTGCGGCGGGCCGGGGGCGGGGTGCCGGGTTGGGCTGTGGAGGCCGTGGCGCGTGGGTGATGGTGAGGCCGGGGCTTGGGCATGCGGAAGGGCCCCGGCCAGGGGTGGCCGGGGCCCTTGACGGGGTGTGGGTCAGACGAGGGGGCGCATGGCGGTGGGGCGGGAGGTCTCCGGGGCGGGCGCGATCGACGACGGCTGCGGGTCCTCGGCGGGGGTGTCGTCGTGGACCTCGACGTGCTCGCGGCGGACTTCGTCCCGGATCACTTCCTCGGCGGTGTAGCGCTCGACGACGAGGCGGACGCGCTCGATGGGGGCGAGGTGCTTGTGCACCACCGGGCGCTCCTCGCGGAGGGTGACCTCCTCGACGGCCTCGGCGATCTCCTTCTCGGTGAGGGAGGCGCGCTCGGCCTCGCCGACCGGAATCCGCTCGACCCGGACGCGCTCGCGGACCACCGGGACGCGGCGCTCGATCTGCTCGGTCGTCACGTACTTGCGCAGCTTCGCGGTGCCCACGGTGTGCCACTCGGTGCTGACGTCCAGCCGCTCCTCGCGGCAGGTGACCTCGATCGGGTCTGTGGGGGCGGGGGCGGCGGCGCCCACGGTGCTCTCGGCGGGCTGCGGGTGCGGGTGCGGCTGCGACTGCTGCTGCGGCTTCGGCTCGACGGGAGGCGTGACGGCGGGAGCGGGAGCAGGAGTGGGGGCGTGAGCGGGTGCGGGGGCGCTGAGGGTGCGCACGTGGGCCTCCGTGGCGGTGCTGGTGTTGATCGGGGCGGGCTCGGGGGAGTGCAGGGCGAGCGGCTTGGTGACGGCTGCGGCCGCTGCCGCGGGCACGGCGACCGGGGCCGCCGAGCCGGTGCCGAAGTCGAGGTCGGACTGGGCGGCGTGGCCGCCGTCGTCGTCGGCCGGGTCGTCGCTCCCCGGGGTGTCGAGGCCGTAGTAGCGGTAGAGCTGGAGCTCCTGGGCGGGGGACAGGTGCTGGCCGACACCGAAGTCCGGGGACTCCTTGACCAGCGACTTGTCGTACGGGACCCGGAGCTCTTCGCCGGAGAAGTCGCTCGTGGTGAGCGGGACGAAGGCGTCCCGGCCGAAGATGCCGGTCCGGACGGCGGCCCACTCGGGCCGGCCGGTGGCATCGTCCAGATAGACCTCGTCGACCGTACCGATCTTGTCTCCGTTGCGGTCGACCGCCTTGTGGCCGATGAGGTCCCGGGGGTCGATGTCGGTCTGCACTCTTTCCTCCAGGGCGCTGGGCCTGCGGAACCCCCGCAGGAAGGCGGCCGGAGCACCCGTTCCGTCCGCCACTCCACACCAAATGCCATGAATCGGACGGGCGCGACCGGGGTGCGCCGGACGGGCTGTGGGCTGGGCCGTCCGGGGGACGCGCGTAGACCCGGCGTGACCTGAAGCACCCGTGATCGGAAGGCCTCCCGCTGGTACCCTGGGCGGCGACCGCAGAGCCCGCTCGGGAGAGTCTCCGCCGCGAAAACCGCTGGTCGGAGCGCCGAAGGAGCAACTCCTCCCCGGAATCTCTCAGGCATCCGTACCGTGTGGGGTAGGTCACTCTGGAAAGCAGGGCAGGAGTGTCGGCACGGAAGCCGGCGACCACCACCCTCACCGACGGTGCAAGCCGACGGAGCGCCCACGGCGCGCCGTGCGGGCGAAGCTCTCAGGTCCCGATGACAGAGGGGGAGGCCTGTCGGGTTCGCCCGCCACGGCTGATTTCGCTGTCCGCAGCGGGAAGGTCGGCCGGCGTGCGTACCCCCGCCGGTCCGTGACCAGGAGGCCTCGACCACCATGAACGCCCAGCCGAACGCGGGACGCCCCACCGGCGCCTCGACCCTCACCGAGCTTGAGCTGGCCAGCCCCTTCGAGAACCGCCACATCGGCCCCGACGCCGCCGCGCAGGAGAAGATGCTGGCGTCCGTCGGCTACGGCTCGCTGGACGAGCTCGCCGCCACCGCCGTGCCCGAGGCGATCCGCTCCATCACCGGCCTGGACCTGCCCGCCGGCCGGTCCGAGGCCCAGGTCCTCGCCGAGCTGCGTGAGCTGGCCGGCCGCAACCAGGTGCTTCAGCCGATGATCGGCCTGGGCTACTACGGCACCTTCACCCCGCCGGTGATCCTGCGCAACGTCATGGAGAACCCGGCCTGGTACACCGCCTACACCCCGTACCAGCCGGAGATCTCGCAGGGCCGCCTGGAGGCGCTGCTCAACTTCCAGACCCTGGTCTCCGACCTGACCGGCCTGCCGACCTGCGGCTCCTCGCTGCTGGACGAGGGCACGGCGGCCGCCGAGGCGATGGCGCTGGCCCGCCGCGTCACCAAGGTCAAGGGCGGCGTCTTCCTGGTCGACGCCGAGACCCTGCCGCAGACCACCGCGGTGATCCAGACCCGCGCGGAGCCGACCGGTGTCGAGGTCGTCGTCGCCGACCTGTCCGCCGGCATCCCGGCCGAGATCGCCGAGCGCGGCGTCTTCGGCGTGCTGCTGCAGTACCCGGGCGCCACCGGTGTCGTCCGCGACCTCACCCCGGTCATCGAGCAGGCGCACGGCCTGGGCGCGATCGTCGCCGTCGCCGCCGACCTGCTGGCGCTGACCCTGCTGAAGTCCCCGGGCTCGCTGGGCGCCGACATCGCCTGCGGCACCTCGCAGCGCTTCGGCGTGCCGATGGGCTTCGGCGGCCCGCACGCCGGTTACCTGTCGGTGCGCGCCGAGTACGCCCGCTCGCTGCCCGGCCGCCTGGTCGGTGTCTCGGTCGACTCCGACGGCAACCGGGCCTACCGCCTGGCGCTGCAGACCCGTGAGCAGCACATCCGTCGCGAGAAGGCCACCAGCAACATCTGCACCGCCCAGGTGCTGCTCGCCGTGATGGCCTCCATGTACGCCGTGTACCACGGTCCGGACGGCCTGGCCGACATCGCCCGCCGCACCCACCGCTACGCCGCGGCCCTCGCCGAGGGCCTGCGGGCCGGCGGCGTCGAGCTGCTGCACGGCGAGTTCTTCGACACCGTCACCGCCGTCGTCCCGGGCCGGGCCGCCGAGATCGCCGCGGCCGCCCGCGCCAACGGCGTCAACGTGTACCAGGACGGTGCGGACCGGATCTCGGTCTCCACCGACGAGACCACCACCCGCGAGCACCTGGCCGGTGTCTGGGCCGCCTTCGGCGTCCCGGCGGTCGAGGTCGCCGAGGCCGCCGACGCGCTGCCGGCCGCGCTGCTGCGCGAGGACGAGTACCTGACCCACCCGGTCTTCCACAGCCACCGCTCGGAGACCGCCATGCTGCGCTACCTGCGCCGCCTGTCGGACCGGGACTACGCGCTGGACCGGGGCATGATCCCGCTGGGCTCCTGCACCATGAAGCTCAACGCGACCACCGAGATGGAGGCCGTGACCTGGCCGGAGTTCGGCCAGCTCCACCCCTTCGCGCCGATCGACCAGGCCCAGGGCTACCTGACCCTGATCCGCCAGCTGGAGCAGCAGCTGGTCGAGGTGACCGGCTACGACGCGGTCTCGATCCAGCCGAACGCGGGCTCCCAGGGCGAGCTGGCCGGCCTGCTGGCCGTCCGCGCCTACCACCACGCCAACGGCGACACCCAGCGCGACGTCTGCCTGATCCCGTCCTCGGCGCACGGCACCAATGCGGCCTCCGCCGTGATGGCCGGCATGCGCGTGGTCGTGGTGAAGACCCTGGTCGACGGCGACGTCGACGTCGAGGACCTGAAGGCCAAGATCGAGCAGCACCGCGACAACCTCTCGGTGCTGATGGTCACCTACCCGTCGACCCACGGCGTGTACGAGACCGAGATCACCCAGATCTGCGCGATGGTGCACGAGGCCGGCGGCCAGGTCTACGTGGACGGCGCCAACCTGAACGCCCTGGTCGGTCTGGCCAAGCCGGGCAAGTTCGGCGCGGACGTCTCGCACCTGAACCTGCACAAGACCTTCTGCATCCCGCACGGCGGCGGCGGCCCGGGCGTCGGCCCGGTCGCGGTGCGTGCCCACCTGGCGCCCTACCTGCCGAACCACCCGCTGCAGGAGGAGGCCGGCCCGGCCACCGGTGTCGGTCCGATCTCGGCAGCCCCGTGGGGCTCGGCGGCGATCCTGCCGATCTCCTGGGCGTACGTCCGGCTGATGGGTGGCGAGGGCCTCAAGCACGCCACCCAGGTCGCGGTGCTGAACGCCAACTACATCGCCAAGCGCCTGGCGCCGCACTTCCCGGTGCTCTACACCGGCCCGGGCGGGCTGGTCGCGCACGAGTGCATCATCGACCTGCGCCCGCTGACCAAGGAGACGGGCGTGACGGTGGACGACATCGCCAAGCGCCTGATCGACTACGGCTTCCACGCGCCGACGATGTCCTTCCCGGTGGCCGGCACGCTGATGATCGAGCCGACCGAGTCCGAGGACCTGCACGAGATCGACCGTTTCTGCGACGCGATGATCGAGATCCGGGCCGAGATCGACAAGGTCGGCTCGGGCGAGTGGGCCGCCGACGACAACCCGCTGCGCAACGCCCCGCACACCGCCGCCGAGCTGGCGGGCGACTGGGCACACGGCTACTCGCGGCAGGAGGCGGTCTTCCCGGCGGGCGTGAACCCGGCGGACAAGTACTGGCCGCCGGTGAGCCGGATCGACGGCGCGTACGGCGACCGCAACCTGGTCTGCTCCTGCCCGCCGCTGGACGAGTACGGCGTCTGACGGATCCGGTCGCCACGGCGACCGGACGGACGGCAGGGCCCCGGCGGAACTCTCCGCCGGGGCCCTGCCCGTACTGCGATCGATTCGGCGGCCGCGCCCGCCGTACGGTCGGACCGCGCGGTCAGGCCGCGTGGGCGACGGGGCGGCGCGGGGCGATCACCCGGCCGTCCGGCAGCAGCTCTCCGGTGTCCTCGAACAGGACGACGCCGTTGCAGAGCAGGCTCCAGCCCTGCTCCGGGTGGCAGGCCACCGACACGGCCGCTTCGCGGTCCTCGGACTCGGCCGATGGGCACTCAGGACGGTGCTGGCACATACGTACCCTCGCTTCGCTCTGCGATCCTCCCCGTGGTGCGGTCGCCGGAGGTCGTGCCGTCCGGAGGCCGCCGCGGTGGTCGGATCCTGTCCGCACGCCGACCAGGTGTTGACCGGCGCTCAAGTGGGTAGGACAGGTGGTCCTTCCACGCTGGTTCCCAGTGTCGGCATCTGCGGACGTGCCCGCAGGGATTTCGTGACATGCGCCACAACTCCCGGGCAGAGATCACCCGTTCAGGTGGGGCCGGGGGGAAATCGCGCACCGGTGGATCAGGTGAGGGATGGCCCGATCGGGCCATGGCGGGTGCCCCGTTCGGGTGGCACCCATCTGCCGGCCGGTACGGAGCCCGTTCGGGTGACGCGCTCCGGCCCGGGGCGCGGGGCATGGTGGAGGACCGGCGGGCACGCGGGCATGGCGGAGGGCCGCCGGGCGGGTGGTCCGGCGGCCCGTGCGGATGCGGGTGGTTCAGGAGGAGCCGAGCAGCAGCGGCCTGACGAGCGGGGCCCTGGCGAGCAGCGGCAGGAGTTCGGCGGCCGGGTAGGCGCGGTGGGCGGTGACGCCGAGCGGGGCCGGGGCGAGCGGGATCAGCAGGTCGGCGGCCGGGCCGGTGTCGGGGCTGTGCAGCCAGAGCGCCGTCGCGTACTGGCCGGGGAAGGTCAGCAGCCGGGGCTGCTGGCGGATCCGGGAGCTCTGGGCGAGCTGCCAGGCCTCGCGCAGCGCCCGGACCGTCGAGTCGAGGTAGGGGCCGGCGGTGAAGTGCGAGAAGGTGTGGCCCTCGACGGCCTGTACCACCTCGGCGGCGGCGGCCACGTCGGCGC
Source organism: Kitasatospora sp. NPDC097691 (assembly GCF_040302665.1). Classification (NCBI taxonomy): domain Bacteria; kingdom Bacillati; phylum Actinomycetota; class Actinomycetes; order Kitasatosporales; family Streptomycetaceae; genus Kitasatospora; species Kitasatospora sp. NPDC097691. The sequence continues at coordinate 27,737 of NZ_JBEORY010000069.1, read as the reverse complement.
CGTCCTTGATCAGGAAGCGCCACCCGGTGCGGCGGGCGGCGGGGAGTTCGGGGCGCGGGCCGTCCAGGACGTGCACCGCGAGCGGATGTGCGGGGACCAGGGGGCCGGCCGGATGACGCAGCGCTGCGGCGGCGGGCTGGCGCAGCGCGGTCTCCGAGTCGAGTGCGCCCAGGACCGCGCGCAGGGCGCTCGGCGGGGGCTGGGGGGTCTGCAGAGTCATGGCGGGGTCCGCCTCTCCAAGCGAGATCGGCGTGCGAGTGCGGCATACCGGCATGGCGCGGCGCGTCAACGGCGACGGGGCCTGGCCGTGTCCGGTTGTCAGGATCGCGGTGCCGGCGCGGTCGCCGCCGTCGACGAGGGGTTTCGGGGCGGGAGCCGACCGGCCGGAGGGCTGTGCGAATTCCATCGAACAGATGCGCAGGGTGATCTGTTTATCACAGGCGGTGGCGCCGGGCAAGTCTGCAGATGGTCTGATATTCCGTCAGTTGCCTTGCATTGCAAGCCAGTACAAGCATTCGGGTATCGATCTTCGAGGTGGGCATGATGCTTCCACGGTCGGTCGGCCGGGTGGCTCAACGGGGTGTCTCAGAAGGAGGGGACCGTGGGCGAGAAGGTCGTGGCGACTCGGGCGGATCTGGCGGACCGGCAGCTCTACCGGCGCAAGCTCCAGGCCTGTCAGGAGGCACTGGGACGGATGCTGCGGGAGGACCGCTTCGACCGGCCGCGGGCGGTGATGGGGCTGGAGATCGAGCTCAACCTGGCCGACGAGCAGGGCCTGCCGGCCATGAACAACGCCCAGGTGCTGAGCGAGATCGGCTCCAGCGACTTCCAGACCGAACTGGGCAAGTTCAACATCGAGGTCAACATCACGCCGCACCGGCTCTGCGGCCACGTCTTCGAGGAACTGCGCGAGGAGATCGACACCGGGCTGCGCTACGCCGACCGGCGGGCCGCCGAGGCGGGCGCCCGGATCGTCATGGTGGGCATCCTGCCGACCCTGGAGCACGCCCACACCGGGCTCGACTCGATGAGCCACAACCAGCGGTACAGCCTGCTCAGCGACCAGATCCTGGCCGCGCGGGGGGAGGAGATCACGCTCGACATCGAGGGCGTGGAGCACCTCCAGCTGGAGTCCATCACCATGGTCGCCGAGGCCGCCGCGACTTCGCTGCAGTTGCACCTCCAGGTGACCCCCGAGCGGTTCTCCTCGGTGTGGAACGCCGCCCAGGCGCTCTGCGGGCCGCAGCTCGCGGTGGGCGCGAACTCCCCCTTCCTGTTCGGGCGGGAGCTGTGGAGGGAGACCCGGCCGGTGCTTTTCCAGCAGGCCTGCGACACCCGTTCGGCCGAGCTCAAGGCGCAGGGCGTACGCCCCATCACCTGGTTCGGCGAGCGCTGGGTGGACTCGGCGTACGACCTGTTCGAGGAGAACCTGCGGTACTTCCCCGCGCTGCTGCCGATCTGCGACGACGAGGACCCGCTGAAGGTACTGGCCTCGGGCGGCGCTCCCAAGCTCGCCGAGATGCGGCTGCACAACGGGACCATCTACCGCTGGAACCGGCCGATCTACGACATCGCCGGCGGGGTGGCCCACCTGCGGGTGGAGAACCGGGCGCTGCCGGCCGGGCCGACGGTGGCCGACACGCTGGCCAACGCCGCCTTCTACTACGGGTTGGTGCGGGTGCTCGCCGAGCAGCCCCGGCCGGTCTGGACCCGGCTGCCGTTCGAGCGGGCGGACGAGAACTTCCGGCAGGGCGCGCGGTACGGCATCGACGCGGTGTTCCAGTGGCCGCGCCCCGGGCGGGCCGGGCGCGGCGGTGGGCTGCAGACGGTGTCCGCCGTCGACCTGGTGCTGGGCGAGCTGCTGCCGATGGCCTACCAGGGTCTCGACGAGTGGGGCGTGGAGCCCGCCGACCGCGACCGCTACCTGGGCATCATCGAGCAGCGCTGCCTGCGCCGCACCAACGGCGCGGCCTGGCAGAGCGCGACCTTCCACCGGCTGCGCGAGCAGTACGGGATGGACCGGCCGACGGCGCTCGCGGCGATGACCCGGCGCTACGCCGAGTACATGCGCGGCGGGGAGCCGGTCCACACCTGGCCGGTGGGTTAGCCGCCGCGCACCCGGCCGCCGGAGCACGTCCGGTGACGGGACCGCACCTGGCCGGTGGGTCGGCCGGGCCGCTGTGTCAGGATGATCGCTCCGGCGGTCGGCCGACGGCCGGAGCGACCGCCCCGTCCGCTGGAGCCCCCGTGACCACCCGCCCGACCGCGCCGGAGACCGAGCAGCTCACCCGCCGGCTGCTCGGGGCGGAGCTGCTGATCGTCCTCGGCCTCTCGCTCGGGGCCAGCGGGATCGGCGCGCTGATCAGCTTCGCCGGCTCGCTCACCGAACCGATCAAGCTCGGCCAGCAGGTCGCCACCCTGAACGGTTCGCGGGCGCCCGGGCGGCCCTGGCTGGACCTGGTGTGGCAGTTGTACTACATCGGGCGCGGCCTGATGCCGGTCGTGCTGGTCGGCTACCTGCTGGTGCGCGAGGGCGTCGCGCTGCGGGTGCTGGGCTTCGACCTCGGGCAGAAGCTGCGCGACCTCGGCCGGGGCGCGGCCGTCGCGGCGGCGATCGGCGGCTCGGGGCTGGCGCTGTACCTGGCCTCGCAGGCGGCCGGGTACAACCTGACGGTGGCGCCCTCGGGGCTGCCGGACGTCTGGTGGCGGGTGCCGGTGCTGGTGCTGTCGGCCTGGCAGAACGCCATCCTGGAGGAGGTCGTCGTCCTCGGCTACCTGCTGCGCCGGTTGGGACAGTTGGGCTGGTCCTGGCCGGCGGCGGTGGCGGCGAGTTCGGTGCTGCGCGGCTCGTACCACCTGTACCAGGGGGTCGGCGGGCTGGTCGGCAACATGGTGATGGGCGCGGTGTTCTGCCTGCTGTACCGGCGCTGGGGGCGGGTGATGCCGCTGGTGGTGGCGCACGCGCTGATCGACACGGTGGCCTTCGTCGGCTACGCGCTGCTAGCCGGGCACGTCAGCTGGCTGCCGACCCCCTGAACGCCCCGATCCGGAGTGCGCGCCCGCGCGGCGGGCGGGCGAGCAGCCGGTCGACGTGCCGGCGCTCCAGACCCTGGCCGGGGTCGATCGGCAGCAGCAGGCGGTCGCGGCGCCAGCGGGACCGGCGGACCAGCCGGGACGGGATGACGTCGTCCACCCAGGCGAACGGACGGCCTCCGGCGTGGCGCAGCAGCGGGGCCCACTTGGCCGCGGAGAACAGCTCCATCAGCGGGACGCGCGGGTCGCCGGGCTGTGGGACGTAGCCGCTGAAGCGGACCACCGGGAGCGGGTCGAGCCCGATCACCGGGGTGATGTGGGTGTTGGCGTGGTCCTCCCAGGTGGTGGCCCAGACCAGGTCGTACGTTCCGGCGAGTTCGCGCAGCCACTCGCCGTGCCGGGTGGACAGCAGGACGGTGTGGCCGAACAGGGCGTGGGTGTCGAAACCGGTGTCCGGATGCGGGCAGACCGGGTTCAGGACGCCGTCGACGTCCAGGAACAGCAGTGGCTTCGGCACCGGTGGGCCCCCAGGGCGGTCGTGTCTCCTACCCGCTCGGACGAACCATCCGTCCCACCGGTTGCGCCCCGGTGGGCGCACGCAGGGCGCACAGGGGGCTCACGGCGCGGGTACGGGCTCGGTGGCGGGCACCCGTGCGTCGGTGGTGCCCCGGCGGGTCAGCCGGCGTACCTGCGGGTCCAGCAGGACCGCTGCGCTGAGTACCAGGCAGGCGACGGCGCAGGTCCAGAGCGCACCGCCGAGGCCGAGCGCCACGGCGGCCGGGCCGGCCAGCGCGGTGCCGACCGGGGCCAGCGAGTAGGAGCCGAGCTCGTCGTACGCGGAGACCCGGGAGAACATCTCCTCCGGGATCTCCTGCCGGAGCGCGACCATCCAGTTGACGCTGAAGACGGTGACACCGACACCGGAGAGGAACATGGCGACGACCAGCAGCGGCAGCGGCGCACCGGCGGCGAGGGCCAGCGCGGGCACGCCGAACAGGAACACCCCCCAGTTGCCGACCAGCAGGATCCGGCGCGGCCGCCAGCGCGCCATCAGCAGGCCGGTGGCGACCAGGCCGACGCCGTAGGCGGACATCGCCAGGCCCCAGGCGCCCGCGCCGCCGAGCCGCTCCTTGGCGATGGCCGGCCCGTAGACCGACTCGACCGCGCCGATGCAGGCGACCAGGACGGAGAACTGCAGGACGACCACCCAGAGCCAGCGGCGGGAGGCGAACTCCCGCCAGCCCTCCCGCAGGTCGCGCAGCATGCTGCCGCCCGAGGGGGCGGGGGCCTGCTCCGGCTCCAGGAAGAAGCGCAGCGCGGCGGCGATCAGGAAGCAGAGGGCGTCCAGGGCGAGCACCCAGCCGGGGCCGAGGGCGGCGGTGAGGGCTCCGCCGAGGGCGGCGCCGCCGATCTGGGCGGCGTTCTGGCCCATCCGGAAGACCGAGAAGGCGCGGGCCGCGTGCTCCTGGGGGACGGCCTGCATGATCATGCCGCCGGAGGCGGGGGAGTAGAGCGCGTAGCCGGCGCCGCCTGCGGCGGAGAGCAGCAACAGCTGCCAGAGTTGCGCGTGCCCGGCCAGGACCAGCGCGGCCAGCACGGCCTGGGAGGCGCCGCTGAAGACGTTGGCGGCGACCATGATCCGGTGTCGGGGGAGGCGGTCGGCGAGGGCTCCGCCGAGCACCAGGAGCAGCACGGTCGGCAGCAGCCGCGCGGCCGTGACGTAGCCGACCTCGGTGGTGGTGCCGCCGTTGCCGAGGACGGCGAAGGCGGTGGCGATGGGGGCACCGGCGTTGCCCAGGCCGCTGATCACGGTGGCGGCGGTCTGGATGCGGAAGTTGCGGCTCGCCCAGGCGAGGCGGCGGGGGCGTGGGGGTGGGGTCGGCACCCGGCGACTATGGCCGGAGTTCGTACAGGTGTCCATCGAGTTTGCGCACCTGTCGCGCCGGCCTGCTCGGCCGGGGCGATGTCGGGGTGGCCCCGGGGGAGTCAGCCGAGGTGACCCCGGAGGAAGGTGAGGGTGCGGCCCCAGGCGATCCCGGCCTGGAGGGGGTCGTAGGTGCCGAGCGGGTTCTCGTCGTTCATGAAGGCGTGCCCGGCCGGGTAGAAGTGGACCTCGGGGCGGATGTCGGTGGCCTCGCCGATCCGGATCGCGGCCTCGTCCACGGCGGCCATCGGGATCGAACGGTCCGACTCGCCGAAGTGGCCGAGGACGTGGGCGGTCAGGCCGCGGTAGTCGAAGTCCGGGTCCGGCGGGAGGCCGTAGAAGGGCACCGCGGCGGCCACCCGGTCGCCGGCCCGGGCCGCCAGCAGCAGGGCGAAGCCGCCGCCCATGCAGAAGCCGACCACCCCGACGGCGTCGCCGACCACGCCGTCCAGTGAGAGCAGGTGGTCGACGGCCCCGGAGAGGTCCTCGACGGCCCGCTCGACCGGGAGTTCGCGCTTGAGCCGGGCCGCCTCGGTGCTGTCGTGGGTGGTCGCGCCGCCGAACAGGTCGGGGGCGAGGACGGTGAAGCCCTCGGCGGCGAAGCGGTCGGCCATGGTGGCGACGTGCGAGGTGAGCCCCCACCACTCCTGCACCACCACCAGGCCGGGCCCGACGCCCTGCGGAGGTCGGGCCAGGTACCCGTGCGCGGTGCGGCCGTTGCTCGGGAAGGTGACGTTCTGCCGGGAGCCGCCCTGGTCGGACATGGCTTCCTCTCGGTGGGTCGGGCCGCGTGCGGCGGGGTTCGGTGCGGGACGGGTCAGCCCATCTCCTCCAGGGCGCGGCCCTTGGTCTCCTTGATGCAGAAGACCACGAACGGGATGGAGAGCAGCGCGAAGACCGCGTAGATGACGTACGTCGCCGAGAGGTTCCAGTCGGCGAGGTCCGGGAAGCTGACGGTGATCGCCCAGTTGGCGATCCACTGGGCCGAGGCGGCGACGGACAGGGCGAGCGCGCGGATCCGGTTCGGGAACATCTCGCCGAGCAGGACCCAGACCACGACGCCCCAGGAGAAGGCGAAGCAGAACACGAAGACGTGGGCGGCGACCAGGGCGACGGTGGCGTGGGTGTTGTCGAGGGTGGCGTTGTCGCCGGTGCCCTGCCGGTAGGAGAACGCCCAGGCCGCCGTACCCAGCGCGAGCGCCATGCCGGCCGAGCCCGCCAGCGCGAGCGGTTTGCGGCCGATCCGGTCCACCAGCACCATCGCGACCACCGTGCCGATCACGTTGATGATCGAGGTGGAGAGACTGATCAGCAGCGAGTTGGACTCGTTGATGCCGACCGACTGCCAGAGGAAGGACGAGTAGTAGAAGATCACGTTGATGCCGACGAACTGCTGGAACACCGAGGCGCCGATACCGACCCAGACGATCGGCAGCAGGCCGAAGCGGCCGCCGAGCAGGTCCTTGAGCCGGGGCTTGTGGGTGGACTCCAGCACCGCGCGGATCTCGGCGACCCGCGCGTCGAGGTCGACGTCCTCGCCCTCGACCTCCACCAGCACCTCGCGGGCCCGTGCCTCGCGGTGGTCGGCGATCAGGTAGCGCGGCGACTCCGGGATCGAGAGTGCCATCAGGCCGTACACCAGGGCCGGGACGGTCTCGACACCGAGCATCCACTGCCAGGCCTGGATGCCGCCGAGGTGACCGGTGGACTCGCCGCCCGCGGCCTGGTTGAGCGCCCAGTTGGCGAGCTGGGAGACGGTGATGCCGAGCACGATCGCCATCTGCTGGAAGGAGGCGAGCCGGCCGCGGTAGGCGGTCGGCGCGACCTCGGCGATGTAGGTCGGCGCGATCACCGAGGCGATGCCGATCGCGACGCCGCCGACCACGCGCCAGGCGGCGAGGGTCTCGATGTTCGGCGGGAACATCGAGCCGATGCCGCTGGCCGCGAACAGCACGGCGGCCAGCAGCATCGTGCGCACCCGGCCGAAGTGGTCGGCGAGGCGGCCGGCCACGACCGCGCCGGCCGCCGAGCCCAGCAGCGCGATCGCCACCACGAAGGCGGTGGTGCCGTGGCCCACCCCGAAGTGCTTCTGGATGCCCGTCACCGCACCGTTGATCACCGCACTGTCGTAGCCGAACAGGAAGCCGCCCATGGCGGCGGCCGCCGAGATGAACACCACGTGGCCGAGGTGGGCCTCGCCGCCCACCCGTCGGCCGTTGGCTGTGGACACGCGCGCTCCCCGGGGTGGACGGGCCCGCTCTGACGGCGAGTGGGCAGGGCTCGTGTCACATTGGAGCAGCGCCGGGGTCGCGTTGCCCGTGTTGCGCAGCCGAACGGGTGACGCGGAGTCAGCCGGTGGTACGTGGCGCGGTGGTGCGCGGGTCGTCGGCGCGCGGTGGGGTGGTGCGTGGCGCGGTGGTGCGCGGCGCGGTGGTGCGTCGCTGGTGACGGCGGAGCAGCTGGGTGCGGGCGGCGGCGTACTGGTCGCGGCCGCGCCCGCCGCCGTCCGCCCGCTCGGCGAGCCGGTCGGCCATCGCGTGCTGCGCCTCGACGGGCTTCTTGTCGTCGTACTTGAACTTGGCCCGCACCTCGTTCACCGTCAGCCGGAGCCCGCGCAGTCCGGGCAGCTGCCGGGCCAACTCGCCGTCACCGGGCACCACTCGGACCTCCGGCGTCTCGGGCTGGAAGTGCGCCAGCTGGCGGTTGAGGATCTCCGCCTTGCCTGCGGCGGACTCCACGACCTCGGCGGTGCAGTGGAAGTGCACCGAGGCGTAGTAACTGGTCGGTGTGCCGGGGGCGCCGCGCCAGTGGCCCGGGGCGAAGGCGTAGCCGTCGGTGACCGCGAGGGTGACCCTCGGGTCGGCCCGGACGGCGGCCAGCAGCGGGTTGGGTGCGGCGAGGTGGAGCAGGATCTCGCCGCGCTCGGCGTCCAGCAGGAAGTGCGTCGGGACGAGCACCGGGCCCTCACCCGGGCCGCCGTTGGCGGCGAGCAGGCCGAAGTCGCGGCCCTCGGCCAGCCAGGCGCGCCACTCGTCCTCGTCGCCGCGGTCCCAGGACCTGATCAGCATCGGGTGCTCCTCGTCAGCGGGGGTAGCCGCGCAGGTGCGCGGGGCGCGGGATGGTGCGGTCGTCGTGCGGGACGGGCGTGCCGTGCACGGTGGTGACCGGTATCAGGCCGGACCAGTAGGGGAGGTCGACGTCCGCCGGGTCGTCGCCGGCGTCGTCGTCGCGGGTCTTGGCCGAGACCTCGTCCAGCTCCAGCCGGAGGACGGCGGTCGCGGCGAGCTCCTTCGCGTTGGCCGGGCGGACCTCGGCGGAGCGGCCGGGGATCGCGTGGTCGACCAGGGCGGCCAGCGCGACGTCCAGCTCCTCGGGGTCGGTGACCTGGTGGGCGGTGCCGTGGGCGACGACCGAGCGGAAGTTCACCGAGTGGTTGAACGCGGACTTGGTCAGCACCAGCGCGTCGACCTGGGTGACGGTGACGCAGACCGGCATGCCCTGCTCGCCGGAGGCGCCGCGCATCGGACGGCTGCCGGTGGAGCCGTGGACGTAGAGCCGGCTGCCGACCCGGGCGTAGATCGTCGGCAGGACCACGGGCGCGCCGTCGGCGACGAAGCCGAGGTGGCAGATGTAGGCGCTGTCGAGGATGGCGTGGATCGCCTCCTGCTCCCAGGTGGCCCGGTCCTTGTAGCGGGTGGGCGTGGTCCTGGGGGTACGGGAGTAGGTCGGCGAGCCTTCCGTGCTGTCTGACATGACATCCTCTATGTACTAGTGCATAATTTGGTTTGTGCTAGGAGACTATCCGCTGACAGGGCGACGCGCCAGCGAAATCGCGGCGCACATCGAACAGGGCGTGAGCAGCGGACTGCTCGCCCCCGGAACCGCGCTGCCCCCGCTGCGCGACCTCGCCGCCGAACTGGGCGTCAACCCCAACACCGTCGCCGCCGCCTACCGGCTGCTGCGCGACCGCGGCGTGATCGAGACCGCCGGCCGCAAGGGCAGCCGGATCCTCCCCAGGCCCGCCCTCACCCCACGGGACCAGATCCGCGTCCCCGTCCCGCCGCACGCCCGGGACCTGTCCACCGGCAACCCCGACCCGGCGCTGCTGCCCGACCTCGGCCCCGCCCTCGCGGCCGCCGCCGAGGCCGCGCGCGCCGAACCGGTGCTGTACGGGCACCCGGCCGTCGACCCGCAGCTGCTCGCGCTCGCCCGCGCCTCCTTCGAGGCCGACGGCCTGCCCGGCGGCCCGATCGCCGTCGCCTCCGGCTCGCTCGACACCATCGAACGCATCCTCGGCGCCCGGCTGCGCCCCGGCGACGCGGTGGCCGTCGAGGACCCGGGCTGGGGAAGCCTGTTCGACCTGCTGCCCGCGATGGGTCTGAAGCACCTGCCCGTCCGGCTGGACGACGAGGGCCCGCTGCCTGACGCGCTCGCGGCGGCGCTGGCCGAGGGCGCCCGGGCGGTGGTGGTCACCAGTCGGGCGCAGAACCCGACCGGCGCGGCGCTCACCGCACGCCGGGCCGAGGAGCTGAAGGCCGTCCTGGCCGAGCACCCCGGAGTACTGCTGATCGAGGACGACCACGGGCACGGCATGGTCGACCAGCCGTACCACCCGCTGGTCGGCGCCGGCTCGCGGCACTGGGCGGTGGTCCGCTCGGCTGCCAAGGCGTACGGGCCGGACCTGCGGGTGTCGGTGGCGGTCGGCGACGCGGAGACGATCGGACGGGTCGTCGGGCGGCTGCGGCTGGGCGCCGGCTGGGTCAGCCACCTGCTGCAGCGCACCGTGGCCGAACTGTGGCGCAGCGACGCCGCGCCGGTCGCACGGGTGGCGGCCGCCTACCGCGCCCGGCGGGACGCGCTACTGGACGAGCTGGCGGCGCGCGGGATCGAGGCGCACGGGCAGAGCGGGCTGAACGTCTGGGTGCCGGTGCCGGACGAGACCTCGGCGCTGGCGGCGCTGGTGCAGCGCGGCTGGGTCGCGGCGCCCGGCGCGCGGTACCGGATCCAGTCGCCGCCCGGGCTGCGCTTCACCACGGCCCGGCTGGAAGCGGCGCAGGCCAGGGGCCTGGCGGAGGACCTGGCGGCGGTGCTGGGGACGGGCGGGGGCGGCTCGCGTTTGGTGTGAACGGCGGGGCGGGTGGTGGGGCAGGCGGGGCGAGTGTGGCGGGTGTGAACCGCGGGCGGCCTCCGGTCGACGTTGCCGGTCTGGTCTGAACCCGGCGGTAACAAAAGCGGAAACCTGCTGCAGATACCTAGCGGTAACGGGAGAGGGCATGTCATCTTCATCGCGCCACCGGCCGGCGGCCCACCCTCACCTACGCGTCTTCCCGTTCCCCATGCACGGGGAGACCGAGCCGCAGGAGTTCCGCAGTGCCCGAAATCCGTTCGAGCATCACCCGCAGCACGCCTCGACTCGGCCGACGGCTGCTCACCGCAGCCCTCGCCCTCCCGCTCGCCGTCGCAGGCCTGGCCGTCGCCGCACCGGCCTACGCCGCCCCGACCGCACTGACCGCCGTGCCCTCCGGGCCCACCGCCAGCGTCACGCTCGGCGACAGCTACATCTCCGGCGAGGCCGGTCGCTGGAAGGGCAACTCCGCCGGCACCAGCGGCAGCCGCAACGGCTCCGACCGTGCCTGGACCGGCAGTTCGTACGACCCCTCGCGGGTCTACGGCGCCACGGCGTCCAGCGGTTGCGACCGCTCCGACGTCGCCGAGGTGCTCAGCGCCTCGACCGGCGCCCAGAACGAGATCAACCTGGCCTGTTCCGGTGCCGTCACCGACAACATCTTCCGTGCCTCCAACGGCGGCCAGTCCTTCAAGGGCGAGGCCCCGCAGGCCGACCAACTCGCCACCGTGGCCCGGCAGAACAACGTCAAGCTGATCACCCTGTCGATCGGCGGAAACGACCTGGGCTTCGCGGACATCATCTCCAACTGCGTCCAGGACTACCTGATCTGGTACTCGTACTGCCACGACTCCGCGCAGTCCCAGATCGACGGGAAGATGCCCACCGCGATGGCCGGCGTCGGCAAGGCGGTCGACGAGATCCGTGCCGTGATGGCCGGCGCGGGCTACGCGCAGTCCGACTACCGGCTGGTGCTGCAGTCCTACCCGTCGCCGATCCCGCGCAGCGCCGAGATGCGCTACCCGGAGAGCGGCTGGACCCGCTCCAACACCGGCGGCTGCCCGTTCTGGGACGGGGACGCCGACTGGGCCCGCGACTCGATGGTGCCGCAGATCTCCCAGGCGCTGGCGGGCGTCGCCGCGTCCAAGGGCGCGCAGTTCCTGGACCTGTCGGACATGCTGCAGGGCCGCGAGGTCTGCTCGACGGCCACCAAGCAGCCGACCACGAGCTCCGGCCCGTCCGCGACCACCAGCGAGTGGGCGCGCTTCCTGGACGGCGGGCTCAACTCCACGCAGGGCGCGCTGCAGGAGTCGATGCACCCCAACTACTACGGCCAGCAGGCGGTCGGGCGCTGCCTGACGCTGCTGTGGGGCCGTCCGAGCGGTGACTACTCGTGCCGCAACACGGCCGGGCAGGACGCGAGCGGGATGTACCTGGCCGCGCGCTGATCGCGCTGATCCGGCGCCCCCGCGGACGTGATCGCGGGGGCGCCGGACTCGGCGTGCTCAGCCCTTGGCGAGCAGGGACTGGGCATGGGCGCGAACCTGATCCTTCGTCAGATACGCATCGGTGTACTCGAAGTCGCGCAGCCGGGCGGGCTGGCGGGCCAGGAACCCGGTGCGGACGAAGTCGTCCCCGGCGGTCGCGTTGAGCAGCCAGTTGGAACCCACCCGGAACTTGGCCACGTTGGTGCGCATCGCCATCAAGTGGTAACCGCGAGCCACCAGTTGGGCGGGAACGCCGCGCAACTCCACGCCGAGCGGCTTGGAGACCGCGTCCTTGCCGCCCAGGTCCACCACCAGGCCCAAGTCCTTGTGGTAGTAAGGCTCCAGGGGCTGGTTGCGGAGCGAGGCGATCACGTTGTTCGCCACCACGCGGCCCTGGCGGGCGGAGTGCTGGGCGGTCGGCGGGCAGACCGCGCCGTCGCCCTTCGCGAGGTCGGGCACGGCGGCGGCGTCGCCGAGCGCGAACACGCCCTCGAACTGCGGCACCCGCATCTCCGCCGTCACGGCCAGCCGTCCGCGGACGGTCTCGGCGTCCAGGGTGCCGATCAGCGGGCTCGCGGCCACGCCGGCGGTCCAGATCAGCGTGCGGCAGGGGAGCACCCGTCCATCGGTGAACTTGACCGACTCGGCACCGACTTCGGCCACCGACACACCCAGCGACACCTCGATTCCGCGGGCCCGCAGCACCTCCAGGGCTGCCTCGCCGAGCGGGTCGCCGAGCTCCGGCATCAGCTTCGGGGCGATGTCGATCAGGTGCCACTTGATCTGCCGGGCGTCCAAGCGCGGGTAGCGGTGGGCGGCGGCGGTGGTCAGCCGCTGCAGGCAGGCAGCCGTCTCGGTGCCCGCGTAGCCGCCGCCGACCACCACGAACTGGAGCCGGGACTCGCGCTCCCTCTGGTCCAGGCTGGCGGAGGCGAGGTCGAGTTGGGCGATCACGTGGTCGCGGACGTAGGCCGCCTCGGCGAGCGTCTTCATGCCGCGGGCGTAGTCGGTCAGGCCGGGGATGTCGAAGGTGCGGGTGACGCTGCCCGGAGCGAGCACCAGGATGTCGTACCGCTGCGCGACCACCTCGTCGGTGATCTTGCGGACGACGCACACCTTGGACGCCGGATCCACGCCGATGGCGCCGCCCGGGACGATGTGGGTGCGGCGCAGCGAACGGCGCAGGGAGACGGCCACGGACTGCGGGGTGAGGACGCCGGCGGCGACATGAGGGAGGAGGGGGAGGTAGAGCTGGTAGCTGAACGGCGTGACCAGCGAGATCTCGGCCTCCGACGGTGACAGCTTGTGTTCGAGACGGCGGGCGCACTCCAGGCCGGCGAAGCCACCGCCCACGATCAGGATCCGAGGTCGTTCCATCGCTCATCCCTTTGCCGTGAAGGTCCCCGTTACTGTCCGCCACACTCGCACGGAGCAGCGGGGGCTGCCACTGGGGTGGGGTGGATGGGGGAGGTGGGGTCGGGGGTGTGGTGGGGGGTGTGGTGGATGTGGGGCGGCGGGGGCTGCCACTGGGGTGGGGTGGATGGGGGAGGTGGGGACGGGGGAGGTGGGTGTGGGCGCGGGGTCACCGATAGGCTGGGGGCGTGCTACCCGAGGTGACGGCGATCCGGTACGTGACGCCACTGCGAGAAGGCGGCTCGATGCCGGGCCTGGTCGAGGCCGATGATCGGCGGCTCTACGCGCTGAAATGGGTCGGTGCGGCGCAGGGGCGCAAGGCCCTGGTCGCGGAGGTACTGGCCGGGGAGTTGGGGCGGCGGCTGGGGCTGCCGGTGCCGGAACTGGTGACGGTCGACCTGGATCCGGTGCTCGCGCGCAGTGAGCCGGACCACCAGGTCCAGGACCAGATGCGGGCCAGCGGCGGGACCAACCTCGGGATGGCCTTCGTCAGCGGTGCGCTCAACTTCGACCCGCTCTGCTTCGAGGTGGATCCCGAACTCGCGGGCCGGGTGCTCTGGTTCGACGCGCTGATCGGCAATGTGGACCGGTCCTGGCGCAACCCCAACCTGCTGGTGGCGACCGGCGGGCTGCGGCTGATCGACCACGGCGCGAGCCTGATCTTCCACCACAACTGGCCGGGCGCCGCCGCCTGGGCGAGCCGCCCGTACGACGCGTCCGACCATGCGCTGCTGCGCGCCCGGCCGGACCTGGAGGCGGCGGACAAGGCGCTCGCGCCGCTCGCGGAGGCGGCGATCGAGGCCGCCGTGGCGGACATTCCCGAGATCTGGCTGACGGACGAGTTCGGCTTCGACTCGCCCGACGAGGTGCGCGCCGCGTACCGTGCCCAGCTGAACGAGCGACTGGCCGGTCCGCGTGACTGGCTGCCGGAGGTGTCCGCATGACCGGGTCGTCGACGTCCGCGCTGCCGGCCATCGTCGAGCTGCACGACTACGAGTACGCCGTGATCCGCGCGGTGCCGCGGGTGGAGCGGGGCGAGTGCGTGAACGTGGGGGTGCTGCTGTACTGCCGGCAGAGTTCGCACCTGGCGGCGCGCACCCACCTGGACCAGGCGCGGCTGCTGGCGCTGGACCCGGTGGCGGACGTGCAGGGCGTGCGGCGGGCGCTGCACGGGATCGAGGCGGTCTGCCTGGGCGGGCCGCAGGCCGGTCCGGCGGCGGGGGACAGCCCGGGGCAGCGGTTCCGCTGGCTGACCGCGCCGCGCAGTGCGATCGTCCAGCCGGGGCCGGTGCACACGGGGCTGACCACGGACCCGGACGCGGAGCTGCGGCGGCTGTTCGACCAGCTGGTGCTCTGAGCGCTGCTGCTGTACGGCCGGTCGGGCGGGTCTGCGGGCGGGTCTGCGGGCGGGCCGGGCGGGTCGCTGGGCGGCGGTGTGAGCCGCCTCGCGGACGGTTGCCCTGGTCAAAGCTTGAGTTGCTGAAGCACCTGGTCGTACCCTGACCCCATGGGTTCGACAGCGACGACGACCGTACCGACCAACGCCGAGCTGATGGAGGTCTTGGCCGCCGTCGGCGCCGCGTACTTCCAGGACTTCGCGGCGGCCGCGGCCCGGCACGGGCTCTCCTCCTCGCAGGCCAAGGCGCTGGGCGCGGTGCAGGAGCCGGTGCCGATGCGTGCGCTGGCCGGGCGGCTGGGCTGCGACGCGTCGAACGTCACCGGGATCGTGGACCGGCTGGAGTCGCTGGGCCTGGCCAACCGGGCGGCGGCGGCCGGTGACCGCCGGGTGAAGATCGTGGTGATCACGGCCGAGGGGCGGGAGATCCTCGCCCGCATCCGCGGCGAGATGGCCCGCACCCACCAGGCCTTCACGGAGATGACCGACGAGCAGCGGATCGCCCTGCACTCGATCTGCTCGCAGGTCCTGCCGGTGCTGGCCGGCCGGACGGGCGGCGCGCAGTAGGTCCCGCGCCGCCCGTGTTGCCCGCGCCGAGCGCTCCCATCGCCGTCAGAGCAGGTCGGCGAGCTCCGGCGGCAGGGGCCGGTGGTGGAGCAGGGTGAGT
This sequence comes from Kitasatospora sp. NPDC097691, assembly GCF_040302665.1. Lineage (NCBI taxonomy): Bacteria > Bacillati > Actinomycetota > Actinomycetes > Kitasatosporales > Streptomycetaceae > Kitasatospora > Kitasatospora sp. NPDC097691. The sequence goes on along the minus strand of NZ_JBEORY010000069.1, from coordinate 12,692 downwards.
GCGCGGGTGGTCCGGGTGAGCGCGACGTAGCGGTCCCTCGGGCCGAGGGCGGCCGGCTCGACCACGACGACCGCGTCGAACTCCAGGCCCTTGGCGGCCGCGACGGTCAGCGCGCCCAGCTCCGCGGCCAGGTCGTCCGGGGCGATCACGCCCACGGTGCCCGGCGCCGCGGGGAGCCGGGCGAGCGCGCTGGCGAAGTCGGCGTCCGGGACGGGGATCGCACACGGGTGCTCGGTGCCCGGGCGGATGGACTCGGGCGGCTGCCGGTCGGGCGCCGCGGTGCGCAGGACGGCGACGGCGAGGGCCATGACCGGTTCCGGCGTACGGTAGTTGACGGTCAGTCGTTCCTCGCGCCAGCGGCCGGGCAGGTGCGGGTCGAGCATCTCGGCCCAACTGCGGGCACCCGCCGGGGATCCGGTCTGGGCGAGGTCGCCGACGATGGTGAGCGAGCCGGCCGGGACGCGGCGCAGGACGGCGCGCCAGGCCATCGCGGACAGCTCCTGTGCCTCGTCGACGACGACGTGGCCGTACGCCCAGGTGCGGTCGTCGGCTGCGCGTTCGGCGGTCGAGCGGTAGGGGCCGTCGTCCCGGAAGCGTCCGGCCAGGGCGGCGGAGTCCAGCAGGACGTCGTCGGTCTGCCCGGTGATGGTCAACACGCCTTGGGCGAAGGCGAGTTCGTCGTCGGTTCCGTCCTGATCCCGGTCGGCGGTCGCGGACGGCCGCTCCTCGCCGAGGAGTTCGGCGGCCTCGTCCAGCAGCGGGACGTCCTCGGCCGTCCAGGGGAAGCCGGGCGGGCGGAGCAGGGCGGCGGCGTGCTCGGGGACCGCTTCGATGAGCAACTCGCCGTTGGTGAGCAGCCGTTCGATCAGCTGCTGCGGCGTGAGCAGGGGCCAGAGCGGGTCGAGGACGGCGCGGACGTCCGCCCGGGCCCAGAGCTCGCGCGGGGCGTAGTGCGCCTCCTCCTCGTCGTACGGGCGGCCGAGGGAGAGCGCCTGGGCGATCGCGAGGGCGTCGAGCAGGGTGCGCAGGTAGAAGGCGCGGGCCCGGTTGTGCGGCACGCGCAGGCCGCGGGCGGCATCCCGGGCCTGGGCGCAGGCCCGGGCGGAGACGGTCAGCCCCTCGCCGAGGTCGAGGCCCTCGGCGGGAGCCGACTGGTGGGCCGCGAGGGCGCGGCGGAGGACCCCGGCCATCCAGGGGCCGCCCTTGGCGACGGCCGTGGCGGGGGCGTCGGTGCCGGTGGCGGCGATGCCGGGGTAGAGCTCGCCGACGGTGCGCAGCACCACCTCGGTCTCGCCGAGGGCGGGCAGCACCTCGTCGATGTACCGCAGGAAGCCGGGGTTGGGGCCGATCAGCAGGACGCCGCGGCGCTCCAGCGCGGCGCGGTGGGTGAACAGCAGGTAGGCGGCGCGGTGCAGGGCGGCGAGGGTCTTCCCGGTGCCGGGGCCGCCCTGGACGACCAGGGCGCCGCGCAGCGGGGAGCGGATCACCCGGTCCTGCTCGGCCTGGATGGTGGCGACGGCGCTGCGCATCCGGCCGGTGCGTGCGCGGTCGAGGGCGGCGAGCAGGGCGGCCTCGCCGACCAGGCCGCGGCGGCCGGAGTCGTCCAGTCCGGCGAGGTCGAGCGCCTCGTCGTCCAGGCCGGTGAGGGTGCGGCCGCGGGTGTGCAGGTGGCGGCGGCGGACGACGGTGCCGGGGTCGGCGGGCGTCGCGGTGTAGAACGGGCGGGCGGCGGGGGTGCGCCAGTCGAGCAGCAGCGGTTCGTACGCGTCGTCGGTCAGGCCGGTGCGGCCGATGTAGCGGACGGTGCCGTCGCGCTCGTCGAGGCGGCCGAAGCAGAGGCCGCGTTCGACGGCGTCGAGCCGGGCGGCTTGGCGGGCGGCCTCGCGGGCGCGGACCTCGCGCTCCAGCCGGGCCTGGTGGGTGCCGCCGGGTGCGGCTGCGTCGTGAGCCTCGGCGGCGGTGCGGCGGGCCCGTTCGCGGACGGTGTCCAGCCGGTCGTAGAGCCGGGTGAGACGGGCCTGTTCGGCGCGCAGGGCCTCGGCGAGGGCGCTGTCGGAGTTTCGGGTGGTCGCTGGAAGTCCGTTCATCGATGTGGTATCCTTGCGGCGAGAAGGTTGTACTGTGGCGTCTGAATGGCACTCAATCGACGCAGCCTACCCCATCCGCCGACGCCCGGCGTGACCTCGACTGTTACTCTTGCGAAGCGTGAGCGCGAAGCCCCAGATCCCCAATGTCCTGGCCTCCCGGTACGCCTCGGCGACCCTGGCCCAGCTGTGGTCCCCCGAGCACAAGGTGGTCCTTGAGCGCCACCTGTGGCTGGCCGTCCTGAAGGCCCAGCAGGACCTCGGCGTCGAGGTGCCGGCGAACGCCGTCGCCGACTACGAGCGGGTGATCGACCAGGTCGACCTCGGCTCGATCGCCGCCCGTGAGCGGGTCACCCGCCACGACGTGAAGGCCCGGATCGAGGAGTTCAGCGAGCTCGCCGGCCACGAGCAGATCCACAAGGGCATGACCTCCCGGGATCTGACCGAGAACGTCGAGCAGCTGCAGATCCGCCAGTCGCTGGAGCACGTCCGCGACCGCACGGTGGCCGTGCTGGTCCGCCTGGCCAAGCTGGCCGCCCAGCACTCCGAGCTGGTCATGGCCGGCCGCTCGCACAACGTGGCCGCGCAGGCCACCACCCTGGGCAAGCGCTTCGCGTCGATCGCCGACGAGCTGCTGGTCGCCTTCCGCCGTCTGGAGGAGCTGATCGCCCGCTACCCGCTGCGCGGGATCAAGGGCCCGGTCGGCACCGCCCAGGACATGCTGGACCTGCTCGGCGGCGACACCGAGAAGCTCGCCGAGCTGGAGCGCCGGGTCGCCGGGCACCTCGGCTTCGACAACGTGCTGACCAGCGTCGGCCAGGTCTACCCGCGCTCGCTGGACTTCGAGGTGCTCACCGCTCTCGTCCAGCTGGCCGCCGCGCCGTCCAGCCTGGCCAAGACCATCCGCCTGATGGCCGGCCACGAGCTGGTCACGGAGGGCTTCAAGGAGGGCCAGGTCGGCTCCTCCGCGATGCCGCACAAGATGAACACCCGCTCCTGCGAGCGCGTCAACGGCCTGGCCGTCATCCTGCGCGGCTATGCCTCGATGACCGGCGAGCTGGCCGGCGACCAGTGGAACGAGGGCGACGTCTCCTGCTCGGTGGTGCGCCGGGTCGCGCTGCCGGACGCCTTCTTCGCCTTCGACGGCCTGCTGGAGACCTTCCTGACCGTGCTCGACGAGTTCGGCGCCTTCCCCGCCGTGGTCGAGACCGAGCTGGACCGCTACCTGCCGTTCCTCGCCACCACCAAGGTGCTGATGGGCGCGGTGCGCGCGGGCGTCGGCCGGGAGACCGGGCACGAGGTCATCAAGGAGCACGCCGTCGCCTCCGCGCTGGCGATGCGCGCGGGTGCCCGGGAGAACGAGCTGCTGGACCGCCTGGCCGCCGACGAGCGGATCCCGCTGGACCGCGCCGCGCTGGACGCGCTGCTGGCCGACAAGCTCTCCTTCACCGGTGCGGCCGGCGCCCAGGTCGCCGAGGTGGTCCGCCTGGTCGAGGCCGTCGCGGCCGCCTACCCGGAGGCCGCCAAGTACGCGCCGGCCGACATCCTCTGAGCCGACGTGCTCTGGGCGCACGCCCCCTGGGCGGCCGTCCTCAGAGTGGACGGCCCCTGAGTGGAGGCTTCCTGACGTAGCGTCAGCTCTCGGGCGAGGGCCCCGCCGCCGGACCGGTGGCGGGGCCCTCGTGCGTGTGGACGTGGCCGGGGTCCAGCGGCGGGGTGGTGCCGCAGTTCCACTGGCAGTCCGGCTCGGCCACCGGGTGGTCCTCGGGGGAGAGCACGTTGCCCCGGACGGTGGCGAAGGCGATCAGTCCGCCGGTGGTCAGCAGGCCCGCGCAGATCAGCATCGCGGTGTGGAAGGCGGAGTCGACGGCGGACGGCACCCGGTAGGCGTCGCCGCTCAGCCCGGCCAGTGCCGGGAGGGCGGCCACCGCGAGCAGGCCCGCCGCGCGGGCGGCGGCGTTGTTGACCCCGCTCGCGATGCCCGCGTGCCGGACCTCGACGGCGGCCAGCACCGTGGCCGTCAGCGGCGCAACCAGCAGCGTCATACCGCAGCCCATCACCGTGACGGCGGGCAGCACGTCCGTCCAGTACGAGGAGTCGGCGCCGATGCGCAGCATCAGCAGCACCCCGGCGGCGCAGACCAGGGGGCCGATGGTCAGCGGGATGCGTGGGCCGATCCGTTTGCCGAGCCGTCCGGCGCGCGCCGACAGCGCCAGCATCAGCACCGTGATCGGCACCAGCGCGAAGCCCGAGAGCAGCGGCGAGAACCCGGCGACGATCTGCAGCTGCACCACCAGGAGGAAGAAGACGCCGCTGAACGCCGCGTAGACGCAGAGGGTCACCAGGTTCACGGCGGTGAACAGCCGGGAGGAGAACAGGCCGAGCGGCAGCATCGGCTCGGGTGTGCGCCGTTCGACGACGATGAAGGCGACGCCGAGCAGCACGCCGATCGCCCCGGCGGCCCAGACGGTGGCCGACACCCCCTCCCCGGCGGCGGTCAGCGCGTAGGTGATCGCGCCGAGGGCGAGCGCGGCGAGCACCGCGCCGATCACGTCGAAGCGGCCGGTGGCGCCCTCGTCCCGGCTCTCCGGCACGGACCGGGTGGAGACCGCGATCACGGCGGCCGCGAGCGGCAGGTTCAGCAGGAAGATCCAGCGCCAGCCGGGGCCGTCCACCAGCCAGCCGCCGAGGAAGGGGCCGACCGCGGCCGACACCCCGCCGAGGCCGGACCACAGGCCGACCGCCGCCGAGCGGTCGTCAGGGCGGAAGACCGCCTGGAGCATGGCGAGCGAGCCGGGCGTGAGCAGCGCCCCGCCGATGCCCTGGACGGCGCGGGCGGCGATCAGCACCTGGATGTTCGGCGCGGCGGCGCAGGCCGCGGAGGCGACGGCGAACCAGACCACGCCGATCAGGAAGACCCGGCGCCTGCCGTACCGGTCGCCGAGCGCGCCGCCGAGCAGGATCAGGCCCGCCAGGGTGAGCAGATAGCTGTTCAGCGTCCATTGCAGGGACGCCAGGGAGGCGCCCAGGTCGGCGCCGATCCGGGGCAGGGCGACGTTCACCACGGTGCCGTCGAGCATCGCCATGCTGGAGCCGAGCACCGTTGCCAGGAGTACCCAGCGACCCTGCGCGGTGCCCAGGCGCAGAGTGCCGGCTTCAGAGGTGGCCACGGCCCGATCCTGGCCCTCGTGGGGCCCACGTGACAAGGCTCACCGGCGGGTGTGTTGGTGGTGGGCGGTGCGTGAGCGGACGACTGCGCAGTGCCGTCGACGTCTGCGCAGGGTCGTGGATCAGTGGCACGGGGTGAATGGGTTGTGTGCGCACCGTGCTGCGGATCATCCGGAGGGTCACCGGCGCCGTGGGGGTCGTTGCGGTTTCAAGAGATCGACATTGCTTCACCCGAACGGATGGGTTTTAGTTCAGCGACCGCCCGGCCAGCCCGGACGGATCCACCGGGTGGAACGCCGAGTCCTGCCGCTTCCCGGTGGTTCGAACTGAACTCTGTACGGCAGGAGCGGGGGACCCACAGGTAAGTCGCCGGACCGGAGTTCGCGCCTCAGGGCGCGGGCGTCCAGGGCCGGCTTGGGGTGAAGCCGCGCATGCGGCCGGGCAACTCCAGCCCGAACCCGACAGCTCACCTCGCAGGCGTCGGAGAGGAAACTTCCATGCCTGCTCAGGCTCGTCGTATCGCCCTGCCCCGCGCCGCCCGCATCGGCATCGCCACCGCCGTCACCGGTGCCTCCTTCGCCCTCCCGCTCGTGACCGCGATCAGCGCCCAGGCCCACACCGCCCCGGCCGCCCCGGTCGCGCAGGCCGCTCCGGCCGCGGCCCCCGCCGCCGCTCCCGCCGCCGACGCCAAGCCGGTCGCGCAGGCCGCTCCGGCCGCCGCGCACGAGAGCTACCGCGTCGTCAGCGGTGACACCCTGTCCAAGATCGCCGACGTCAAGAACGTCGACGGCGGCTGGCACGCGCTGTACGAGCAGAACCGCTCGGTCGTCGGCGCCAACCCGAACCTGATCTTCCCGGGCCAGCAGCTCACCATCGCCGGCCACGCCGTGGCGCCGTCCGCGGACGCCGCCCCGGCGAAGCCCGCCGCTCCGGCTGCTCCGGCCAAGCCTGCCAAGCCGCAGGCCCAGGTCCAGGCCAAGACCGAGGCCGCCAAGCCGTCCGCCCCGGTGCAGACCCAGGTTCAGACCGCCGCTCCGGCCAAGGCCGTGACCGCCGCTCCGGTCGCCGCCACCGCCGGCTACGTCGCGCCGCTGGCCAACCCGGTGCTGGGCGAGGCCTACGGCGTGGCCGGCTCGATGTGGGCCTCCGGCCACCACACCGGCCAGGACTTCGTCTGCTCCACCGGCACCCCGCTGCGCGCCGTCGCCAACGGTGTCGTGGTCAAGGCCGGCAACGGCGGCGCCTACGGCAACGAGGTCGAGATCAAGCTCGCCGACGGCAAGTACGCGCAGTACGCGCACCTCTCGTCGATCGGCGTGAAGATCGGTCAGACCGTCACCGTCGGCCAGCAGATCGGCCTCTCCGGCGCCACCGGCAACGTGACCGGCCCGCACCTGCACTTCGAGATCCGCACCGGCTCGGAGTACGGCTCGGACATCGACCCGGTCGCCTACCTGCGCGCGCACGGCGTCGCGCTCTGACCCTTCCGGGGTTTCAGGAACCACCGCTGCTGCGGAGCGAATCGATCCTCCGGGATGGTCATGTCGGGTGACCGCTCGACCGGATGATCGCCGCACAGTGGACATGGGCGCGGGACACGCCCAGGCCGGCCCGGCTCGCGGGACCCACCTCCCTCGCGAGCCGGGCCGGCCGCTGCCATGTCCGGGGCCAGTGCGGCGCGGGCTTCGAGCCCGCTGAACGCGCCGAAGGGGGTGGGGAGTTCGGGTGCGGCGGCGGGACGGACCCGAACGTCCGCCCGTACACGCTGTCGGCGCTGCTCGGGCGGATGGGGCGGGTCGTCCCGGGGCGCGGTTCGAGCGGTGAGGCCGGCTCAGCCGCGGTGGGCGGGCTGGCCGTACCGGGCGGCGGCCAGCAGGTCGTGCATCCGGTGGCCGAAGTCCTCGGTGTCGCGGGCCGGTTCGGAGAAGACCAGGCGGACGTCGCGGTGGCCGTCGGGGTGGTCCAGGCGCAGCACCAGACCGTGGCGGTCCAGGGCGAGCGGGCGGACGTCCGGGTTCCGGGCGAGCAGCACCGGGTCGAGCAGGCGGGTGAGGACGTCGAGCGCGTCGGCGTGGTCGTCGGCGAAGTGGGTGAGCATCGCGGCCTCGTGGCGGGCCATCGGGTCGGGGGCGGCGTGGGCGAGGTCGGCGGCGGTGACGGCGCCGGTGCCGTACGGGGTGGCGAGGACGGCGTGGGCGACGTCCACGCGCAGGTGGACGCTGAGGCCGTCGTCGGCGAGGTGGGCCAGGTGGAGCCGGCCGGCCAGGGTGAGGCGGGCGCGGACGCGGTCGCGGACGGCGACGGGGGAGACGTCGGTGACGTCGAGGACGACGGCGAGGCCGTCGGTGGCGTGGGTGGCGGCCACCGTGAGCGGGGCGTCCAGCGCGGCGCGCAGCCGCAGGCGGGAGCCGTGGACGGCGACCGGGGTGTCCAGGTCGTGGTGCTCGCCCAGGGCGCGGACGGCGAGCGAGGAGGTCGTGCTGAGCAGGTTCAGGATCCGTTCGGCGGTGGTCGGCTCGGGGACCTCGGTGTCGCCGGTGGGCAGGCTCATGGACGGACCTCCAGTTGGTTAGGTGAGCCTAACCTAATGTGGTCGGTCGGGTGTGGCAAGCGCCGCAGGGCCCGGACGCGCGGGGAGGCGTCCGGGCCCTGCGGTGGGTGCGGGCGGGGGTGCGGGATCGTCAGGCGACGACCGCCTGGGCGTCGATCTCCACCAGCATCGGCTCCTGCGGGAGCTCGACGAACACGGTGGTGCGGCAGGGCTTCACGCCGCCGGGCTTGATGTTCTCCTCGACGAACTCGGCGTAGACCTCGTTCATCAGCGGGAAGTCGGCGCGCTTGGTGAGGTAGACGCGGAACATCACCACGTCGTCGATGGTCGCGCCGCCGGCCTCGACGATGGCCTTGACGTTCTCCAGGGTGCGCCGGGTCTGCGCCTTCACGTCGCCGTGGTGGAGGTACTCGCCGGTCGCCGGGTCCTGCGGGCCCTGGCCGGAGACCTGCAGGATCGGTCCCTTGCGGACGCCCTGGGAGAACGTCCAGGCCGGGGCGGGGGCGCCGTCGGTGCGGATCTCGGCCTTCTCGGCGCCCCGGGGGTTCGCGGTGGCCCGGGGGTCCGCGGTGGTCTCGGGCGTCGCGATGGTCTGGGGGTGCTCGGCGGTCTGGGGGTGCTCGGCGGGCATGGGGCTCCTCTGCGCGTGGTGACGGACCGTCAGTTGTGGTCAGGGCGGCCGCAGTCGGCCGACACGGCGCGGGCGGTGGCGAGCAGGTGCGGGAGGAGGTCCAGCACCTGCTCGTACGGGAGGACGACGTCCGGGACGGAGATGGAGGCGGCGGCGACGACCCGACCGCTGGCGTCCCGGACGGGCGCGGCCACGCAGTTGATGAAGGACTCGTGCTCGGCGTGGTCCTGCGCCCAGCCCTGGGCGGCGACCTTGTCCAGCTCGGCGAGCAGCGCCTCGGGCGTGGTGAGGGTGCGTTCGGTGTGCGGAATGAAGTCGATCCCGGCCACCACCCGGCGCCGCTCGGGCAGCGGCAGGTCGGCCAGCAACACCTTGGAGACCGCGGCGCTGTGCAGCGCGGCGCGCAGGCCGATGCGGGAGTACATCCGGACCGGGTGACGGGAGTCGAACTTGTCGATGTAGACCACCTCGCCGCCCTCGTACGCGGCCAGGTGCACGGTCTGGCCGGTGGCGGCGTTCAGCTCGGCCAGGTGCGGGGCGGCGATCCGGCGGATGCCGCGCTGCTCCAGGGCCAGGCCGGAGAGGGCGAAGAGGCCGGCGCCCAGGTGGTAGCGGTAGGCCGCGTCGCGGTAGACGAATCGTTCCTCTTCGAGGCTCTGGAGCAGCCGGAGCACGGTCGTCTTGTGGACGCCGAGCACCTCGGCGAGCTGGTCGAGGGAACGTTCGCCCTCGCCGAGCTGGGCGAGGATGCGCAGGGCGCGGGTGACGGTCTGACTCATCGTGCTCCGCTTCGAGGGCCGGGGTTCCTGCTCATTGTGCCCGGGTGCGGTCGGCGGGCGGGACGCGGTCGGCGGGCTCGGTGGGGTGTGCCGGGGCGGCCCGGTGCGTGCCGTCGGCGAGGTGCGCGTGGTCGGATCCAGGGGCGCGGCCGACGGGCAGGGCGGGGCCGGCGATGCCGTCCACGGTGACCCGGGTGGCGGCCCAGTCCGCCGGCGAGGCGTCGAGCAACGCCGTCACCACGGCGGCCGGCGGCAGCTCGGCCTGGTCGCCGTGGGCGGTCAGGGCGCAGGCGGCGCTCAGGTGGCCGAGCCGCAGGCGGCGGCGCTGGTCCAGGCCCCGGACGGCGCCGGCCAGGTAGCCGGCCGCGAAGGCGTCGCCCGCGCCGGTGGCCTCGACCACCTCGACGGCGAGGGCCGGCTCGGTGACCGCCGTGCCGTCCCGCCCCAGGGCGGTGACGTGCCGGCCGGAGTCCTTGACCACGACGGTGGCGGGGGACGGGAAGCGGCGGCGCAGGGCGGCCGGGTCGCCGGTGCCGAAGGCGGCCTGGGCCTCGTCGGCGCCGAGCAGCAGCAGGTCCGCGGCGTCCAGCAGCGGCGGCAACACGGCCGGGTCGCGGTCCCGCCAGAGCGAGGGGCGCCAGTTGAGGTCGAAGCTGACCAGCCCCCGGCCCCCGGCCGGGTGGGCCCCCGTGGCGTGGCGGCGCTCGATGACGAGAGTGCGCAGCAGGGCGAGGCAGTCGTCGGAGAGCGCGGCGGTGATGCCGGACAGGTGCAGCAGTCGGGCGTGGGCCAGTAGTCGGGCGGCGGCCGGGTCGGCGAGCAGCGCGGGGGAGAGCGCGGCGGCTGCCGAACCGTGCCGGTGGTAGTGCAGTCGGCTGCGCCCGGGGCCGAGGTCGTGGTGGTGGCCGGTGGAGCCGCCGACCTCCTTGAGGTAGAGGCCGGTCGGGCGGTGCTGGTCGACCGCGACCGCCGAGACGTCCACGCCGCGGGCGGCGAGCTCGGCCAGCAGCCGCCGGCCGAAGCCGTCGGCGCCGACCCGGCTGATCCAGGCGGTCGGCACGCCGAGCGCGGCCAGCACGCCCGCCACGTTGGACTCGGCGCCGCCGACGGAGAGTCGGAAGGTCTCCACCGACTCCAGCGGGCCGGGGCGGTCCGGGAGCAGGACGGCCATCGACTCGCCCACGCACACGGCCGTCGGGGGAGGGCCCGGGCGGGCCGGGCCCGGGGGGTCCTGTCGCGGCATGTGCGGGGCTCCTCGTCTGCGGCCGTTGCGTCGAGAGCGGGCCGACTCCGTCGACCGTGTCGGTTGTCGGTTGTCGGTTGTCCGTGGTCCGGTGTGTGGTCCGTGGGCCGTGGTCCGTGGTCCGTGGTCCGTTGTGTGTTGCCGGTGACCGCGGGCCGGTTCCGTCGAGTGCCCGCACGCCGTGTCGGGCGCGGGCCGGTTCCGTCGAGTGCCCGCCCGCCGTGTCGGGCGCGGGCCGGGTCCGTTGAGCGTGAGTCAGTTCCGTTGACCGTGATCCGGCGCCGATGCTAGAACCGTGCTGCCAACATGCGCAACCCGCGTTGCGCATGTTGCAACATGGCGAATGGAGGAAGAGCGTGCAGCAGACCTTCGCAAGCAGCGGCACCGGGCCGGGCATCACCCGCGGCGCGGTGGAGGCCCTGGCCGACGAGCCGCTGGACTGGCGGTTCAAGGCCGCTCCACCGGACACTCCGTCGGCCCTGCGGCCGGCAGCTGCCCCCGGGGGCGTCACCGTGCGGGAGTGGCTGACCGGCGGCCCGACCCTCTCCTCGCTCGGCACCCCGCTGCTCACCCTCGACGGCGCCGCGCTCGCGCACAACGTCCGCACCATGGCCGACTGGTGCGCCAAGGCGGGCGTCGCGCTCGCCCCGCACGGCAAGACCACCATGGCCCCCGCCCTGTGGCAGGCGCAGCTCGACGCCGGAGCCCACGGCATCACCCTCGCCAACCTGCCCCAGGTGAGGGTCGCCCGGGCCTTCGGGGTGCAGCGGATCCTGCTCGCCAACACCCTGCTCGACCCGGCCGGACTGGCCTGGCTCGCCGATGAACTGGCCTCCGACCCCGGCTTCGCCTTCCTCTCCTGGGTCGACTCCGCCGAGAGCGTCCGGCTGATGGACGAGGCGCTGCGCGCCGCCGGGGCTGAGCGGGAGGTCGAGGTGCTGGTCGAGTTCGGCGGCCCCGGCGGGCGGACCGGCGCCCGCGGTGTCGACGCGGCCGTCGAGGTCGCCGCCGCCGTGCTGCGCGCCCCCACCCTGCGCCTCGCCGGCGTCGGCGGGTACGAGGGCGCGCTCGCGCACGACGCCACGGCCGACGGGTTGGCCGCCGTCCGCGGCTACCTCCGGGCCCTGGCCGAGCTCCACGGCAGGCTCGCGCGCGCCTACCCGGACGACTCGCCACCGGTGGTCACCGCCGGCGGCAGCGCCTACTTCGACCTGGTGGCCGAGGAGACGACCGGCCTGTCGGACGCCCTGGTCGTGCTGCGCTCGGGTGCGTACGTCGCCCACGACGACGGCTACTACCGGGGCATCTCGCCGCTCGCCCGGGCCGACGGCGAGGCGCCGTTCCGCGGCGCGTTGCACGGTTGGGCCCGGGTGATCTCCCGGCCCGAACCGCAACTCGCCCTGCTGGACGCCGGAAAGCGCGACCTGCCCTGCGACGAGGGCCTGCCCGAGCCGCAACGGGTGCGCGGCGGAGCCGAGTTGACCGGGACGGCGGCCCGGATCACCGCGCTCAACGACCAGCACGCCTTCCTGCGGGACGCGGGCGACCTCGCACCGATCGGTGCGGTGCTGCGCCTTGGCGTGTCGCACCCGTGCACCGCCTTCGACAAGTGGACGGCGATCCCGGTGCTGGACTCCGCGGACGCGGCCGAGCCGAAGGTCACCGGGCTGGTCAGGACGTTCTTCTGATGGCTGGGGGAAGAGCGGCCGGTGCGGGCGCGGCGGACCGGGTGACGGCGGCGGACCGGGTGACGGCGGCGGACATCGTGACAACAGCGGACAGCGTGGCGAACCGGGTGAACCGGGTGAACCGGGTGCACCGGGTGCACCCGGCGGGCCCGACGGTCTTCCGGGGCGCCACCGTCGTGGACGGCACCGGTGCGGAGCGCTACCGGGCGGACGTACGGATCGCCGACGGCCTGATCACCGAGATCGGCGACCGCCTCGACGCGCCCGAGGTGGTGGACGCCGACGGGCTGGTCCTGACCCCAGGCTTCATCGACATGCACGCCCACTCCGACCTCGCCCTGCTGCTCGAACCCGAGCACCCGGCCAAGGTCACCCAGGGCGTCACCTGCGAGGTCCTCGGCCAGGACGGCCTGTCCTACGCCCCGGTGGACGACACCACACGGCCCGCGCTGCGCAGCCAACTCGCAGGCTGGAACGGCGATCCGGCCGACTTCGACTGGGACTGGCACGACGTCGCCGGCTACCTGGACCGGATCGACCGGACCGGC
>NZ_JBEORY010000068.1:0-48390 GCF_040302665.1 Kitasatospora sp. NPDC097691 | reverse complement strand
GCCGCCTTGACGGCGCGGAAGACGGCGTTGTCGATCTGGACGAACTGCCCCAGCTGGGCGAAGTTCTCGCACATCAGGGTGAAGTGGTGGCGGTCCGAAGACCACCACGTTGTCCAGGTAGTCCCGCCGCTTCTTGTCGTACGTGCCGCCGCAGGTGATCAGCCGCAGCTGGGCGTCGGGCGTCTTGCCGTACACCTTCTGGTCGGGGAAGGCGTCCTTGGCGAAGGTCTCCACCGCGTCCACGGTGAAGACGGCGACCGTGCCGTCGGCGCGGCTCACCTCGACCTTGTTGCCGGGCAGCAGCAGGCTCAGCAGCAGGAACACCGCCGGGCCCTTGGTGGTGTCCACGTGCCCGGCGACGACCGCGCTGCCGCGCTCGCCCGGGGTCACGCCACCGCGGTACCAACCGACCAGGTTCTTGTCGTCCGGCGGCGGCGCGTTGAGCTGGCCGGCCGCGTTGAGGGTCAGCTCGGTGAACGGTGCGTCCACGGCGATCTGCGGGATCCGCAGCCGGGTCGGCTTGGAGGCCTTGAGCGCCGGTACCCCCGGCGCGGCCGCCGAGGGCGGCGGGGAGGCGGCGGCCGGCGGCCCGGGGACGGCCGAGGCGGTGGCCGCCGGGGGAGCGGCCTGGGTGGCCGCCGCGTCGGTGCTCGGCTCGGTGTCCACCGAGTTGTAGATCAGCAGCAGACCCACCGCTGCCGCGCCCATCCCGGCGCGCAGCAGCCGGGGCATTCCAGAGGCGGGACCACCCGTCATTCCTGTCCTCCGCTCAACCGGTTCCGAACGGCCCGCCGCCCCCGGTGCGCCCCACCCCGGCCGGGGAAGGCGCCCGGAGGCGGCGGAAGCAGCGCGTCGGGCGTCAGGCGACCGCGCCGGAGGCGCGGCGGCCGCGGCGCAGGGCGAAGGCGCCGGCTCCGAGGCCGCCGAGCAGCAGCACCGCGCCGGAGGCGAGCCCGCCGCCGGACAGCGAGAGACCGCCGCCACCGGTGTGCACACCGCCGTGCGGGGTCTTGTGGTCCTCGTCCTTGGCCTCGGAGCCCTTGTGCTCCTCGCCCTTCGAGTCGGAGCCCTTGTGCTCCTCGCCCTTGGACTCGGTGCCCTTGGAGTCGGAGCCCTTGTGCTCCTCGGTGCCCTTGGAGTCGGTGCCCTTGTGCTCCTGGGAGGCGGCCGAGCCCATCGAGCTGTCGGCGCCCTTCGGAGCGTCGGCGGCGCCCTTGTCGGGCTTGTCCTGCTTCTCCTGCCAGGTGAGGTTCTTGCCTTGGTCGGAAGAGCCGTCGGCGAAGGCCATGGGGGCACCGGCGGTGAGGACGGCGGCGACGGCCGCCGCGGCGAGCAGCGTGCGTGCAGAACGCATGAGGATGATCCTTCCGGCGCGCGGACCGCGACCGCCGACACGGTGCCGGGCAAGGGGACTCGCGGGGGGTGCGCCTGATCCACCGTCAACCACGGTGCCGCCGCCTGCCACCGGAGCGTGGCAGCGCCGGCACGGACTGTGCGCCCTTCGGGTGGAGTCCCGGGTGTGTTCACCCGGCTGGCCGGGCGATCCGGGTGAATCCGCACAGGGGCCGGGCGCTGCGGGCCGGGGGCCGGGCGTCGGGGGTCGGCGGTCGGGGGCAGGGGCGTGCCCCGGACCGGCGGGGGAGCGCAATGGGCCCGCCCCCGGCACACGGCCGGGGGCGGGCCCATCGGGGACGCCGGTTCAGCGGTCCCAGCGGTAGAACTCCCGCGCCATCGCGTCCTTCGGCTCGCGCCAGGTGGCCGGGTCGTAGGCCTGGACGAAGGCGGTCAGGCGGTCGCTGACGGACCGGAAGTCCGGGTGTCCGACGACCTTGGCGACGGCCGGGCCCGGCGGGCGGTCGGCCTCGATCAGGTGGAGGTAGACGTCGCCGAACTGGAAGAGGCTGCGGCCGGTGACGCCGATCAGGTGCGGCAGTTCGCCCTGGTCGGACTCGGCGAACACCTCGGCGATGTCCGGCGCCGCCTCGGGCTTCATCCGGGCGACGATCAGGGCCCGGTGCGCGCCGCTCACAGCTCCGCCGCCCGCTTCTCGACCTTCTCGCGGATCAGCTGCATCTGGATCCGCGAGTTCTTGTTGATGTGGTTGACCATGCCGTCGTCGTCGACCGGCGCGGTGGGCTTCATCGCGAAGTCCTGGATCCAGCGCATCCTGGTGCCGGCCGGGACCTCCGCGTACTCCCAGCGGATGTCCATGAACTCGAACGGACCGGGCTCGACCCGGCGGGCCCGCACCGCGAGCGAGGACTTGTCGGTGGTGCGCTCGGAGACCCAGCTCCACACCTGGCCGTTCTCGTCCGGGTGCATGGTGAGCCGGAACTGCACGCGGTCGCCGTCGCGCTCCAGGACCTCGACCGAGGCGTACTCGCTGAACAGCTCCGGCCAGTTCTCCAGGTCGTTGGTGATCTCCCAGACCAGGTCGAGCGGCGCGGCGATGACGATCTCGTTGTCGGTGTGTCCGGGCATCTCAGGCACCAGCCTTCGCGGAGAGGGAGGAGTTGACCAGCTCGATGAACTCGGCCGGGGTCTTGGCGGACTCGGCGCCGGAGGTGACCTTGAGGCCGTGCCGGTTCTCCAACTCGCCGACGACGCCGAGCAGTCCGAGCGAGTCGACGCCGAACACGTCGAACTGCGCGCCCGGCTGCTCCAGGTCGCTCGGCTCCACGGTGACGCCGGCCCGGGCCTGCAGCAGGGCGGCGAGTTCCGGATAGCTGAGGGTGTTGCTCACGGGGGTGTGTCCCTTCGAAGGTGTGACGGAGTGGTTCGGGAGGTTCAGGACGGCTCCCCGCGCCGGAGCACCAGCGCGGAGTTGGAGCCCATCAGCCCGCGGCTGAGCACCAGGGCGGTGCGCAGCTCGGCCGGGCGGGCGCGGTCGGTCACCAGGGCGAGGTCGTGGCAGACCTCGGTGACGTTGGGGGTGGGCGGCAGCACGCCGTCCTCCATGGCCAGCACGGCGGCGGTCACGTCCAGCAGCGGGGCGCCGCAGTAGGCCCGGCCGGTACCGGTCTTGGGCGCGGTGACCGGGACGCGCTCGGTGGCCGGGCCGAGCGCGTCGGCCAGCGCCAGTGCCTCCGCCCGGTCGGCGGCGGGGACGCCGAGGGCGTCCGCGAAGACCACGTCGATCTCCTCGGGCGCGATCCGGGCCTCGTCCAGCGCGATCCGGATCGCGGCGGCCAGCCCCTCGCGGGACTCCTCCCAGCGGGAGGCCCCGGTGAAGGTGGCGCCGTGCCCGGCCAGGTGCGCCCGGACGTTGGCGCCGCGCCGCTGCGCCGTCCGCTCGTCCTCCAGCATCAGCATCGCGCCGCCCTCGGCGGGGGCGAAGCCGCAGGCCCGCGCGGTGAACGGCAGGTAGGCCTCCTCGGCCCGCTCGGCCAGGCTGAGCTCGGGGTAGCCGAGCTGGCAGACCATCGAGTAGGGAGCCAGGGGGGCCTCGGCGGCGCCGACCACCATGGCGTGGGTGCCGCGCTCGATCGAGCGGGCCGCGTGTGCGAGGGCGTCCAGGCCGCCGGCCTCGTCGCTGGCGACGACACCGCAGGGGCCCTTGTAGCCGCCGCGGATCGAGATCTGGCCGGTGCTGGCCGCGTAGAACCAGGCGATGGACTGGTACGGGCCGACGAACTTCGGCCCCTGGCCCCAGAGTTGCTGGAGCTCGCGCTGGCCGAACTCGCCGCCGCCGGAGCCGGCCGCGGTCACCACGCCGACCGCGAAGGGCTGTTCGGGGTCGGGCCGGAAGCCGGCGTCCGCCACCGCCAGGTCGGCGGCGGCCATTGCGTAGTGCGTGAAGCGGTCGGTCTGCACCAGGTAGCGGTTGTCGATCGCCGACTGCGGCTCGAAGTCCCGTACCTGGCCCGCGATCCTGAGCGGCAGCTCGGTGCAGCCCTCGCGGGATATCCGGTCGAGGACGCTCACGCCCTGCCTGGTGGCCTTCCAGAAGGCGTCGGCCCCGACACCGTTCGGCGCCACCACGCCGAGGCCGGTGACCACCGCCCGGCGGCCATGCTGACGTGACGTCATGGAACTCACCCCGTTCTGTTGAGCACGACGGCGGACTGGAATCCGCCGAATCCGCTGCCGACCGAGAGGATGTGGCTCAGCGGCAGCTCGCGCGCGGTGCGCGGCACGTAGTCGAGGTCGCACTCCGGGTCCGGAGTCTCGTAGTTGGCGGTCGGCGGCACGACGCCGTGGGCGAGCGCCAGGGTGCAGGCGACGACCTCGATCGCGCCGATCGCGCCGAGCGAGTGCCCGACCATCGACTTGATCGAGCTCATCGGGGTCCCGAATGCGTGCCCGCCCAGCGAGCGCTTGACCGCGGCCGTCTCGTGGCGGTCGTTCTGCTTGGTGCCCGAGCCGTGCGCGTTGACGTAGTCGACGTCGGTGCGGTCGACCCGGGCGTGGGCGAGCGCGTGGTCGATCGCCCGGGACATCTCCAGCCCCTCCTTGGTGAGGCCGGTCATGTGGTAGGCGTTGCCGAAGGTGGCGAAGCCGCCGACCTCGCCGTAGATCCGGGCGCCGCGGCGCCGGGCGTGCTCCAGTTCCTCCAGCACCAGGACGGCGCCGCCCTCGCCGAGGACGAAGCCGTCGCGGTCGGCGTCGAAGGGACGGGAGGCGTGCTGCGGGTCGTCGTTGCGCTCGCTGGTGGCCTTGATGGCGTCGAAGCAGGCGACGGTGATCGGCGAGATCGGGGAGTCGGAGGCGCCGGCGATGCAGATGTCGGCGCGGCCCTCCTCGACCGCCTGGAAGGCGTAGCCGATCGCGTCCAGGCCGGAGGTGCAGCCGGTGGAGACGGTCTGCACCGGGCCGCGGGCGCCGGTCCGCTCGGCCACCGCGGAGGCGAGCGTGCTGGGCGCGAAGGCCCGGTGCAGCTGCGGCTCCGCCTGTCGGTGGTCCACGTCCCAGCGCGCGCCGGCGGAGCTGACCAGGGCGTAGTCGTGCTCCAGTCGGGTGGTGCCGCCGACGGCGGTGCCGAGCGAGACGGAGATCCGCCACGGGTCCTCGGCGGCGAGGTCCAGGCCGGCGTCGGCGATCGCCTCGTCGGCCGCGACCATCGCGAACTGGACGTAGCGGTCGGCCCGTTGGGCGTCCTCCGGGCTCAGCCCGTGGGCCGCCGGGTCGAAGTCGACCTCGGCGGCGATCCGGGAGCGGAACCCGGTGGGGTCGAAGAGCGTGATGCCCCGGGTCGCGGTGCGGCCGGCCGTGAGGAGCTCCCAGAACGCCGGGACCCCGACCCCGCCGGGCGCGACCACACCGATCCCCGTGACGGCGACGCGCCGGGTCACGAGGCCACCTTGGCGTGTTCCGGCGGGCCGGAGGCGGCGGACTCCTCGGTGGTCACGTGGCCGAGGTCGGGGCGCGGGGCGAGCGGGCCGAGGTGGAAGACCATCCGGGCCTCGGTGTCGCCGACGTTGCGGAAGCGGTGGCGCATGTTGATCGGGATCATGAGGCCCTGGTCGGCCTTGAGCGGCCGGGTCTCCCCGTCCAGGTCGACCTCCAGCTCGCCGCAGACGACGAACACGAACTCCTCGGAGTACGGGTGGTAGTGCTCGCCGATCCGCTCGCCGGGCCGGACGATCGCCAGGCCCATGAAGCCGCTGGTCGCCCCGCACGTGGTCGGGGTGAGCATGGTGCGCAGCTCGGCGCCGTGACGGCGGTTCTCCGGAGCCTCGTCGACGTTGACGATCCGTGGGTACTGCGTGGTCATGATGGTCTTCCTCCGTGGAGTCGACGTGGAGTTGACGTTCGGGGTGGCGGAGCGTCAGTTGTTGCGGGGGTCGGCGGAGCTGCGGTCGGTGACCGGGTTCATGGCCCGGGCGGCGAGGAAGGCGCCGAGTCCGGTGACGGTGCGCAGGTCGCCCTGCGGGCCGAGGTCGAGCAGCCGGGCCAGCGCGGCCGCCTCCCGGTCGTCCGCCACGCCGAGGGCCGCGGCCGGGTCGGCCTCGGCCGGCACCCGCAGGTCGACCAGGCGCACCACCACGTCCTCGCGCTGGAAGACGGTGCCCGCCGCCACCGGCCCGGTCGGGTCGGCGGTGGCCAGGTTGTCGTGCTCGGCCAGCAGCTCGGCCACGGCCCGCCCGTTGCCCGGGCGGACGGGGTAGAGCACGGCGTGCCGGTGCAGTCGGCCGGAGGCGGGGGAGCTGGCGATCGCCTGGTGCTTGGCGGGCAGCGCGGCCTTGGCGAAGAACGCGCGGGCGGCCTGCGGGTCACCCAGCTGGCGGGCCTCCTCCAGGTGCGGGTTGATCGCCTCCTCGACGGCTCGCACCTCGGGCTGCATCGCCACGTGCCGCAGGGCGTCGCCCAGGTTGCCGACCACCTCGACGGCCCGCACCACCCGGTTGCCGTGCATGAACAGCGAGGTGCGCTGCAGCCGGGTGTGCTCGTCCACCTCGGCCCGGGGGGAGGCGTAGCCGGACAGGATCCTGGCCACCTCGGGCTCGCTGCCGGGCTTGACGGTGAAGGTCAGCGCGTGGCGGACCACGCCGTCCGGGCCAGGTTCGGCCTTCGGCGGGCCGACGTGGCCGGCCGGCGTGGTGGGCGGCAGGCCGGGCGGCACCTCCATCGGGGCCCGGGTGCCGGTCGAGCCGGCCGCCGAGGTCTCGCGCAGGACGGCGTAGCGCAGCGAGCGGAAGTTGTCGCTGACGCAGCCGTGCATCGGCTTGACCATCTCGCGGTGGGCCGGGCTGTCCACCCACTGCAGGAAGGTCTCCTGGTCCCGCCACTCGCTGGTGATCAGCCACTGGCGCGGGTCGTTGATCGACTGGCACAGCTGGTCGCTGACGTGGCCGGGGACCGAGGCCACCTGGTGGCGCAGCTGCTCGTAGACGTCGAGGAAGCGCTGCTGGGCGCCGTCCTGGATCTCCAGCATCAGCACCACCCGCAACCGGGAGTCGGACTCGTCCTGCTGCTTCGGCTGGGGTTCGGACAGAGTTGTCATGATCCACTTTCTGCTCTGGGCCGCACGCTGCGGGCCGTGTCGGCCGTGCCCGGCGGGTGCTCCCCGGCCTGGGAAGGCGGTGCGACGGCGGTCGGGCCCGGGCGGTCGGCTCCAGGCCTGAGGTCGATCGTGGGCGGCGCACCGGGTGCGGCGCGAGATTTGCGGGCCATCCGGGCGAAGGGGCGGCACAGCCGGCCTCCGGCGGGGGATGGAAGAGCGGGGCCCCCGGCTGAGCGGGCCCGTCGAGGGCGGCGCCGAGCCCAGTCGCCGGGCCGCGGAATCCCGTTACAGGGCGGAGCAAAGATGAATCCGAAGATCGACGACCGGGTGCCGGTCCTGATCGTGGGCGGCTCGCTGGTCGGGCTGTCGGCCTCGCTCTTCCTCGGCCGGCTCGGGGTCAGACACCTGCTGGTCGAGAAGCACGCCGACACCTCGCGTCACCCGCGCGGCCGGGGCAACAACGTCCGCACCATGGAGCTGTACCGGGTGGCCGGGATCGAGCCGGCGATCCGGGAGGCGGCCTCGATCCTGGCCCCCAACCACGGCATCCTGCAGGCGCCCTCGCTGACCGGCGCCGAGCAGGAGTGGCTGTTCCGTGCGATCGACCCCGGCGGTCGGCTGGCCCGCTTCAGCCCCAGCTCGTGGTGCCTGTGCAGCCAGAACGACCTGGAGCCGGTGCTGCTGCGGGCGGCCCGCGACCTGGGCGGGGACGTCCGGTTCAGCACCGAGCTGATCTCCTTCGAGCAGGACGCCGACGGCGTGACGTCGGTCCTGCGCAGCAGGGAGAACGGCGAGCAGCGGGTGGTGCGCTCGGACTTCCTGATCGCGGCGGACGGCCCGCGCAGCCCGGTCCGCGAGCGCCTGGGCATCGGCCAGACCGGCAAGGGCGAGCTCTTCCACAACGTGAGCATCACCTTCCGGGCCAAGCGGCTGGCCGAGGTGGTCGGCGACCGGCACTTCATCGCCTGCTACCTGACCAACCCGGAGGCGGACGGCGCGCTGCTGCCGGTGGACAACCAGGAGGAGTGGGTCTTCCACGCGCCGTGGCACCCCGAGCACGGCGAGCCGCTGGAGGCCTTCACCGACGAGCGCTGCGAACGGCACATCCGCACCGCCGTCGGCCTGCCGGAACTGGACGTCGAGGTGACCGGCCGGGCGCCCTGGCACGCCGCCGAGCGGGTGGCCGAGCGCTACGGCGCCGGGCGGGTCTTCCTCGCCGGGGACTCCGCCCACGAGATGTCCCCGACCGGTGCCTTCGGCTCCAACACCGGCATCCAGGACGCCCACAACCTGGCCTGGAAGCTCGCCGCCGTGCTGTGCGGCTGGGCCGGGCCGCGGCTGCTGGAGACGTACGGGCAGGAGCGGCGGCCGGTCGCCCAGGTGACCGGTGAGCGCGCCTCGGCCCGCTCCGCCGAGCACAGCCACCCGGGCTACGCGGTGGTGCCGGGCGTCGGGCGGCAGGCCGGGGTGCTCGCGGTGGCGCTCGGCTACCGCTACCCGGTCGGCGCGGTGATCGGCACGGACCGGGCGGGCGCCGTCGTCCCGGAGCAGTTCGAGGCGGCGGGCGAGCCGGGCAGCAGGGCCCCGCACCAGTGGCTGCTGCGGGCGGGCGTCAAGCTCTCCACGCTGGACCTGTACGAGCAGGCGATGGTGCTGCTCACCGGTCCCGAGGGCGGCGCCTGGCAGGCGGGTGCCCGGCGGGCCGCGGACCGGCTGGCCGTCCCGCTGGACGCCTACCGGATCGGCGACGGGGCCGAGGACGACCTGGCCCCCGAGCCGGGCTCGGACTTCGCCGCCCTGCACGGCATCGGCCCGCAGGGCGCGGTCCTGGTCCGCCCGGACGGCTTCGTCGCCTGGCGCTCGCCCGGCCCGGCGCTGGACCCGGAGGCCGAGCTGGGCACGGTGCTGCGGACGGTGCTGGGCCTCTGAACACACGCGCAAGGGCCCGCCGGTCGAACGACCGGCGGGCCCTTGCGCGTCAGTGGGTGAGGATCACTGGGTGGGGGTCAGTGACCGCCCGCGTCGACCACCTCGACGTCGGCGACCTCACGCTCGATCGCCTCGGCCGGCAGGGCCACCCGGATCGCCCAGAAGTAGATGCCCAGCGCGAAGACCGCCACCAGGCCCATGTCGTACCACATCGGGATCCGGCCGGTGCCGTCGCCGAAGCCGCCCTGCCAGGAGATCAGGCCGAGGCCCACCAGGTAGACCGGCAGCCACTGGGCGGACTTCCAGCTGAGCCGGGGCGCGTTCGGCAGGCCCTTGCGGATCGCGTAGGCCGCGTAGCCGCCGAGCAGGGCGTAGCCGAGCACGATCGCCATGCCCAGACGGGACAGGGTGTGCCAGCCGGACCAGTAGATGATCAGGCTGGAGACCACGAAGGCGGCCGGGGAGATGATCCCGCCGAGCGGCAGCCGGTACGAGCGCTCGTGGTTCGGCAGCCGGCGGCGCAGGGCGCCGAAGGCCAGCGGGGCGCCGGCGTACATCAGCACGCTGGCGGAGGTGATGAAGCCGACCAGCTCCTGCCAGCTCGGGAAGGGCAGGAAGCAGATCACGCCGGTGATGAAGGACATGATCAGGCCGAACCACGGCACGCCGTTCTTGTCCAGCTGCTCGAACTTCTGCGGCGCGTAGCCGTTCTTGCTCAGGCCGTAGGAGATGCGCGAGGTGGAGGTGGTGTAGATCAGGCCGGTGCCGCCGGGGGAGACGATGGCGTCGAAGTACAGCACCCAGGAGAGCCAGCCGAGGCCGACCAGGGTGGCGAGGCCGGCGAACGGACCCTCGATGCCCGGGAAGTCGAGCTTGTCCCAGCCGTTGATGAAGGAGCTGACCGGCAGCGAGCCGATGAAGGCGACCTGCAGCAGGACGTAGATCAGGGTGCCGATGGCGACCGAGCCCAGGACGGCGCGGGGGATGTCGCGCTTGGGGTTGCGGCTCTCACCGGAGATCTGGATGGCCTGCTCGAAGCCGAGCAGCGCGAAGATGATGCCGCTGGAGCTGATCGCGGCGAGGACGCCCTTGGCGCCGAACGGGGCGAAGCCGTGCGAGGTGAAGTTGGAGGCGTGGAAGTTGGTGATCGACAGCGCCAGGATCGTGAGCAGCGGGACGCCGATCTTGAGCCAGGTCGCGATCGAGTTGGTGGCCGCGAGGACCCGCACACCGAGGAAGTTGACCGCCACGAAGACGCCCATCAGCAGCACCGCGACGATGAAGCCGCTGGTGGTGAGGGTGCCGTTGGCGTTGAGGAAGCTCTTGGCGAAGTGCCAGTGGCCCGCGTAGCCGATCATCGCCTCGACCTCGATCGGGGCGACGGTCGCGGCCTGGAGCCAGGAGAACCAGCCGAAGGACATGCCGGCGAGGCCACCGAAGGCGTAGTGCGGGTAGCGCGCGGTGCCACCGGCGACCGGGAACATGCCGCCGAGCTCGGCGTGCACGAAGGCGAGCAGCACGATCGCTACCGCGCCGATGCCCCAGGAGAGGAGGGCCGCCGGTCCGGCGGCGACGACGGCGTTCTTCGCGCCGAACAGCCAGCCGGAGCCGATGATCGAGCCGACCGAGGCCCACATGAGGCCGATGAGGCCCACGTGGCGCTTGAGCGACCGGGTGGTGGTGCCGGATTCGGCGCCGGTGCTCTGTCCGGGCGGCGAGATCTGGTTGAGGGAAGCCATGGGCGATCTCTCTGTGTGTGGGGGCTCCAGCGGGATGGGCGGAGCGCGGAGAGTTGCCACACAGTAGGGCTATTCATAGACCTCTGCACAGATTTCATTACTGAATGTTTACTTTCTTTGCCGGATATCCGTGCTGGTAGGAGGCATTCTGTTCAGTTGTCTGTTACGTTACTTGTTGGTAAGTCCGGGATTTGAGCGGCGGTTGAGGTTTGAGCCGCGAGCCTGCAAGATTGGGGACCCCGGCGATTCATGGAATTGAAGATCTCCGCATAGTGATGCGCGAGGGGGCTTCGAGCGGCCCGCGCCGGGCCCCGTCAAGGCGCACGGCTCTTCGCCAACTTCGCTGTTCCACAAGGGTGTTGCGTGGCGGTCGGCCCGGTCGTGCCCCGCTCGGCGGCCACCCGGGCGGGCGCCCTGTGGTCGCCGGGCGCGCGCGGCCGTGCTGTGGTGGTCCGCATGAACCGCTCACGTCTGGCCCGGGTGGCCGCCTCGACCGCCTCCGTCGTCCTGCTCGCCACCGCCGCGTCCACCGCCGCCGGTGCCGCGGTCTCCGCCGCGGCTGCTCCGGCGTCGGCGACCGGGCTCCGGGACGTCACCTCCGAGCAGTGCCGGAGCGCGGGCGGGCACGTCGAGGGCAGCGGTTACTGCGTCGACGCACTCGGTGACGACGCCTGGGGTCAGCCCGTCGACGGCCAGGCGATCAACCCGGACCCCCGCCCCGGCGAGGAGTGAGCCCCCTCCCCGGGGGCCGGTCGGCGGCCACCCCGGGGGAGGGGCGCCCTCACGGGACCGGCCGTAGGGTGACCGGGGCCGGGGTGAGGGTGCGCAGGACCAGGTCGACGTGGACCTTGGCGGCGCCCGCGCGGTGCAGGGCCGCGGCGATCGTCCGTAACTCCTCCGGGCCGGTGCAGGCGAGCCGGAGCTCCAGGTCGGCCTCGCCGGCCAGGGCGAGGCCGCTCCGGACGGCCGGGAACTCGGCTGCGAGCCGGTCGAAGTCGAGCGGGACCGGGCCGTGGCTCACCCGGGCGATCGCGTGCAGGGTGCGGGCCGGCCGCAGGTGTGCCTCGGGGGCCGGCCCGTCCGGGACGAGCCGGAGCGGGGCCGTCACCGGCGCTGGAGCAGTGCGGTCGGGGCCGGGGCGGCCGGAGTGGCGGGGGCGGTGACGGGCGGGGCGACCAGCCTCGGGTCCAGCACCAGGGTGTCCACGCCGAGCGGGGCGGTGAGGTCCCGCAGGGCGGGCTCGCCGAGCTCGGTGTAGGCCTGCTCCGCCCCGAGGAGGGCGGCGAGGGCCTCGGGGCTGGAGAATCCGACCGCGCAGCGGCGGCCGTCGCGCAGGCGGAAGAGGCGGAGTGCGGTGGTGCTGCCGGTGCCGGAGGTGGTGACCGGTACGTGCCAGACGACGCGGGCCATGCGAATGCTCCTGCTCCCGAATGGGGTGGTGGCTGCCGGAACTGCTTCCTCGACGCTAGGTCGGCTCGCCCCGGGTGTCCCCGGTCCTGACGCAGCGTTGACCGAATGGGGTGGTGCGTTGACGCACTCCTGACGTTCGACTCACCCGGGTGGACCGCACCACCGGTCGAGGCCGCTCCGTTTGCCCCGCGTCCCGGCTCGGACCACCGTGGATCGTGTCGCTCGTCACGGTCGGGGGAGCGCCCCGGGGGAGACCGGCGCGCGCTCCGGGGCGGGGGGAGGTGGAGCGAGGGGCCCGTGACGAGATATCTTGACGTCAAGACGTTGGAGACGTGAAGCGGAGTACCGATGACTGACTCGACCATCATCTATACGCACACCGACGAGGCTCCGGCCCTGGCGACCTACTCGTTCCTGCCGGTGGTCCAGGCGTACGCCTCGACCGCGGGCGTACGGGTGGAGACCCGCGACATCTCCCTGGCCGGGCGGATCATCGCGAGCTTCCCGGAGCGTCTGACCGAGGCGCAGCGGATCGGCGACGCCCTGGCCGAGCTGGGTGAGCTGGCCAAGACCCCGAGCGCCAACATCATCAAGCTGCCGAACATCTCGGCCTCCGTGCCGCAGCTGAAGGCCGCCGTCGCCGAGCTGCAGGCCCAGGGCTACGCCCTGCCGGACTACCCGGACGACCCGCAGACCGACGAGGACAAGGACGTCCGCGCCCGTTACGACAAGGTCAAGGGCAGCGCCGTCAACCCGGTCCTGCGCGAGGGCAACTCGGACCGCCGCGCCCCGCAGTCGGTCAAGAACTACGCCAAGACCCACCCGCACCGCATGGGTGCCTGGACCGCCGGGTCCAAGACCAACGTCGCCACCATGGGCGAGAACGACTTCCGGTCCACCGAGAAGTCCGCCGTGATCGAGGCCGCCGGCGCCCTGCGCATCGAGCTGGTCGGCGAGGACGGCACCACCACCGTGCTGCGCGAGAAGGTGCCGGTGCTGGCCGGCGAGGTCGTCGACGCCTCCGTGATGCGCGCCGCCGCCCTGAACACCTTCCTGGCCGCCCAGGTCGCCCGGGCCAAGGCCGAGGGCGTGCTGTTCTCGGTGCACCTCAAGGCCACCATGATGAAGGTCTCCGACCCGATCGTCTTCGGCCACGTCGTGCGCGCCTTCTTCCCGAAGACCTTCGCCGCCCACGGCGCGGCGCTGACCGCCGCCGGTCTGAACCCGAACAACGGCCTCGGCGGCATCCTGGCCGGCCTGGACGCGCTGCCGAACGGCGCCGAGATCAAGGCCTCCTTCGAGGCCGAGCTGGCCGAGGGCCCGGCCCTGGCCATGGTCGACTCCGACAAGGGCATCACCAACCTGCACGTGCCGAGCGACGTCATCGTCGACGCCTCGATGCCGGCCATGATCCGCACCTCCGGCCACATGTGGGGCCCGGACGGCCAGGAGGCCGACACCCTCGCCGTGCTGCCCGACAGCAGCTACTCCGGCGTCTACCAGGCCGTCATCGACGACTGCCGCGCCAACGGCGCCCTCGACCCGGCCACCATCGGCTCGGTGCCGAACGTCGGCCTGATGGCGCAGAAGGCCGAGGAGTACGGCTCCCACGACAAGACCTTCGAGATCGAGGCCGCCGGCACCGTCCGCCTGGTCGACGCCGAGGGCAACGTGGTGCTGGAGCAGGCCGTCCAGCCGGGCGACATCTTCCGCGCCTGCCAGACCAAGGACCTGCCGATCCAGGACTGGGTCAAGCTGGCCGTCACCCGCGCCCGCGCCACCGGCGACCCGGCGGTGTTCTGGCTGGACGAGACCCGCGCCCACGACGCGGTGCTGATCGAGAAGATCAAGACCTACCTGCCGGAGCACGACACCACCGGCCTGCAGATCGAGATCAAGTCCCCGGTCGAGGCCACCAAGTTCTCGCTGGAGCGCATCCGCCGCGGCGAGAACACCATCTCGGTGACCGGCAACGTGCTGCGTGACTACCTGACCGACCTGTTCCCGATCCTGGAGCTGGGCACCAGCGCCAAGATGCTGTCGGTCGTCCCGCTGATGGCGGGCGGCGGCCTGTTCGAGACCGGCGCCGGCGGCTCCGCCCCGAAGCACGTCCAGCAGCTGGTCAAGGAGAACTACCTGCGCTGGGACAGCCTGGGCGAGTTCTTCGCGCTGGCCGCCAGCTTCGAGCACCTGGCCACCACCACCGGCAACGCCCGCGCCCAGGTGCTGGCCGACACCCTGGACCGCGCCACCGGCACCTTCCTCAACGAGGACAAGTCGCCGAGCCGCCGCCTCGGTGGCATCGACAACCGCGGCAGCCACTTCTACCTGGCCACCTACTGGGCCCAGGAGCTGGCCAAGCAGACCGCCGACGCCGAGCTGGCCGAGGCCTTCGCGGGCCTGGCCAAGACGCTCACCGAGCAGGAGCAGGCCATCGTGGAGGAGCTGATCGCCGTGCAGGGTTCGGCGGTCGACCTCGGCGGCTACTACCAGCCGGACCCGGCCAAGGCCGCGGCCGTGATGCGCCCCTCGAAGACCTTCAACGAGGCACTCGCCAACCTCGGCTGAACCCGGCCGGGCCGAGCCCGAGCCGAGCCGCACCACCGGGAGGCCCCCGGGTCCGTGACAGCGGACCCGGGGGCCTCCCCGCGTTTCCCCGGTCCGTCGGCCGGTCCGCCTGCCGGCTCGCCGGTCGGAGCGTCGGTCGGTGCGGAGACCGGCTCAGACCCGGCCGAGCACGGCCAGCGCGGTGCCGACGGCCTCCCGGAGGAGCAGGTACGGGCCGTGCGCCAGCGGTCCGTCCGCCCCCAGGACCTCGGCGGGGGCGCCGGCCCGGCGGGCGGCGAGTGCGGAGCGGACGGTGTGGAATCCGCTGGTGATCACCGTGCACCGGTAGCCGGGCCGTTCGGCGGCCATCAGGGCGGCGCTGAAGCGGAGGTTCTCGGCGGTGTTCGCGGCCCGCTCCTCGCGCCGGATCCGCTCGGCCGGGACGCCCCGGGCGACCAGGTAGCGGGCCATCGCGGCGGCCTCGGTGCACTGCTCGTGCGGGCCCTTGCCGCCGGTCACCACGACCAGCGGGGCGTACCCGGCCGCCTCCTCGGCGGCGAGCCGGTCCAGCGCGGCGTCCAGCCGGCCCGCCAGCGCCCGGCCGGGCTCGCAGCCGTCCAGCGCGGCGCCCAGGACGACCAGGTAGTCGGAGCCGACCGGTGCGGGCCGACGTCGCCGGTACAGCAGTGAGAAGCCGAGGAAGCCGAGCAGCCAGAGCAGGACGTACCCGCAGAGCAGGACGGCGACGATCAGCAGGACGTGCATATCCGTTCGAACGCGTACGGCGGAACCACCGTTCCGGCACGACGACGCGGGCACCGCCCGGAAACGGCGGAACCCCCGTTCCGGAGGTGGAACGGGGGTTCTCGGGACCAGGGGCTCCGGAGCGGGGCGGCGCCGGGCTCAGCCCGCCTCGGCGGCGGGAGCGGCGGGAGCGGCGGGAGCGGCCGGGGCGGCCGGGGCGGGCTGAGCGGCGCCCGCCCCGGGGCGCCGGTCGTTCCGGTGCAGCGACGCCAGGTAGGCGTTGTACGCCTCCAGCTCGGCGTCTCCCGAGCGCTCCTCGGAACGGTCGGTGCGGCGGGCCCGCCGCTGTTCGGAGCCCATCCACTGGTACACCAGGGCGATCAGCACGATCGCGGTCGGGATCTCGCCGAAGGCCCAGGTGATGCCGCCCGCGAGCTTCTGGTCCTCCAGCAGGTTCGTCCCGGGCGGGGCTCCCTCCACGGTGAAGGTGGTGACCAGCGGGTGGGCGGCCATCATCACCGCCACGCCGAAGAAGGCGTGGAACGGCATCCCCATGAACAGCTCGATGATCCGCATCACGTGGCCGGGCCGGTGCGGCCCCGGGTCCACGCCCATGATCGGCCAGAAGAAGGCCAGACCGGTGAACAGGAAGTGCACCATCATGAAGATGTGCCCGAGGCGGTACTGCATCAGGAAGTCGAACGCCGGGGTGAAGTAGACCCCGTACAGGCTCGCGATGAACATCGGGATGGTGAACGCCGGGTGCGAGATGATCCGGACGTACCGGCTGTGCAACAGCGCCACCAGCAGCTCGCGCGGACCGCGCGGGCGGCCCTTGCCGGCCGGGCGCAGGGCGCGCAGCGCCAGGGTGATCGGGGCGCCCAGCAGCAGCAGGATGGGCGTCAGCATGGAGAGCACCATGTGCTGGATCATGTGCGCGCTGAACAGCACCATGCCGTAGTCGTTCAGCCCGCTGCAGGTCACGAACAGCATGGTGGCGACGCCGGCCGCCCAGCCGACCATCCGGCCGACCGGCCAGCGGTCGCCGCGCCGGTACAGCCGGACCACGCCCGCCGCGTAGAGCCCCAGGACGACCAGGCCGGCGAACAGGAACACCCAGTCCGGGGACCAGGTCCACACGTTCGAGAAGGTGAACGGTCCTAGCTGGGTCATCCCGCCGTGGTGGTGCATTCCTGACATTCCGTCGCCCATCGGCGGGTCCTGCTTTCCGTCACGGTGGTCCCTGGTGCGGGTCCGGTTCGCCCGTTTTGCTTGGCATACAGCCTAGGTGGGCCTTACCTCGGGCCGTTCCCCGCCCCCTCCGTACGGGTGGCTCGCCGCACCCGGCGGCCGGCTGGCTAGACTGATCGGCCGGTCGGCAGGGAGGGGTCCAGACATGGCGACACAACCACGTGCGACGGAACCGCGTACGGTGACGGAACCGCGTACGGCGACGGAACGGGGCGCTGCCGGGGCGACCACGGTCGCGCTGACCGGGGCGACCGGCTTCATCGGCTCCGGGGTCCTGGCGGCCCTCACGGCGCGCGGCGTACGGGTGCGCGCACTGGCCCGCCGGGTGCCGGAGGCCACCGACCCGGGCACCACCTGGGTGCCGGGCGACCTCGCCGACGGGGCGGGGCTCGCGGAGCTCTGCGAGGGCGCCGACGTGCTGGTGCACCTGGCCTCCCTGGTCTCCGGCGGCACCGAGGAGTGCGAGGCGGCGAACGTCCGCGGCACGGCCGCCGTGATGGCGGCCGCCACCGGCGCCGGGGTGCGCCGGATCGTCCACCTCTCCACGGCGGCGGTGTACGGCGAGGGCCCGCACGCGGGCATCGCGGTGGACGAGGTGACGCCCGCCCCGCTGTCCGAGGCCAGCCGCACCCGGCTGCTCGGCGAGCGCCACGCCCTGGACGCCGGCGCGCACGTGCTGCGCCCCGGGCTGGTCACCGGGACGGGCGACCGCTGGGTGGTGCCCGCCTTGGCCGAGCTGGTCCGCCGGGTGCCGGTCCGCTGGGACGGCGGCGAGGCCCGGCTCTCGGTCGTGGACCGCACCGACCTGGCCCGGCTGATCACCGCGCTCGCCCTGGACGACCACACCGCCCCGCCCGGCGTCCACCACGCCTCGCACCCCGGCCCGGTCCGCGCCGGCGACCTGCTCGCCGCCCTGGCCGCCCTCGGCCTGCTGCCCGACCTGGACGGCCCGGACGTGCCGGACGTCCCGTGGGACGAGTGCCGCCGCCTGCTGGCCGCCGCGCCCGGCCGGGTCTCCGAGCGCCAGTTCGCCCTGATCGCCCGCGACCACTGGTACCGCAGCGAGGAGATCTGGCAGCTGGCCGCCTGCCCACCCGGCCCCGGCCCGCTCGCCCGCCTCCCCGAGGCCGCGGCGTGGTACCGCTCGGCGCTCGGGCCGGCCGTCGCCTCGAAGCGGTGACGGCGAGGCGGTGAAGCGGTGAGGCGGTGACGTCGGCCCCTCGACGGCGTTGCCCAGGATGAACCCGTGCGCGCGGGCGCTCCGTGCAGCCGTCTCCGCCTGCCGGCGCCTCCGTCGGACCGCCTCCGCCCGCGCACCGGCGTCCGACCGCCCGTCAGGCGGTGCGTCGTTCAGCCGGGACCAGGGTGTTCTCGCTGCGCCGCCCGGCGGCGAAGTCGTCGACGTTGCGGGCGGTGGCGTCGATGATCTGGCCGACGGCGGTGCGGGTGAAGTAGGCCTGGTGGCTGGTCACCAGCACCTGCGGGAAGGTGACCAGCCGGGCGAGGACGTCGTCGGTGATGCCGTGGACGGAGCGGTCGGTGAAGAAGACGCCGGTCTCCTCCTCGTACACGTCCAGGCCGACGCCGGAGAGGCGTCCGGCGCGCAGCGTCTCGACGAGGGCGGCGCTGTCGACGAGGCCGCCGCGGCTGGAGTTGACGAGGATCGCGTCGTCCTTCATCCGGGCCAGCGCCGCCGCGTCGATCAGGTGGTGGGTGGCCGGGACCAGGGGCACGTGCAGGCTCACCAGGTCGGCGCGGGTGAGGAGTTCGGGCAGTTCGGTGTACGTCATGCCGAGTTCGCGGCAGGCCGGGTTCTCGGCAATGTCCCAGCCGAGCAGCTCGGTGCCGAAGCCGGCGGCGATCCGGGCGAAGCACGCGCCGATCTTGCCGGTGCCGATGACGCCGACGGTCATCCCGTGGACGTCCCGGCCGAGCAGGCCGTCGAGGCGGAAGTCGAACTCGCGGGTGCGGCCGGCGGCACGGGTGAGGCGGCGGTTGACGGCCAGGGCGAGGGCCCAGGCGTGTTCGGCGACGGAGTACGGGCTGTAGTGGGACACCCGGGCGACGGTGAGGCCGAGTTCGGCGGCGGCGTCCAGGTCGATGTTGTTGAAGCCGGTGGAGCGCTGGGCGATCAGCTTGGTGCCGCCGTCGGCCAGCGCCGCGAGCGTCTCGGCGTCCAGGACGGCGTTGACGCTGCTGCTGACGACCGGGTATGCGGCGGCCAGCGGCGCGGTGTCCCGGTTCAGGAACACGTCCAGGCAGCGCAGTTCGTGTCGGCCCGCGAAGGCCCTTTCCAGCAGCGGCCGTTCGTCGGCCTGCACCCCGTACGCGAGGATGTCCATGCGCGGTCCCTCCGGTCGGCTCCCGTGCCCGGTCTGCGGCCGGGCCGGGTCTGCGGCCACGCTAGCGGCCGGGGCGCGCGGACGCCCGCCGGATGCGCGAAGGCCCCGGGATACGCGAAGGCCCCCGGACCGTACGGCGGGTCCGGGGGCCTGTGCGGGGGCGGGCGGTCAGATGACCGTCTCGGCCTCCAGGTAGCGCTCCTGCGGGACGGTCTTCAGCTCGGCGACGGCCTCGGCGAGCGGCACCAGGTTGATGTTGGTGCCCTGCAGCGCGGTGATGTGCCCGAACGCGCCCTTGTGGACGGCCTCGACGGCGTGCCAGCCGAAGCGGGTGGCGAGCACCCGGTCGTAGGCGGTCGGGGTGCCGCCGCGCTGGGTGTGGCCGAGGATGACCGGGCGGGCCTCCTTGCCGAGGCGGTGCTCCAGCTCGCGGGACAGCTGGGTGGCGATGCCGGTGAAGCGCTCGTGGCCGTAGATGTCCTTGCTGCCCTCCTCCCAGTGCATGGTGCCGGGCTCGGGCTTGGCGCCCTCGGCGCAGACCACGATGGCGAACTTCTTCTGGCGGTCGAAGCGCTCGCGGACGACGGCGGTGAGCTTCTCGATGTGGAACGCGCGCTCCGGGACGACGATGGCGTGCGCACCGGCCGCCATGCCCGCGTTGAGCGCGATCCAGCCGGTGTGCCGGCCCATGACCTCGACGACCATGACCCGCTGGTGGGACTCGGCGGTGGTCTTCAGCCGGTCCAGCGCCTCGGTGGCGACCGAGACGGCGGTGTCGAAGCCGAAGGTGACGTCGGTGGCGGCGATGTCGTTGTCGATGGTCTTCGGCACGCCGACGATCGGCAGGCCCGCGTCGCTCATCAGCTTGGCGGCCTTCAGGGTGCCCTCGCCGCCGATCGGGATGACCGCGTCCAGGCCGAGGTCCGAGCAGTACTTCTTGGCACGCTCGACGCCGTCCCGCAGGTGGCTGGGCTGGACCCGGGAGGAACCGAGGATGGTGCCGCCCTGGGCCAGGATGCCGCTCACCGAGTCCAGGGTCAGGGGGCGGTGGTGGCCCTCCAGGAATCCGCGCCAGCCGTCCTCGAACCCGATGATCTCGTCGCCGTGGTCGACCACCCCCCGGTGCACCACGGAACGGATCACCGCGTTCAGGCCGGGGCAGTCACCGCCGCTGGTCAGCACTCCGATACGCATTAGCTTTGCAACTCCCGAGCAGAACCGAGGTACGGCCGGACTACAGGCTGGGACGACGAGCCGTCACCGTGACGGGGCGCTCCCGCGCCGCAGGGGGCGGGGAGTGGCCGTGGGGTGAAGGACCGGTCGATCCGGACAGAACATCCGAAAACCGACCGTGATGTCGAGCATACGGCCCCTGGTCCGGCCGGGCAGGAGCCGACGCGGGAGCGGCGCCGTCGGCGCCCCCGCGCGGAAGTGCAGCCTGCTGCCGAGGAGGGTGTGCAGTAGGCAGCCCCATTGTCGTACGTCCGGGGCCGCCCGCGGGCCGGGTGACCGCATCGCGGGCACCCGGCCGGGGCGTACCGGCGTACTACGCGGGGCGCGTGGCCGCGGCGATGCGCTCGGCGCGCAACGCGTCGTACCAGGTGGTGTCGGCCGGCGGCAGGGCGTTGACGTCCAGCGCCAGCTTGATCAGCATGTCGGCCACGGCGGGGTTGCGCGCCAGCACCGGGCCGTGCAGGTAGGTGCCGAAGACGGTGTCCCGCCAGGCGCCCTCGGTGCCGTCACCGGTGCCGTTGCCCCGGCCGACGGAGACGTTGGCGAAGGGCTGGACGCCCTGGCCGAGGTGGGTGACGCCCTGGTGGTTCTCGAAGCCGGTCAGCTGCGGCAGGCCGAGTCGGGGGTCGACGTCGGCGAGCACGTCGCCGACGCAGCGGGCGCCCTCGCCGCGCTGGGTCCAGACGTCGAGCAGGCCCAGGCCCGGCTCCCGCTCGCCGAGGTCGTTGATGAACTCGTGGCCCATGATCTGGAAACCGGCGCAGACGCCGAAGATGATCGCGCCGTTCTCGGCGGCCCGCACCAGGCCGCTGTCGGCGCGCAGCCGCTCGGCGGCCAGTCGCTGCGGGCGGTCCTCGCCGCCGCCGATCAGGTAGATGTCCCCGCTGGTGGGGATCGCCTGGTCGGAGCGGACGTCGATCCGGGTCACGTTGAGGTGGCGCTGGCGGGCCCGGCGCTCCACGACCAGGGCGTTGCCGCGGTCGCCGTAGGTGCTGAGCAGGTCCGGGTAGACCCAGACCACGCGCAGGCTGCTCTCACTCATCCTCGAAGGCCTTCCGTCACGTAAAGACTGGTGTGCGGGCGCGGCATCAGCCGGCCACGACCTTCCGCAGCTGCTGGAAGGCGGTGTAGTTGGCGATGGCCTCGATCCGGCCGGGCGGCGCCATCCGGACGGCCTGCTCCAGGGTGTCCACCACGTGGAACTGCAGCCCGGCCACCTCCAGGCGGACGGCCAGGTCCAGCTTGCGCTGGCCCATCACGAAGACGGGGTGCCCCGCGAGGCGCTCGTAGTCGACGTCCCACAGCCAGGAGGTGTCGGTGCCGTCGGCGTCGAGGGCGTTGACGGAGAGGATCACCGGGGCCGGCGGGCCGTCGATCAGCGAGAAGGTCTCCAGCCAGCCGGCCGGGTTCTTGGCCAGCAGCAGCCGGATGTCCCGGCCCTGGTACTGGACCACGTCGTAGCGGCCGGCCACGGCGGTCACCGAGCGCATCCGCTCCAGGGCGACCTGCGGGGAGACGCCGAACACGGCGGCGACGGCGGCCGAGCTGGTGGCGTTGGCCAGGTTGGCCCGGCCGGGCAGCTGCAGCTGGATCGGCCAGGCGCCGCGCTGAGGGTCGATCACGTGGGTGCCCTGGAGCGCCCAGTGCGGGTTGGGGCGACGGAAGCCGCACTCCTGGCAGAACCAGTCCTCGCCGGGGCGCTGCATCACACCGCCGCAGGCGGGGCAGGACCAGGCGTCCTCCTTCCAGGCCTGCCCGGCGGCCACCCAGACCACCTTCTTGCAGGACGAGGCGGCCCAGGTGACCAGCGGGTCGTCGGCGTTGGCGATGACCACGGCCTCGGTGTCCTGCAGGCCCTCGCGCCACTTCTCGGCCATCATCCGGGTCTCGGCGGCGCGGTCGAGCTGGTCGCGGGAGAGGTTGAGCAGGGCGATCGCCTTGGGGCGGGTGTCGCGGGCGACCGTCGCGAGGTACTTCTCGTCGACCTCGATCACGCCGAAGCGGGCCTCCGTGCCGCCCGCGAGGGCGGAGGTGATGCCGGCCGGCATGTTGGCGCCGAGGGCGTTGGAGACCACCGGGCCGGCGGCGCGCAGCGCCTCGGCGATCAGGCGGGTGGTGGTGGTCTTGCCGTTGGTCGCGCTGACCAGGACGACGTCGAGGTGGTCGGCGAGGGTGGCGAGCAGGTCGGGGTCGAGCTTGAGGGCGACCTTGCCGCCGATCACCGAGCCGCTCCCGCGTCCGGCCTTGCGCGACACGGCGGCGGCGACCCGGCCGGCCGTGACCGCGATCTTGGCGCGGGCCGGCAGCGAGGCGTCGCGTGCGCCTGTGGGCTCCGATTCGGTGCCTGCCATGCTCAGTGGTTCCTCCTTGCTGCGGCACCGCCCTGGACCGGACAACAGGCCGTCGGGCGGCGGGGACGGGGGTCAGCCTACCGACTCCGTCGCCCGACCGGACGATCCGGACCCTGCACCGCCTGCTGCGACGCGCCGACCGGGGCTGCTGACGGCCCGTCAAGGAGAGCCGTGTACGGACGGAGTCTCTGCCGCTTCAAGACGCCCACCGGCTCATCCGGGTTCCCGGGACGCTTCGGTAAGGATCTGGTGAAGAAATGATCGGAGGCCCGGTCAGGGGGTGCAAGCGGCCGGATCCCCGGCACCCAGGGTGGCGGTGATCACCAGGGTGCCGTCCTCGGCGCGAACGTCCAGCGGCGCCTCCAGCCGGCGCATCGCGGCGATCAGGCCGGTGTTGGCGGCGTGGGTCACCGCGTACGCCGTCGCGATCCCGGCCGCCCGGGCCGTCGCCGACAGCCGCCGCAGCAGCGCCACGCCCAGCCCGCGGCGCTGCCAGGCGTCCTCGACCAGGACGGCCAGCTCCGCCTCGTCGTCGTCCCACATCAGGTGGCCGAGGGCGAGGATCCGCCCGTCCGGGGCGGCCACCGCGAGGCTGTGGCCGTGCCGGGGGTCCAGCAGGTGGTCGAGGTAGCGGTCGGCGTCGCGGACCGGGCCGTGGTAGCGCAGCCGCAGCGCGGCGGGGGAGCAGCGGCCGTGCATCGCCAGGGCGGCGGCCTTGTCGGCCGGGTCGGCGGGGCGCAGCTGCAGCTCGGTCCCGTCCGGCAGGGACAGCCGGGACGGGGCTTCCGGGGCCGGGCCGGTCGGGCCGTGCTGGGTGTGCGGCTGCGGGCGCGACGGCTGGTGCGGGTGCTGCCGGGCGACCCGGAACGGGCCGTCGGTGAGCGCGGGCGGGCGGCCGGCCTGGCCGTCGGGCACCGCGCACCTGCGGTCCGACCTGCGGAAAGGTCGGTGCCAGAGCCGTTCGGGTCGAGTGCGCGATGCCGTCATGGGGCCGACGCTACCTACGCTTCGCTTCCGTTCGGTTACGTGATCGTGAACGCCCGAATGCCCGGGACGCGGCCGGGACGTGCCCGGGAAGCGCCCGGGACCGGCCGGGCCCGGGCCGGGACCGAGCCGGAACAGGTCCAGACCGCTGACTCAGGCGGGCGGGACAGCGGGCGGCCGACGGTGGATCCGTGCCCGGCGCCCCTGGAGAGCAGGCCGCCGGGATCCCTTCCCACCGAGTACCGAAGGCACCTCCCATGCGCCACACTCCCTCCGCCTCCACCACCGCCGCCTCCGCCGTCCCGCACGCCCGTCGCGCCCCGGTCGGCACCGCGCTCACCGCTCTGCTCGACCGGCAGGCGCGCATCCGGCCGGACACCACGGCCGTGATCGGCGAGGGCCGCGGTCTCACCTTCCCGGAGCTGTCCGGGACCGCCCGCCGGCTGGCCGCCGAGCTGCGCCGCCTCGGCGCCGGCGCCGACACCTGCGTCGGCCTGTACGTCGAGCCGTCGGTGGAGCTGGTCGCCGGGGCCTGGGGCGTCCTGTACGCCGGGGCCGGCTACCTGCCGCTATCGCCCGAGTACCCCGAGGACCGGCTCCGCTACATGATCGAGGACAGCGGCACCCGGATCGTGCTCACCCAGGAGCACCTGCGCGAGCGGCTGGCCGCGCTCGCCCCGGCCGGGACCGCGATCGTCACCGTCGAGGGCGCCCCGGCGGACCGTGCGGTGGCCGGGGACGCCGCGGCCGGGGACGCCGTGGCCGAGGACACCGGCGTCGACGAGCCCGTCGCCGAGGCCGTCGCCGAGCCCGTCGCCCGGCCGGAGTCGCTGGCCTACGTCATCTACACCTCCGGCTCCACCGGCCGCCCCAAGGGCGTGATGATCGAGCACCGCGCGGTGGTCTCCCAGCTGCGCTGGATGCGCGACGCCGGGCACCTCGACCCCGGGGTCACCGTGCTGCAGAAGACCCCGATGAGCTTCGACGCCGCCCAGTGGGAGATCCTCGCCCCGGCCGTCGGCGCCCGCGTGGTGGCCGGCACGCCCGGCCTCTACCGCGACCCGGAGGCGCTGGTCGCCACCGTACGGCGACACGGCGTCACCGCGCTGCAGTGCGTGCCCACCCTGCTCCAGGCGCTGCTGGACACCGAGGGCTTCACCGACTGCACCAGCCTGGCCCGGCTGTTCTCCGGCGGCGAGGCGCTGTCCCGGCGGCTCGCCCGCAACCTGGGCCGGGCCCTGCCCGGGGCGGCGCTGGTCAACCTGTACGGTCCGACCGAGTGCACCATCAACGCCACCGCCCACGTGGTCGACCCGGCCGAGCTGGGCGACGGCGCCGGTTCGGTGCCGATCGGCCGGCCGGTCGACAACACCCAGTGCTACATCCTGGACGAGCAGCTGGTGCCGGTCGACGCCGACGGCGTCGGCGAGCTCTACATCGGCGGCGTGCAGCTGGCCCGCGGCTACCTGCACCGGCCGGAGCTGACCGAGGAGCGGTTCGTCCCCTCCCCGTTCGCCCACGGTGAGCGGCTGTACCGCACCGGCGACCTCGCGCAGTGGAACCGGGACGGCACCATCCAGTTCGCCGGCCGGGTCGACAACCAGGTCAAGCTGCGCGGCTACCGGGTCGAGCTGGACGAGATCGCCCGCGCGATCGAGGAGCACACCTGGGTGCGCCGCTCGGCCGCGATCGTCACCGGCGACGACCGCACCGGCCACCGGAACCTGGTCGCCTGCGTCGAACTCAACCCGCGCGAGGCCGCCCTGATGGACCAGGGCAACCACGGCGGCCACCACCAGTCCAAGGCCAGCAAGCTGCAGGTCAAGGCACAGCTCTCCGACCCGGGCGTCCGTGATCCGGAGCGGCTCGCCGGCCGCGAGCGGGTCGAGCTGCACGGGCGGAGGGAGAGCGAGACCCAGCGCCGGGAGACCTTCGCCCGCAAGACCTACCGCTTCTACGACGGCGGTCCGGTCACCCGGGAGGACCTCACCGCGCTGCTCGCCCCGCGCCCGGCCGACGCCTTCGGCCGGGACCTGGAGCTGCTGAGCTTCCCCGAACTCGGCCGCGTCCTGCGGTGGTTCGGCCAGTTCCACAGCGAGGAGCGGCTGCTGCCCAAGTACGCGTACGCCTCGCCGGGCGCGCTCTACGCCACCCAGCTGTACCTTGAGACCGGCGGCCTGGACGGGCTCGCGGCCGGGCTGTACTACTACCACCCGGTCGAGCACGCCCTGGTCCGGATCGGCCCCGCCGAGGCCCGCGAGGAGGCGTACCTGACGCTGCACTTCTCCGGGAAGCACGGCGCCATCGAGCCGGTGTACAAGAACAACATCCGCGAGGTGCTGGAGTTCGAGACCGGCCACATGCTCGGCGTCTTCGAGGAGGTGCTGCCCGAGTACGGGCTGGACGTGCGCCCGCTCGGCCTCGACCCGGAGGTCAGGGAACGGCTGGACGTCGCCGAGGAGGACCACTACCTGGGCAGCTTCGCGGTCGCGCGCAACGACGGCACGGCCCGCGCCGAGTGCACCGAGCTGTACCTCCAGGTCCACGAGGGCCGGGTGGACGGCCTGCCGGGCGGCCTCTACCGGTACGCCGACGGCGAGTTGGCACCGGTCTCGGACGCGGTGGTGGAGTCCCGGCACGTGATCGCGATCAACCAGTCCGTCTACGCCCGCGCCGCGTTCGGCATCACCGCCGTCAGCCGCGCCGACGAGGAGTGGCTGGAGTACGTCGCGCTCGGCACCAAGCTGCACCACCTGCAGCGCAACGGCCGGGGCCTGGGCTTCATGTCCTCCGGCTACAGCTCCAAGTCCGGTCACCCGCTGCCCGCCGCCCGCCGCATCGACGAGATCCTGGCCGGCCGCGGCATCGCCGGCGGAGCGTCGTACTTCTTCCTCGGCGGCAAGGTGAGCGAGGAGCAGATCCGCAGCGAGGGCATGCAGGAGGACGCCGTCCACATGAAGGGCCCGGCCGAGATCATCAAGGACGAACTGGCCAACCTGCTGCCCGACTACATGCTGCCCAACCGGGTGCTGATCGTGGACGCCCTGCCGCTCACCGCGAACGGCAAGGTCGACCTCAAGGCGCTCGCCGCCTCCGACGCTGTCCGCACGGCCGACGTCCGCAGCGAGTACGTCGCCCCGAGCACCGAGCACGAGCGGTGGCTGGCCGAGGCCTGGGGACAGGCGCTGAAGTACGAGGACGTCTCGGTGGCGGACGAGTTCTTCGCCGTCGGCGGCAACTCGCTGATCGCCGTGGCCCTGGTCAACCGGATCAACCGCGAGTTCGGCGTCGCACTGCCGCTGCAGGTGCTGTTCGAGTGCCCCCGGCTGGGCGACCTGGCCGCGCGGATCGAGCGGGCCCGCGGGACGGCCGGCGGCGGCGCGGCCGCCG
Organism: Kitasatospora sp. NPDC097691; assembly: GCF_040302665.1. Taxonomy (NCBI): domain Bacteria; kingdom Bacillati; phylum Actinomycetota; class Actinomycetes; order Kitasatosporales; family Streptomycetaceae; genus Kitasatospora; species Kitasatospora sp. NPDC097691. The sequence continues at coordinate 21,527 of NZ_JBEORY010000068.1, read as the reverse complement.
AGGGCGCGAGCTCCCGGCTGATCCCGCTGCACCCGGGCGAGTCCGGCCGGCCGGTGTTCTGCTGGCCCGGACTGGGCGGCTACCCGATGAACCTGCGCCTGCTCGGCCGGGAGGCGGGCGACGGCCGCGCCTTCTACGGCATCCAGGCGCACGGCATCAACGAGGGCGAGAGGCCGTACCCCACCATCCGGGAGATGGCCGCCGCCGACGTCGCCGAACTGCGCCGGGTGCAGCCCGAAGGCCCCTACACGCTGTGGGGCTTCTCCTTCGGCGCGCGGGTCGCCTTCGAGGCCGCCTGGCAGCTGGAACAGGCCGGACAGCGGGTGGAGAACCTGCTGCTGATCTGCCCTGGCAACCCGGAGGTGCGCCAGGACGACGGCAACCGGTGGGGCCGCGAGGCCTCGTACGCCAACCCCGCGTACGTGACCATCCTGTTCGGGGTGTTCACCGGCCGGATCAGCGGTCCCGAGCTGGCACGCTGCCTGACCGAGACGGCGGACGAGGACAGCTTCGTCGCCTCCGTGCACCGGATGCTGCCGGAACTGGACGAGGAGCTGATCCGCCGGATCACCGGAATCGTCGGTGAGACCTACGAGTTCGAGTACAGCTTCCGCGAGCTGGCCGAGCGGCGGCTGGACGCCCCGGTGACCGTCTTCAAGGCCGCCGGCGACGACTACTCCTTCATCGAGGGCAGCAGCGGCTACTCCGCCGCCCCGCCCGCCGTGGTCGACCTGGCCGGGGACCACTACGGGGTGCTGAAGGAGCACGGCGTGGCCGAACTCGTCGCCGCGATCCGGGCACTGGAGCGGACGGGCGACACCCGCTGAGGTGGACACGCTCACGGATGGCCCAGGATCCGCGGGCGGGGGAGCCCCTTCGGATAGGGATGGCTCGGCTTTCCGCCGATCCCACCTCGACCCGAAGGGGCTCCTCGTGTTCTCCAAGACCTTCGCGCCGGCCACGGCCTGCGCCGCCCTGCTCCTGGCCGTACCGCTCGCCTTCGCGCAGTCGGCCGCGGCGGCCGACAACAGCCACAACGGCCCCAAGACCCCGCAGGAGGCCGCCGCCTGCAAGGCCGTCACCGGCACCCTGCTCGGCGGCTTCGGCTCCATGCTCGGCAACGCCCTGTGCGTCGTGCAGCCGGCCGCCAAGGGCTGAGCGGCTCACGATCCGTCAGCGCACGGACTCTCCCGGAAAGGAGCGTCCGTGCGCTGACGTGGTATCCGGCGCCGTGCCGAACCGGGACGCGCCTCCGGCCCGGGGCTGTCAGGGCGTGCCGTCCAGCCGGGAGACCTGGTAGTGGGCGATGGCCCAGCCCTGCTCGTCGGTGCGGCGCAGCAGGACGCCGAGCTTGACGGCGACGGTGGGCCGGTCGGTGAAGGAGAAGTCGACGCCCAGGTAGCCCAGGACGAGGTCGTCGACCGGGCGCCTGGTCTCCAGGACGCGGTAGTCGGCGGTCATGCCGAGGGGCTGCGCGTCGTAGTAGGCGGCGATGCCGGGGCGTCCGACGCTGTAGGGGTGCAGGCCCTGGAAGATCGCGTCCTCGGTGAAGAAGGCGGCGACCCGGTCGGGCTGGTGCCGGTCGACGGCGGCCTTCCAGCCGTCGAGGACGCCGCGCAGGATCGTCTCGTCGGACTCGGTGGTGCGGTGCATGGCGGATGCTCCCGGGGTGTGCGGTGTGTGTCGCGCCCGGTGCTCGTCCGGCCGCCCAAGGGGAGGATCCCGCCGTCGCTGAGCGGTTCGCTCCACGGCGGGCGTGGGGCGGCCCGGGTCGGCTCCGGATTCGTCCGACCGGCCCACCGGCAGCCGACCCGTCGTGGCGTCGCGCGGGTGCGGGGCCGACGATGAGGGGGCGGGGGACGGGGCGAGGAGGGAGCAGGACCGTGCAGGAGTTCCTGGTCGAGATCACCACCGCCATTCCCGAGGGCACCGCCGAGGAGGAGGTCTCCCGGCGGCGGGCCGCCGAGGCCGTCCGGGCCCGCGAGCTGGCCGCCACCGGTCGGCTGGCGCGGCTGTGGCGTCCGGTCGGCGAGCGGCGCAGCATCGGTGTCTGGCGGGCGGCCGACGAGGCGGAGCTGCGGGCGGAGGTGCTGGGCAGCCTCCCGCTGTGGCCGTGGATGACCGCCGTGGTGACCCCGCTCGAACCGCACCCCAACGACCCCGGCCCGGCCTGACGCCCGGCCTGACGCCCGGTCGGGCCGGCGCCCGGGGCGGCGCGGGTGGGCTCAGGCGATGCGGGTCGGCACGTCCTGGACGGTGTGGCCGGTGGTCGTCAGCAGCGCCGTCAGGACGGCCGGGGTGACCGAGGGCTCGGTGCGGAGGTAGAGCTCGTCGGTGGTGGGGTGGGGGTGGACGGAGAGCAGGGTGATCCGGTGGTCGGCGAGCGCCGTGGGCGTGTGGGCGAGGGCCGTGGTGCGCACCCGCCAGAGCGTGGCCGGTGGCGGGGCGTGCGGTGACCACCAGGTGTGGAGCAGGGCGGTGGCGAGCAGGGCGAGCGCGGAGGCGGCCACCACGACCGGGCCGTCCGGGCCGTGGACGACGACCTTGGCGATGAGGTCGGCCGCCGTGACGGACAGGAAGACGGCGGCGAGTTCGACGGTGTCACGGCGCCAGTGGTGGGTGCGGCGGCTGCGGAGAGCACCGGTGGCACGGCGGGGGGAGGGCTTCGAATGCTCCATGCCACCACCGTGCCCGACCGGTGTTTCCCGGCCGCGCGTCCGCCGTGACCAGGCGGTTACGGTCCGCGCGGGGCTGTTACGGGAGCAGGTCGCGGGCGGCGGCCTTGACCTCGGCGAGCAGGAGGTGCAGGTCCTCCTCCGTCGTCGTGGCGTTGAGGAGGCAGGCGCGGAGCATCTCGTCCGTGCCGAGGCGGGCGCCGGTGACGAAGACCCGGCCGCGCTGCTGGACGGCGACGGGCAGGTCGCGGTTGAGGGCGTCACGGGCGGCGGGGGCCAGGCCGGTCGCGCGGTGGCGGAACGCCACGATGGAGGTCTGGACCTCGGCGAGCAGCTCCAACTCCTCGTCGGCCCGGACGAGTTCGCCCAGGCGTCGGGCCAGCGCGGTGCACCGGGCGATGTCCCGGGCGAGACCGGCGCGGCCCCGGTGGGCGATGGTGGCCCACACCTTGAGGGCGCGGAACGGGCGGGTCTGCTCGGTGCCGTACTCGGAGAACCAGCCGAGTGAGCCGGCCGCCTCGTCGCGCAGGTAGGACGGGACGAGGCTGAAGGTGCCGCGCAGTTCCCCGGTGTCGCGGACCAGGGCGCAGCCGCAGTCGACCGGGACGCCGAGCCACTTGTGCGGGTCGAGGGCGAGCGAGTCGGCGCGCTCCAGGCCGTCGTAGCGGTGGGCGATGGCGGGGTCGAGCCGGCCGAAGGCACCGTACGCGCCGTCCACGTGCAGCCACAGCCGCTGTTCCTCGCACAGGTCGGCGATCGGGCCGAACGCGTCGACCGCGCCGGTGCCGACGGTGCCGGCGGAGGCGACGACGAGGAACGGCAGCAGGCCGGCCGCCCGGTCGCGCTCGACGGCGGCGCGCAGCTCGGCGGTGTCCAGGCGGCCGTCGGGGCCGGTGGCGACGGTGCGCAGGTGCCTGCTGCCGAGGCCGAGGAGTTCGGCGGCCTTGCGGACGCAGGAGTGGGTCTCGCCGGTGACGTAGCCGACCAGCGGGGGCAGGCCCGCCAGGCCGTCCTCGCGGACGTCCCGGCCGGCCAGGCGGGCGGCGCGGTTGCGGGCGGCGGCGAGGCAGACGATGGTCGCCATCGAGGTGCCGGAGGTGAGCAGCCCGCCGCCTGCCGGGTGGGGGAAGCCGACGAGCTCGGCGATCCAGCGGACCACGGCGCGTTCCAGGTGGACGTCGGCGTGGTCGCCGCCGGCCGAGCTGGGGTTCATCGCGGAGGCGGCGAGGGTGGCGAGCACCCCGGCGGGCGCGGGGGCGGAGTTGACCCAGCCGAAGAAGCGCGGGTTGCCGTTGCCCATCGGGTACGGCATCACGTCGCGCCCGACGGCGTCGAGGAGCTCGGCGAGCGGGCGGCCGTCGGCGGGCAGCGGGGCGTCGAGCAGGGCCCTGCGCGCGGTCTCGTCCATGGGCTGCCACACCGGGCGGTCGGGCAGTTCGGCGAGGTAGTCGGAGACCAGGTCGGCGGTGGCGTGGGCGGCGGCGCGGAAGTCGTCGGTGGGGTCGGAGTCGCGCGTGGGGCGGGCGGTGGCGCGGAAGTCGTCGGTGGCCATGGGGGACACTCCAGGGAGGCCGGGGGAGGGGAGGCGCGGCGTCCTCGGCGCACCCTGATCAGGCGATGGTCCGTGATCCTACGGAAAGGGCCCGCGCCGTGCGGCGCGGGCCCTCATGCTGAGATCGTCGGGGGTCGGTCCGGTCAGTCCAGCGAGCCGGACAGGCCGCCCGCGGAGCGGCAGTACCCCTGCATCTCCTTGTCGGTGATCTTGGCGCAGAGCCGGCCGGCCGCCCCGGCGTCCGTGTAGTTGACCGTGTAGTAGCTGACCAGGCCCTCGGCGCAGGCCTTGCGCTGCCAGCCGTCGGCGGCGGTGGCGCACTGCTGGGCGGCCCAGTCCTCGCGGTCCAGGTTGTACTTCATGGTCCGCGAGCCGACCCCGCGGCTGCAGTCCACCGACCCGCCGCTGGCCTTGCCGTTGAGGCACCACTTGAGGGCGTCGGCGTAGACCTCGGGGTGGTTCGGGTAGTCGTGCGAGGAGAGGTAGAAGGTCGGGGCGTAGAAGAAGCAGGCCGACTGGAACAGGGCCGGCTGGTCCTTGCACGGGTAGAGCGGGTCCTGGGCGAGCTTGTCGGCGGGCAGGTTGGCCTTGGCCTGCTCGTCCTCCTCGTCCGGGCCGAAGAGCTGCATGAACAGGCCCTCGGAGCAGCGGATCCGGTTCTGGTCGGTCGGGAACTTGTTGCACAGGTCGCGGGCCTTGGCGACGTCCTGCTTGGCGACGAACATCGTGCCGTGGCCGACGCCGTGGATGCAGGGGCCGCTGTTCTTGGGCTGGCAGAGCTTGAGCAGGTCCACCTCGGGCTGGGTGGAGGCGTTGAGCATCTCCTCGACGGCGCCGTGCAGGTAGCCGGCCGCGCAGGTCTCGTGCGGGAAGGAGATGACCTTCTGGAAGTCGGCGTTGAACCGCTTGACCGCCGCGTGGCCGAGCTCGTGCGCGATCGGGTGGCAGAAGCGCACGGTGTACGGCTTCTCCTTGGTGATCTTGTCGAGGTCGGCGAGGGCGACACCGGGGTCGGTGGCGTCCATCTCGGCCATCAGCTTGTTGCGCAGCGTCGAGCGGGTCCACACCGCCGGGTCGCCGGTCGGGGTGGCGCTCGCCGCGCCCGCCGAGGCCGGCTGGGCGGCGCCGGACGGCGCCCCGGCGGCCGTGGCGGCCGGGGTCGCGGTGGCCGCCGCGGGCGACCAGTCGGTGACGGCCACCGACCCGAGGCCCAGGACGCCCAGGAGCAGGGCGGTGAGAATCGCGAAGACTCGCGGCTGCATGACGGGATCCCCCGGCGGATCGAGGTGAACGGTTCGCTCCCATCCTGACGGCACGGGGGCGGGAATCCATGATTTCGCCCGCCATTCGGGAGGTGTCGGCGACGCTACCGCACCGTGCGACGCCCGGGCGCGCCGGGATGGTTCCCGAAGATCACCCGGATGGCGCAGCGGCCGGAGCGACCGGGCCGCGGCGTCGTCCGGGTGACGGTGCGTCGCCCGGCCGCCGGGCCGGGCGCTCGAGGGGCTGTCCGGGTGACGGGCCGGGTGGGCGCCGGTGTGTCAGAGCTCCAGGGTGACCTGGTACTCCCTCAGCCAGGCGTCCAGGTCGAGCGCGAGGTCGACGCCCAGCCGGACGGACTGCGGGTCGGTCTCCGGGGCGAGCGCGTCGGCGAGGCGCCGCCGGTCGAGCAGGTCGAGCGCGGGGGACTTCCGCTCGACGGCCAGCCGGGTGAGCTCGGCGCGCAGTTGGGCCGGGTAGTGCGGGTCGTTGGTCACCGGGTACGGGCTCTTCGCCCGGTCGGCGATCGCCGCGGGCAGGAGGTCCCGGACGGCGGCGCGCAGCAGGCTCTTCTCCCGTCCGTCGAAGCTCTTCATCGCCCACGGCGTGTTGAAGACGTACTGGACCAGTCGGTGGTCGCAGAACGGCACCCGTACCTCCAGGCCGTTGGCCATGCTCATCCGGTCCTTGCGGTCGAGCAGGATCCGGACGAAGCGGGTCAGGTTGAGGTACGAGATCTCGCGCATCCGCCGTTCCAGCGGGTCTGCCGCGTCCAGGTGCGGGACCTCGGCGATCGCCTCGCGGTAGCGGGCCCGGCGGTAGCCGTCCAGGTCGAGCTTGCGCAGCAGCTCGGCGTCGAGCAGCTGTTCGCGCGGGCCGGAGCCCAGGCCGGCGATGTGGGTGAGGCCGGCGGCCCAGGGGAAGTCCTCGGTGGCGACGGTCCGCGGGTCGTGGAACCAGCGGTACCCGCCGAAGAGCTCGTCCGCGGACTCGCCGGACAGCGCGACGGTGGAGTGGCGGCGCACGCCGCGGAAGAGCAGCAGCAGCGAGACGTCCATGTCGCCGACGCCGCCCGGCAGGTCGCGGGCGCGCAGCGCGGCGGAGCGCCGGGCGAAGTCGGTCAGCTCGGCGGCGTCCAGCTCGATCACGCTGTGGTCGGCGCCGACGTGGTCGGCGAGCATCCGGGCGAACGGGCCGTCCGGGGTCTGCCGGACCTCGCTGGCCTGGAACTCGCCCTGGCCGGTGAAGCCGACGGAGAAGGAGCGCACCGGGCCGGCCCCGGCGGCGCGCAGCGTCCGGGCGGCGAGGGCGGTGATGGCGCTGGAGTCCAGGCCGCCGGAGAGCAGCGAGCAGAGCGGGACGTCCGCGTCGAGCTGGCGGTGCACGATGTCGTCCAGCAGGGCCCGGACGGTGGCGACGGTGTTCGCCAGGCCGTCGCGGTGCTCGCGTGCCTCCAGTGCCCAGTAGCGGTGGACCGAGAGGCCCTCCCGGCGTACCCGGACGAGGTGGCCGGGCCGGACCTCGTGGATGTCGCGGTACGGCGTCAGGCCGGGGGTGCGGGTGTGGCCGAGCAGTTCGCGCAGCCCGTCCAGGTCGACCACCGGGCGGACGGCGGGGTGGGCGAGCAGGGCCTTGGGCTCGGCGCCGAAGACCACGCCGTCCGGGGTGGGGTGGTAGTGCAGCGGTTTGACGCCCATCCGGTCGCGGACCAGCAGCAGCTCCTCGCGCCGGGCGTCCCAGACGGCGAAGGCGAACATGCCGTTGAGCCGCTCGGCGAGCCCCGCGCCCCACTCCAGGTAGGCGTGCAGCACGACCTCGGTGTCGCTGCGGGTGCGGAAGCGGTGGCCGGCCGCCTCCAGCTCCGCGCGCAGCTCGCGGTGGTTGTAGACCTCGCCGCTGTAGGTGAGCGCGGCCAGCAGCCGGCCGTCCTGCTCGACCGTCATCGGCTGGGTGCCGCCCTCGATGTCGATCACCGCGAGGCGGCGGTGGCCGATCGCGGTGTGCGGTTCGAGGAGGACGCCGCCCGCGTCCGGGCCGCGGCAGAGCTGGGTGGCCGTCATCGCGTCGAGGACGTGCCGGGCCCTCGGTTCGGCGGTGAGGTCGCGGTCGAAGGCGACCCATCCGGTGATCCCGCACATCAGCAAGCCTCCGGTCTTCCGCTTCGTGTTCAGGGGATCACGCTACGTGTGGAGCCGGTGGCGCTTCAAGGGTTCGGCGGAAGACGAACGAACGGGGGCGGGTGGTCGCCAGGGGTGCCGCGGAAGGTGGGTGTGGAGTGGCGTGAGGGGTGGCGTGAGGGTGGGTGTGGGGTTGGACTGGGCCAAAAGCCGTCATGTCTGCCCGATTTCGGGCAAGATCTTTGTCTTCGGTGGCGGTTCGACCTAGGCTCCTCACTCGTGCCGAGCTCACCCCACCCTCACGAAGACCTCCTCGCCCACCTGACCCGGACCAGCCAGCTGGGACCCCGGGAGGCGGCGCGGGTCGTGGCGGAGGTGCTGGCGTACTTCTCGGAGAGCACCGAGGAGTACGTGCGCCGACGCCACACCGAGCTGCAGGCACGCGGTCTGACCAACGAGCGGATCTTCGCCCAGCTCGCCGAGGAACTCCCGCAGCGCCGCGTCGCGGCGCCGGAGCTCTCGGCCCGCCAGCTGCGGCGGATCGTCTACGGCTGAGCGCGGACCGCCCACGGCTGAGCGACGTCGCTCACGCCCCGTCACTATCAACGAGGAGTCCACGCATGTGCGGAATCGTGGCCTACATCGGCCCCAAGGACGCGACCCCCTTCCTGCTGGAGGGCCTGGCCCGACTGGAGTACCGCGGCTACGACTCGGCGGGCGTCGCCGTCACCGGGCGCACCGGCGGCATCAAGCTGCGCAAGGTGAAGGGCCGGGTCGCCGACCTCGCCGCCGCCGTCCCGGCCCGGTTCAAGGGCTCCACCGGCATCGGCCACACCCGCTGGGCCACCCACGGCGTCCCCAGCGACGCCAACGCGCACCCGCACCTGGACAATGCCGAGCGCATCGCCGTCGTCCACAACGGCATCATCGAGAACGCCGACGAACTGCGCGCCAAGCTGACCGCCGACGGCGCCGTGTTCCGCTCCGAGACCGACACCGAGGTGCTCTCCCACCTGATCGCCGCCCACCTCACCGAGGGCGTCGAGCTGGAGGACGCGGTGCGCGCCGCGCTCGGCCGGGTGGTCGGCACGTACGGCATCGCGGTGCTCGACGCCGACCAGCCCGACCGGATCGTGGTCGCCCGCAACGGCAGCCCGATCGTGCTGGGCATCGGTGAGAAGGAGATGTTCGCCGCCTCCGACGTCTCCGCGCTGGTCCGCTACACCCGCCAGGTCGTCCACCTGGAGGACGGCGAGCTGGCCACCGTCCGGGCCGACGGCTTCCGCACCTTCACCGCGGACGCCCGCACCACCCACCGTCAGCCGTCCACGGTGGACTGGGAGATCGACTCCTTCGACACCGCCGGCTACGAGCACTACCTGCTCAAGGAGATCCACGAGCAGCCCGGCTCGGTCGAGCGCACGCTGAGCGGCCGGCTCGACGAGCGCTTCGCCACCGCCCACCTCGGCGGCCTCAACCTGGACGCCCGGGAGCTGCGCGAGATCCGCCGGGTCAAGATCCTCGGTTGCGGATCCGCCTACTACGCGGGCGAGATGGGCGCGCAGCTGATCGAGGAGCTGTCCCGGATCCCCGCGCACAGCGAGCCGGCCTCGGAGTTCCGCTACCGCAACCCGGTGATCGAGGCGGACACCCTGTACGTCGCGGTCAGCCAGTCCGGCGAGACCTACGACACGCTGGCCGCCGTCCAGGAGATCAAGCGCAAGGGCGGCCGGGTGCTCGGCGTCGTCAACACCGTGGGCAGCGCGATCGCCCGCGAGTGCGACGGCGGCATCTACCTGCACGCCGGGCCGGAGGTCTCGGTCGCCTCCACCAAGGCGTTCACCTCCACCGTGGTCGCCTTCGCGCTGCTGGCCCTGCACTTCGGCCGCATCCACGACCTGTCGCCCGCCGACGGACGCCGGATCGTCTCGGCCCTGCAGGCGCTGCCGGACCAGATCCGCGAGGTGCTGGAGCAGAGCGAGTCGATCGCCGAACTCGCCGCCGAGTACGCCCAGTCGGCGGGCATGATGTTCATCGGCCGGGTGCGCGGCTACCCGGTGGCCCGGGAGGGCGCGCAGAAGCTCAAGGAGATCTCCTACGTGCACGCCGAGGCCTACCCGGCGAGCGAGCTGAAGCACGGCCCGCTGGCGCTGATCAGCCCCGAACTGCCCACCGTGGCCCTCGTCCCGGACGACGAGCTGCTGGAGAAGAACCTCACCACGCTGGGCGAGATCAAGGCCCGGTCGGGGCGCGTCATCGCCGTCGCGCACCGCCGCCCGGAGGAGAAGCTCGCGGACCACTGCATCCTGGTGCCCAAGAGCGAGCCCGAGCTGGACCCGCTGCTGCTCAACATCCCGCTGCAGCTGCTGGCCTACCACGCCGCCGTCGCCCTCGGCCGCGACGTGGACAAGCCGCGCAACCTGGCGAAGAGCGTGACGGTGGAGTAGCCGTCACGGTCGTCGCGTGAAGACGTCGGGCCCCGGTCGCTGTGCGGACGACCGGGGCCCGGTCGGCTTCGGAGGTGCTCGTGTGCGGCCGTCGCCGTCGCCGTCGCCGTCGCCGTCGCTGCGGGGCGCAGGTGGCGGGCGGCGGGGTGGGCGGTGAGCCGGCGGCGGGGTGGGGGTGAGCCGGTCAGAAGACCGAGCAGCCGGAGAGGGTGGTCAGGGTGTCCAGGGCGGTGACCGCGGCGACGGAGTTGCCGGCCTGGTCGAGGCGCGGGCCCCAGGCGCAGACGGCGGCGCGGCCGGGGAGTATGGCGAGGATGCCGCCGCCGACGCCGCTCTTGCCGGGGAGGCCGACGCGGAAGGCGAACTCGCCGGCCGCGTCGTAGGTGCCGCAGGTGAGCAGGACGGCGTTGATCCGCTTGGCCTCGCTGCGGGACATCAGGTGGGTGCCGTCGGCGCGCACGCCGTAGCGGGCCAGGAAGGAGCCGGCCAGGACCAGGTCGCGGCAGCTCGTCGTGAGGGCGCAGTGGGCGTAGTAGTGCTCCAGGACGGTCTCGACCGGGTTCTCCAGGTTGCCGTGGCTGGCGATGAAGTGGGCCAGGGCGGCGTTGCGGTGGCCGTGCTCGGCCTCGGAGGCGGCGACCACCGGGTCGGTGTCGAGCCCGGGGTTGCCGGACTCGCGGCGCAGGAACTCCCGTACCGCGCCGGAGGCGTCGCCGGTCATGGTCTGCAGGCGGTCGGTCACCACGAGGGCGCCCGCGTTGATGAACGGGTTGCGCGGGATACCGTGCTCGGTCTCCAGCTGCACCAGGGAGTTGAAGGGGTTGCCGGACGGCTCGCGGCCGACGCCCCGCCAGAGCGTGTCCCCGCCGTAGGCGACCGCGAGGGCCAGGGAGAACAGCTTGGACACGCTCTGGACGGAGAACGGCTGCTCCCAGTCCCCGACACCGTGCAGCTCACCGTCGACGGTGGCGACGGCCATGCCGAAGGCCTCCGGGTCGGCGGTGGCGAGGGCCGGAATGTAGTCGGCGACCCTGCCCTGGCCGCGGGTCGCCCGGGCGGCCGTCTCCGCGGCCGCCAGCAGCACCGGCCAGTCCAGGTTCTCCCCGCCGGGCACACCGTTCAACGCTCGTCCTCCACGTTCTGCCACGTTCATCAGCCACGTTCATCAGCCGTCGGCACCGTGTACGGACACGGCCCGGGCTGCTGCTCGGACCGGGCGCGCGCGGTGGGGCGGCGTCCGGTCCGACCAGGATTATCCGTGTTTCGGGAGGACGGTTCGGCACGGGGTGGCGGCGGGGCCGCTGCGACGGGCTACGGGGCGTTGGTGGGGGCCTGGACGGGCGGGCCGGTGAGCAGGGTACCGGTGTCCGAGTAGGGCCAGCCGTTGGGGACGCAGCCGTGCAGCCCCTTGATCTGCTGCATCATCACCGGCGCCGGGGCACCCGGACCGAGGCAGTCGACGTGGCCCTCGCCGAGGATGTGGCCGACCTCGTGGTTGACCGCGAGCGCGTGGTAGAGCTCGGGCTTGCCCTGGTAGAACTCGGACAGCTCGGTCCAGCGCTTGAGGTTGATGACCACCTGGTGGGTGACGCCGCAGTTCACCCAGCCGCCGGTGTCCAGCCCGTACTGGCCGCAGATCCGGTCGGTGGACTTCGGGGTGGCCAGGTAGACGGTGAAGTCCACCGGGTCGGCGGGCATCCGCTGGAAGGAGGCCGTGCCGCCGGCGGCCCAGCCCTGCCGGACGTCACCGAGGACCGCGTCCACCTCGGCGGCGAACTGTTCCGGGCTCTCCGCGATCCCGTTCTCCACCCGCACCTTGTACCGGTACAGGTGCTCGCCGGTGCCGAAGCGGGCGGTGCCGCCGGGCGCGGTGGTGAACGCGAGCGGGGCCGGGCCGCGCTTCCGGTCGCTCCACGGCTGCCACCACAGCAGACCGGCCGTCACGGCGGCTGCCAGTGCGAGGGCGAGCGCGCCGTGCCAGGGCTTGCGGAGGCGCAGCCGACGGAGGCTCAGGCGTCGGGGGCTCGGGCGCTGCGGGCTCGGACCGGCCGGCGTGCTCAACGGCTGCTCCCGGCGGGCAGGTGGCCGTACCCGCCGTGCGGGGCGGCGTGGGACGGCCGGAGTGCCGTGGTGGCCTCCGGTCGGGCGGGTATCGGGGCCAGTGTGGACATGGTGGAACGGCTCCAGTGCGGGGACCGGCACGGCACGGCCTGGTCGGGTTTCGGGTCGTACGTGATCGGGTCGTACGTGATCGGGTCGGTCGGTTCGTACCTGTTCGGTTCGTACCTGTTCGGGTCGTATTTGGAGGAACGGGTGGGGACGGGGCAGTGGTTCAGGGGCCCCTGTCGGATGTGCGGCCCGGTCGGTTCCCGGAACCGCTCGATGGTGTCATCCGTGCGGCGTGTCCCTGTGGTCGGGTGCCGGATTGGGGTGGGGTGGTGCGGGGCGATCCGTTCCACCTGTCCGTCATGGGCCCGTCATGGGAGGCACCGTCATGTCCACCACCGCCGTTTTCGCCGTCGAAGGGATGAGCTGCGGCCACTGCGAGAGGACGGTCAGCGCCGGGCTCTCCGCGCTGCCGGGCGTCACCGACGTCGTCGCCGACGCGCCGAGCGGGCGGGTCACCGTGGCCTCCGCGCAGCCGCTGGACGAGGACGTGGTCCGCGGCGCGGTCGACGGGGCCGGGTTCACCCTGGTCGGGCCCGCCTGAGGGCGGGTCAGCGCACGGCGCGGGGTCCGTCGGTCCGCTCCGACGGACCCCGCCGACGGCCGGCTCAGCCCATCGTCTTCGCGCCGTCCAGGGCCTCGCGGATGATGTCGGCGTGGCCCGCGTGCTGGGCGGTCTCGGCGATGACGTGCAGCAGCACCCGGCGGGCCGACCACGAGGCGTCCGCCTGGAACCAGGGGGCCTTCGGCAGCGGGTGCGCGACGTCCAGGTCGGGGAGGGCGGCCACCAGCTCGTCCGTACGGCGCGCCACCTCCTCGTAGGCGGCCAGGACGCCGGCCAGGGTCTCCCCGGGCAGCATGCGGTACTCGTCGGCCCGGCGGGCGATGTCCTCCTCGGTCCAGACGGTGAAGTCGGGCATCGCGGACGGGCCTTCCAGGATGAAGGCCACCCACAGCCGCTCCATCGAGGTCACGTGCTTGACCAGGCCGCCCAGGCACAGCTCGCTCGTGGTGGTCCGCAGGCCCGCCTGCTCGTCGGTGAGGTCGCGGGTGGTGAAGCGCAGGAAGTAGCGGTGCTTCGCCAGCGTCTCCAGGAAGTCGGCGCGCTCGCCGGTGACGTTCGCCGGTACGGCGCTGGCGGTGGCGGTGGTGACGCTGTCCGCAGCGTTGGTGGTGGTCGCGGTGTCGGTCTCGGGCGTGGTCGTCGTCATGGTTCTGGCCTTCCGTTCGGTTCCTGCTCCCTCGGACAAGAACAACGCTACGGACCATTGCGGCCACTTCCTGTCCTGAATCCCGGGGAGAATCGGACCCATGGCGAACACCAGCACCCGGACGCTGCGACTGCTCTCCCTGCTCCAGACCCACCGGTACTGGCCCGGCGAGCAACTGGCCGACCGGCTCGGCGTCTCCGTCCGCACCCTGCGCCGCGACATCGACCGCCTGCGTGAACTCGGCTACCCCGTCGAGGCGCAGCGCGGCGTCGACGGCGGCTACCAGCTGGCGGCGGGCGCGGCACTGCCGCCGCTGGTCATCGACGACGAGGAGGCGGTGGCGCTGGCGGTGGGCCTGCAGGCGGCGGCGGAGAGCCCGGTGGAGGGCGTCGCCGAGGCCTCGGTGCGCGTGCTGGCGAAGGTGGTCCAGGTGATGCCGGCCCGGCTGCGCCGCCGGGTGGAGGCGCTGCGCGCGATGACCGTCCCGGTCGACTGGGGAACCCGGGCGGGCGTGGGCGTCGACCCGGACGTCCTCACGGTGGTGGCGCTCTCGTGCCGGGACGACGAACGGATGCGGTTCGCGTACACCGCCGCCGACGGGCGCCGTTCGGCGCGGCACGTCGAACCGCACCGGCTGGTCTGCCTCAACCGCCGCTGGTACCTGGTCGCGTACGACCTCGACCGCGCCGACTGGCGCAGCTTCCGCCTCGACCGGCTCACCGCCCCACAGGGCAGCGGCGCCCGCTTCGCCCCGCGCACCCTCCCGGCCGCCGACGCGGCGGAGTTCGTCCGGGCGGGCCTCAACGGCGTGCCCCGGCCGCACCGGGTGGAGGTGCTGGTCGACGCGCCCGCCGACCACGTCCGGGCGCGGGTCGGCCGCTGGGGCACCGTCGAGCCCGTCGCCGCCGGCCGCTGTCGGCTGCTGATGACCGCCGACTCCCTGGACTGGCCCGCCATGGCCCTGGGCTCGCTCGGAGCCGACTTCGAGGTGATCGGCCCTCCCGGCCTGCGAACGCTGCTGGTGGACTGGAGCACCCGCTTCGGCCGCGCGGCCGCCGCGGGGGAGGCGCCCGGGGAGGCGGGGGAGGCGCCCGGGGCGGAGGAGGCGGGGGAGGTAGCGGGACGGCCGGAGTAGGAAGTCGGACGGGCCGACTTCCGGTGCGTCAGGGGGCGATGGCGTCCAGGGTGGTGCGGAGGCGGGTGAGGACGGCGGGGAGGTCGGTGAGCGGGGGTGTGGCGAGGGCGAGGCGGAGGGCGTTGGGGCGGTGGGCGGTGGTCGCGAACGCATCGGCGGTGGAGGTCAGAATGCCCTCGGCGGCGAGGGCGGCGGCCGCACGGTCCGGGCGCTGGTGGGGTTCGAGGGCGAGCCAGAGGATGTAGGAGCCGGGGTGGGCGGTCGTGGTGAGGCCGTCGAGGGCGGCGCGGGCGATGGCCTGGCGCGCGGCCGCGTCCGCACGGCGCTCCCGTTCCAGGCGGGCCACCGTTCCGTCCGCGAGCCAGCCCGTGGCGACGGCGGTCACCAGGCCGGGCGCGCCCCAGGCAGCCGTGCGCAGCTGGGTGGTCGCGGGCCGCAGCAGGTGATCGGGCAGGACGGCGAAGCCGAACCGCAGGCCCGGCGCCACGTTCTTCGACAGCCCGGCCACGTAGCAGGTGCGCTCGGGCGCGAGGGCGTGCAGGGGCGGGGGCGGCGCGGCCTCCAGGAAGGCGTACGTGCCGTCCTCGACCAGCGTGCAGCCGTGCTCGGTGGCGAGACCGACCAGGCGTTCGCGCCGCGCCCGGTCGAGCACCCAGCCGAGCGGATTGTGGACGGTCGGCATGGTGTACACCGCGCGTACCGGTCGGGCGCGGCAGAGCCGGTCGAGGGCGTCGAGGTCCGGTCCGGCGGGGGTGACCGGGACGGGCGCCAGGTCGAGCCCGTGCGCGGAGGCGATCAGCTTGATGCCGGGGTAGCTGAGCGCGTCCACGGCCAGGACGTCCCCGGGGCGGGTGAGGGTGCGCAGGACGCAGTCCAGCGCCTGCTGCGCCCCGCTGGTGAGCAGCACGTTCTCCGGTGCCGTGTCGACGCCGCGGTCCAGCAGGTACCTGGCGACGGCCGCCCGGTCGTGCCGGTGGCCGCCCGGGGGGTGCTGGCGCAGCAGGGCCTCGGCGTCGCCCGAGGAGGCGAGCGCGCGCAGGGCCTGCCGCAGCAGGTCGCCCTGGCCGGGGGCGAGCGGCTGGTTGAAGGAGAGGTCCGCCACCCGCGGCACCGGGAGCGCGCGGGAGGGTTCGAGGCCGTCGTAGCCGGCGCGGACCCGGACGAAGGTGCCCCGGCCCTGTTCGCCCACCACCAGCCCGGCGGCGGCCAGTTCGGCGTAGACCCGGGTGGCGGTGGCGAGGGCGACCCGCCGTTCGCGGGCGAGGGCGCGGTGGGTCGGCAGCCGGGTGCCCGCCGTGAGCGCGCCGGAGCGGATGGCCGTCGCGTACTCGTCGACGATGGCCTTGTAGGAGCGCGGTCGCACCGGCCACCTGCCGTTCCTGGGTGTCATACGTGTGGAGGTGTATCCAGGACAATAACTGGATTGTCATGGGGCGGTGTTCCTAGCCTCGATCCGTCCGGCAGTGGGGCCGGGAAGCCAGGCCGGGAACGGAGCGCGCGCCCATGACCATCCGCAGCGAGCGGGACCAGCACGTCGTCACCCTCACCATCGACCGCGAGAAGAAGCTCAACGCCCTCGACCACCCGACGATCGACGGGCTGCTCGCCGAGTTCGACCGCATCGACGCCGACGACACCGTCCGCGCCGTGATCCTCACCGGTGCCGGGCAGCGGGCGTTCAGCGCGGGTGCCGATATCCCGTCCCTGGCGGCCGACATCGCCGGCGGGCCCGAGCGGGCCCTGCGCGAGTTCGTCCGCCGCGGCCACACCCTCACCCGACGGATCGAGGAGTTCCCCAAGCCGATCATCGTGGCCGTCAACGGCCTTGCGTACGGCGGTGGTTGCGAGGTCACCGAGGCGGCTCCGCTGGCCCTCGCGGCCGAGCACGCGACCTTCGGCAAGCCGGAGATCTCGCTCGGCTTCCCGCCGCCCTTCGGCGGTTCGCAGCGGCTCCCGCGCCACGTCGGACGCAAGCGCGGCCTGGAGATGATCCTCACCGGGGAGCCGATCCCGGCCGCCCGGGCCGCCGAGTTCGGCCTGGTCAACTCGGTCGTCCCGGCGAGTGAACTCATGGACGCGGCCCGGGACTTGGCCGACCGCATCATCCGGCACGCGCCGACGGCGGTGGCCGCCTGCCTCCGGGCGGTGACCCGCGGCATCAACCTCCCGATCGACGAGGGGCTCGCGGTGGAGGCGGCGGCCTTCGCGTCGACGGTGCCGACCGAGGGCGTCCGGGACGGGCTGCGGCGCTTCCTGGACCGTACGTCCGGCTCCCGCTGACGGCGGCCCCACAGGTCCCGCGTTCCCGGGGGCGCCCGCCCGGGCCGGTGCGGTGGGGTGGAAGGGCCCAACGGTGAGGCTGTGGAGGGGGAATCGGGCGATGCCGGGTGATCTCGGGCAACGGTCGGTAGTCGTCCGGGCGCGGTCGCGGGCGGTCGCGGGCGGTCAGACGGCGCCCGGGTGCCCCGCCGGGAGGGCGGGATCGGCGCCGCAGTGGGCGGCGACGGTGTCGGCGAAGGCACGGGCGAGGGGGCAGAGGTTGGCCCAGTCGCGGACGGCCCAGCCGGCGGTGAGGGCGGGCAGGTCGGGGAGCGGGAGCAGCCGCAGGCCGGGGTGGCTCGGGCCCTGCCACTGGGGGAGGGCGGGGACGACGGCGTGGCCGAGGCCGAGTTCGGCGAGCAGGATCGCGGTGTCCCAGTCCGCGACGCTGGTGTCGAAGACCGGTCGGATGCCCGACTTCCCGAGCCAGGCGTCGAGTTGGGAGCGGGCGACGGAGTTCTGCGGCAGCCCGATGAGCCGGGCGTCCTGGAGGTCGGCGGGTTCGATGCGGGCCCTGGTGGCGAGCGGGTCGCCCGAGGCGACGGCCAGGACCCACGGCAGGTCGACGACCGGCCGCTGGTCGATGCCGCGGACCGGGGTGCCGAGGGTGATCCAGGCCAGGTCGACCCGCCCGGCGGTGAGTGCCTCCAGGCAGCTGCGGCTGGAGACCTCCGTCTGGAACTCCAGGCTGACCTGGGGGAAACGCCGACGGAAGGCCACCACGGCCGCGGACATGAAGTGCCGGATGCTGGTGGCGCCGGTGGTGATCCGAACGGATCCGCCCTCGCCGCGCGCGAGTTCGGCGACCCGGTGCAGCGCGTGGTCGATGCTGCCGAGGCCGGTGGCGACGGCGGCCTGGAGCAGGCGGCCCGCCTTGGTGGGCACCACCCCGCGCGAGTGCCGCTCGATCAGGGCGAGGCCGAGCTCGCGTTCGAGCCGCTTCACGTGCTGGCTGACCGCGGACTGGGTGCAGTGGAGGTCGCGGGCGACGGCGCTGAGCGAGCCGGCCCGGCAGACCGCGGCGAAGACGCGGAGATCGTCGATGGTCACGGGGATCCAAGGTATCGCTTGGAGATGTCCCAGCAAACCGGTGGATTGACTTGGGTGTTCGGCGGGCTCGATCATCGTTTCCGGGCCCAGGGCGGCAACCCGCCCGCTGCCTTCGCGGCGTTCCGGACGCACAAGCGGGGGCGCGGGCGGGTGTCGACCCGCATCGATTCGCTACACGTACGATTCGCCACACCCACGACGTGCACGACGTGGATGAGCAGGAGGGGGAACGGAATGCGCTACGCCGACGGTCCGGGTACGGTCTGCGAGATCTTCGTCCAGGCACCGGTGGAACGGGTGTGGGAGCTGGTGACGGACATCGAACTGCCCACCCGGCTCAGCCCCGAGCTCCAGCGCGTCGCCTGGCTGGACGGCGCGGACGGCCCGGCGCTGGGCGCCCGCTTCGAGGGCCACAACCGCCGTGAGGGCCTGCCCGACTGGCGGACGGTCTCCGAGGTGACGGAGGTGACGGTCGTGACGGAACCGGCCGGATCCGCCGACCCCACCCGCCCGCGCGCCTTCGCCTGGGCCGTGATGGACGCCGACGGCCGCTACGGCGAGCCGGTGTCCGAGACGGCCGGTGCGCTGGCCCGCTGGCGCTTCGACCTGACCCCCGAGGACGGCGGCACCCGGCTGCGCCAGTCGGTGGTGATCGGCCCGGGCCGCAGCGCCATGAGCCCCATCATCGATGCCAAGCCCGAGATCGAGGAGAAGGTCATCGACCTCCGGCTGGGCGAGCTGCACAGGGCCATGACGGCCACCCTCGAAGGCGTCAAGTCCCTCGCCGAGCAGGGGGAGTAGGCCCGTCCGGTGATCACTCCCCCCGGCTCCCCGGCCGGGTGAGCCGGTCCCGGGGTTCGCGGAAGGGGCGGTGAGGCGGCACGGGTGGCGTGGGCGGGCGCCGAGGTCCGCCGGTCGCCCTGCCGGGCGGCACGAAACGACCGGGTGCGAACGGGGTCGACCAGGAGCAGCGGGCCCGACCGGGTTCAGGCGCGACCGGGTTCGGCGACGACGACCGGGGCGGCGGGTCCGACCGGGGACGGTCGGTCCGACCTCGGGCGGCAGTGGCCGTCAGCCGCTCAGCCGCTCACCCGCTCACCCGGGCGCCGGTGCGGCGCAGCGCCAGCCGGGCCGGGAGCAGGCCGGCCGTCAGGGCGATGGCCAGGCAGACGCCGACGGTCAGCGCCACGGCGGACCACGGCAGGTCGAGGCCGACCCGGGTGCCGAGCTGCGCGGAGAGGCCGGAGCGCAGGCCGAGCAGGGTGACCGGGGCGACGGCCAGGCCGAGCGCGGTGCCGATGCCGACCGCCAGGGCCGACTCGGCGGCGACGACCCAGAGGACCTGGCGGCGGGTCGCGCCGGACAGCCGCAGCACCGCGAAGTCCGCGGCCCGCTCGGCGGTCGCCATCAGCAGGGTGTTGGCGATGGCCAGGCAGGTGTAGCCCAGTGACATGCCGATCAGGATGACCAGGAAGATCCGGACCAGCGCGTCGTCCTCGGGGTCGGTACGGGCGGCGTACTCGGCGGTGCTCAGCGCCTGCGCGCCGAGCGGGCGAGGGCGGCGTCCAGGGCGGGGGAAGGGGCGGCGTCGGCGGCGTAGACGACCGAGGTGAGCGCCGAGGGATCGTGCGCCCGGACGGTGTCGGCGGTCAGCAGGACGCTCGCGGTGGCGGAGTCGTCGGTGATCTCGGCGACGACCGTGAGGTCCGCGGTCCGCCCGTCCTCGAAGGTGACCGGGACGCTGTGGCCGGTGGCCCAGCCCAGCCATCGCGCGGTGGAGGCCTTGACCACCGCGGTGTTCGCGCCGTTCGCGCCCGTCAGGCCGTCCAGCGAGCCGGACGTGACGGTCATCCCGGTACGCGCCTTCCGGAGAGCCGCGTCGCTCATCCCGACCGCGCCGACGTGGTCGGTGCCGCCGGCGTAGAGCCGGGTGGGCAGCAGCGAGGCGCCGCCCGGCACGGCGGCGACGGCGGCGTCCGAGAGCCCGGGGGAGCCGTGCGGGGCGACCACGGCGGTGGCCTGCTGACGGACGGTCTCCTCCAGCGCGTAGCCGGTGGCCCGTAGCTGGAACAGGCCCGCGATCAGCACCGCGAAGCCGACCGTGACCAGCACCGGCGCGGCGGTCGAGGCGGTGCGCCGGACGGCGGTCAGCGTGCTCTCCCGGGCCACCAGGCCGGTGGCGCCGCGGAGTCCGGACAGTCGCCACCAGACGGCGCGGACGATCGGCGGGACGATCGCGGGCAGGAACAGGGTGAGGCCGACGATCAGCGCCATGGCCGCGTCGAGAGCGTTGTTGATCATGCTGTCGGACGCGCTGTCGGCCGCGACCACCACCAGGCCGAGCCCGAGCGCCGTGACGACGGCGCCGGCGATCCAGCGGCAGCGAGTCATCGGGCGGCGGTCGACCGCGGCCTCGCGGAGTGCCTCACCGATGGCGTGGAAGCCGTGGCGCTCGGCGTGGGTTCAGCGCAGGGTCCTGCGCGTTGACGTCGGCGCCGGCTCCGACCAGCAGCCGGGCGACGGCGACGCGGTCGGCGAAGGCGGCCCGCAGCAGTGGGGTGCGGCCCTCGGTGTCCCGGGCGTCGACGGCCGCGCCCGCGGCCGGCGCCGCGCGGGTGGCGTCGAGGTCGCCGCGTTCGGCGGCCTCCAGCAGTGACCGGTCGGCGGGGGAGAGCGGGCGGTCGGTCATGACGGGGGCTCCTCCACGGGGTGGTCGGTCGGCGTGGTGTTCCCAGCCTGACGTCGCGGTGCGCGGTGGCGTCGGTGGGGCGGCCGGTCGTGTCGGGCGGAACGGATGACGGCCGGGTCATCCGATCGGACGACCCGGCCGTCGGCGGTCAACGGGACGCCGGGTGGGCGGCCAGGCGGACGTGCGGTCGGGTAGGCGAGGCGTGTGGTCGCACGGGCGCGTGGTCACGACGGCCCGTGCGCGGTCACCAGGACAGCGGGTAGCGGACCGGGTGACCGCCGATCCGGCCGGGCAGCAGGCCGATGACGACCAGGAGTCCGGTGGCCAGCACGAGCAGGGGGAGGAACGGCACCGGATGCGGCGCCTGCAGGACCACGATGACGGCGGTGGCCGCCGCCGGGGAGTGCGAGAGGTGGGTGAGCATCATCGCGCCCAGCGAGAGTCCGGCGGCGACGGCCGCACCCCAGGCGGTGCTGCCGGTGACGGCGAGGGTGGCGTAGCCGATCAGGGCCGACATCAGCTGACCGCCGACCAGGTTGCGGGGCTGCGAGATCGGCAGGCCGGGTGCGCCGTGCACCAGCGCCGCGCTGGCCGCCAACGGGGGGATCAGCAGGGGTTGGCGGAGCAGCACGCCGACCGCGACGAGCAGGAGCAGGGCGCCGATGACGAAGACGGTGGCCCGCAGGACGTGCAGCGGGTGCGGTCCGGGCGTGGCGGCGGGCGGGGGTGTGGGCATGCGTGAGTGCTCCGGATGGGGGACAAGGACCCGGAGATGATAAACAGACTGTTGCGGGAAAGGTGGGATGTTTTGCGACGAGGCGGACTCCTGGGTCTGGCCGTGGTCACCGAAGGTCAGGTGCTGGCCCGGGTAGATGGTGTTCGGGCCGTCGGTCAGGGTGCTGCGGT
>NZ_JBEORY010000067.1:0-48824 GCF_040302665.1 Kitasatospora sp. NPDC097691 | reverse complement strand
GCCGAACTGCGTCACGACGGCGCCACCGTGGTCGTCGACGACCTTTCCGAGCTCCTGGGGGACGAGGCATGAGTTCCTCGGACACCTTCGCGATCGACCCCTGGCAGATCACCGAACAGGGCCTGGACCTGGCCTCGATGGCCCGCGCCGAGTCCGTCTTCGCGCTCTCCAACGGGCACATCGGCCTGCGCGCCAACCTGGACGAGGGCGAGCCGCACGGCCTGCCCGGCACCTACCTCAACGGCGTCTTCGAGCTGCGGCCGCTGCCCTACGGCGAGGGCGGCTACGGCTACCCGGAGTCCAGCCAGAGCGTCATCAACGTGACCAACGGCAAGATCATCCGACTGCTGGTGGACGACGAGCCCTTCGACCTTCGCTACGGCGAACTCGTCAGCCACAAGCGCTGGTTGGACTTCCGTGAGGGCCTGCTGCACCGCGAGGCCGAGTGGACCTCCCCGGCCGGGCGGACGATCCGGGTCCGCTCCTCCCGGCTGGTCTCGCTCACCCAGCGCGCCGTCGCGGCCGTCGAGTACGTCGTCGAGGCGGTGGACGGCCCGGTGCGGATCGTGCTGCAGTCCGAGCTGGTCGCCAACGAGCAGCTGCCCGGCGGCCCCGAGGGCGACCCGCGCGCCGCGGCCGTCCTGGAGGCGCCGCTGCAGCCCGAGGTGCACCACGCCGGCGCCACCAAGGCCGTCCTGGTGCACCGCACCCGTTACAGCGGCATCCGGGTCGCGGCCGGCATGGACCACATCATCGAGGGCCCGGAGAAGTCCGACACCGTCGCCGAGGCCGAGGCCGACCACTGCCGGATCAGCGTCACCACCGTGCTCGAGCCCGGACAGCGGCTGCGGCTGACCAAGTTCATGGCCTACGGCTGGTCCGGCACCCGCTCGCTGCCCGCCGTCCGGGACCAGGTGGAGGCCGCGCTCACCGCCGCCCGGTACACCGGCTGGGACGGCCTGGTCGCCGAACAGGCCGCGTTCCTGCGGGAGTTCTGGGAGACCAGCGACATCGAGATCGAGGGCGACGTCGAACTCCAGCAGGCCGTCCGGTTCGCCGTCTTCCACGTCCTGCAGGCCGGCGCCCGCAGCGAGGAACGGGCCATCCCCGCCAAGGGGTTGACCGGCCCCGGCTACGACGGGCACAGCTTCTGGGACACCGAGACCTTCGTCCTGCCCGTGCTCACCTACTGCCTGCCCGCCGCCGTCAACCAGGCCCTGCGCTGGCGGCACACGACCCTCCCGCTGGCTCGCGAACGGGCGGCCCAACTCGGCCTGTCCGGCGCGGTGTTCCCGTGGCGGACGATCCGCGGCGAGGAGTGCTCCGGGTACTGGCCGGCCGGCACCGCGGCCTTCCACATCGGCGCCGACATCGCGGCCGCCGTCGCCCGCTACGTCCGGGCCACCGGGGACGAGGAGTTCGAGCGCGAGTACGGGCTCGAACTCCTCGTGGAGACCGCCCGGATGTGGCGCTCGCTCGGCCACCACGACGTCGCCGGGAAGTTCCGGATCGAGGGCGTCACCGGCCCCGACGAGTACAGCGCCGTCGCCGACAACAACGTCTTCACCAACCTGATGGCGCAGACGAACCTGCGCGCCGCCGCCGAGGCCGCCGTCCGCCACCCGCGCGAGGCCGCCGACCTCGGCGTCGACACCGAGGAGACCGCCGCCTGGCGGGACGCCGCCGCCGCGATGTACATCCCGTACGACGAGGACCTCGGCGTCCACCCGCAGGCCGACGGCTTCACCCACCACCAGTTCTGGGACTTCGAGAACACCCCGCCCGAGAAGTACCCGCTGCTGCTGCACTTCCCGTACTTCGACCTGTACCGCAAGCAGGTGGTCAAGCAGGCCGACCTGGTGCTCGCCATGCAGGTCCGCGGCGACGCCTTCACCGACGAGCAGAAGGCCCGCAACTTCGCCTACTACGAGCGCCTCACCGTCCGCGACTCCTCGCTCTCCGCCTGCACCCAGGCCGTCATCGCCGCCGAGGTCGGCCAGCTCGACCTCGCGTACGACTACACCGCCGAAGCCGCCCTGATGGACCTGCACGACCTCGGCGGCAACACCCGCGACGGCCTGCACATGGCCTCGCTCGCCGGGGCCTGCATCGCCCTGGTGGCCGGGTTCGGCGGGCTGCGCGACCACGGCGGGACACTGTCCTTCCGCCCCCGGCTGCCGTCCGGGCTGATGCGGCTCAGCTTCTCGCTGCTGGTGCGCGGACACCTGCTCGACGTCCGGATCAGCCACGAGGAGACGACGTACACCCTGCGCCGCGGCGACGTGCTCCACCTGCGGCACGACGGAGACGCGGTCCAGGTCAAGTCCGGGAAGCCGGTCACCCTGCCCACCACCGCCCCGCCCGCCCAGGAGCGCTGCGCCCAGCCGCCCGGCCGCGAACCCGCCCGCCGCCAACCCCAGGCGGGCCTCGCCGCGGGCAAGCTCGGCCAACACGACCACCTGGCGGCGGAGTAGCGCCCGGGGTGCGGGTCCGCGCCCTCCGCGCGGACCCGCATCCGCACTCGCTGCCGGACGGGCACCCTCGCCCTCACCCGTCCGGCCCACCCCGGCTGCGCCGCCCCGCCGCCCGTCGGAGTGTGCAGGTGCCTGTGAGAACCGGCGCCCCAGCGAAGGAGTGCACCCGTGGCGAGCGTGGCCGAACAGATGGTGGAGGTGCTCCGGCAGGCCGGGGTGGAGCGGGTCTACGGCGTCGTCGGCGACAGCCTCAACCCCGTCGTGGACGCGATCCGCCGGGCCGAGGGCATCGGCTGGGTGCACGTGCGCAACGAGGAGGCCGGGGCCTTCGCGGCCGCCGCCGAGGCCGAGCTCACCGGCCGGCTCGCCGTCTGCGCGGGCTCCTGCGGCCCCGGCAACACCCACCTGATCCAGGGCCTCTACGACGCCCAGCGCAGCGGCCTGCCCGTCCTCGCGCTCGCCTCGCACATCCCGTCCGGCCAGATCGGCACCGGCTTCTTCCAGGAGACGCACCCCGAGCGGGTGTTCACCGACTGCAGCAACTGGTGCGAGATGCTCTCGGCCCCCGCACAGCTGCCCCGGCTGCTGCGGATCGCCGTCCAGCACGCGCTCGGCTCGCACGGCGTCTCGGTGCTCGCCTTCCCCGGGGACGTCGCCGCGCTGCCCGCCGCCGGCCCCACCGGCACCAGCCACTTCCTCACCGAGCAGGCCGTCGCCGCGCCACCGTGGTCGCAGGTGCAGGAGCTGGCCCGGCTGCTCAACGCGGCCCGCAAGGTCGTGCTGTTCTGCGGCGCCGGGGTGCGCGGCGCGCACGCCGAGGTGATGGAGGCGGCGCAGGCCCTGAACGCGCCGATCGGCCACTCCCTGCGCGGCAAGGAGTGGATCCAGTACGACAACCCGTACGACGTCGGCATGAGCGGCCTGCTCGGCTACGGCGTGTGCCACGAGGCGCTGCACTCCGCCGACCTGGTGCTGCTGCTCGGCACCGACTTCCCGTACGACTCCTTCCTGCCGCAGGCGCACACCGTCCAGGTCGACCACGACGCGACCCGCCTCGGCCGCCGCACCGCGCTCGACCTGGCCGTCCACGGCGACGTCGCCGCCACCCTGCGGGCCGTGCTGCCGCTGCTGGAGGCCAAACGCGACCGGGCCTTCCTCGACGGCATGCTGCGCAAGCACGTCCGATCGCTGGAGGACGTGGTAGGCGCCTACACCCGGGACATCGAGAAGCACCTGCCGATCCACCCCGAGTACGTCGCCGCCGTCCTCGACGACGTCGCCGCGCAGGACGCGGTGTTCACCGTCGACACCGGCATGAACAACGTCTGGGCCGCCCGCTACCTGCAGCCCAACGGCCACCGGCGGGTGATCGGCTCCTTCCTCCACGGCTCGATGGCCAACGCCCTCCCGCACGCCATCGGCGCCCAGCTCGCCAACCCCGGACGCCAGGTGATCGCGATGGCCGGCGACGGCGGCCTCGGCATGCTGCTCGGCGAACTGCTCACGGTGGCGAAGCACCGGCTGCCGGTGAAGACGGTGGTGTTCGACAACGGCGCGCTCGGCATGATCAAGCTGGAGATGCTGGTCTCCGGCTACCCCGAGTCGGAGATCGACAACGGGGACGTGGACTACGCGGGCATCGCCCGTGCGATGGGGATCCCGGCCAAGCGGGTGACCGAGCCGGCCAGGGTGCGGGAGGTGCTGGCCGAGGCGCTGGAGCGACCGGGACCGGCGCTGGTCGACGTCGTCACCGACCCCAACGCGCTGTCCATCCCGCCGCACATCACCGCCGCCCAGCTGAAGGGCTTCGCCCTGGCGGCCGGGCGGACGGTGCTCTCGGGCGGCGTCGGACGCATGATCGACCTGGCCCGGAGCAACCTGCGGAACATCCCCCGGCCGTGAGGCCCCGGTCGCGCGTTCGGTCGCGCAACCCGGCGTTTTGCCTCTGAGGCAAGATTCTTGCCCGAGCGGCACGCCGGGTGTCCACTGGGTACATGACCACCAGCTCCACCGGTGCCCCCGCCGCAGGCGACCAGCTCGACGACCAGGAGGTCGTCGGCCTCGCCGCCCGCCTTCGCGAGCACCGGCTCAGCAGCCGTCTCACCCTCGAAGTGGCCGCCGCGCGGGTCGGGCTCTCCCCAGCGTATCTGTCCCGGCTGGAGACCGGCCGCCGACAGCCCTCGCTGCCCGTCCTGCTCGGCCTCGCCCGCGCCTACGGCACCTCGGTGTCCGGCCTGCTCGGCGAGACCATGGCCGAACCGGATCCGGTGGTCCGCGGCGGCGCCATAGAGCCCGGCCGGGCCGGCGGCTGGGGCTACCGACGGGCCGGCGCCCCCGGCCGCGCCATGCAGGCCCTGCGGGTGCACGTCCCGCCCGGCGTCCAGGACGCGGTGGTCCGGGTCCACCCCGGCGAGGAGTGGCTGTACATCCTGCGCGGCGAACTCCGGCTCACCCTCGGCGACCGCGTCCACCACCTCCGCGTGGGCGACTCCGCCCACTACGACTCGCTCACCCCGCACTGCATCGCCGCCGAGTCCGAGAACGGCGTCGAGCTGCTCTTCGTCCACACCCTGCTGCAGAGCCCCGGCGGCGAACTCTGCCTCGGTGGCGGCCCCGCCGCGACCCACTGACCTGCCGTCAGAACCATCCGGAGGAGATCACCATGGCCGATCCCACCACCACCGCCACCGCCCCGGCCGCCCCGGCCGCCCTGGTCGGCGCGGCCGACACCCCCGCCGGCCCGAAGACCATGGACGCCGGGAAGTGGGCCAACAAGCGGGTCTACCTCCGCCTGGTGATCTACACCGCCGGCATCCACGTCTTCGCCGGTTTCATCATGCTCCTGTTCGAACTCGGCAGCCGCAACAAGTAGGCGCCCCCGGCCGTCCGCCCGCCTCCACCCCCGAGGGAGGCGGGCGGAACGCACTCCCGCCCCCGCTGCCCCCGCCCGCCTCCTGCCTCTCCCCTCACGCCCTGCGCAGCAACTCGCAGAGCGCCTGCACCGCCGCCGGGAAGGCGTGCTCCGGGGGCGTGGCGTAGCCGATGACGAGGGAGGGCGGTGCGTCGGTGGCGTTCGAGGTGGCGCGGTGCCAGGAGAGGCCGTTGAGGGAGATGCCGGCGGCCCGGGCGCGGGTGAGGAGTTCGGCTTCGGGGGTGGAGCCGGGCGGGAGTCGGAGGACGACGTGCAGGCCGGCCGCGATGCCGGTGACCCGGACGTGCGGGGCGTGTTCGGCGAGTGCGGCGACCAGGTGGTCGCGGCGGCGCCGGTAGTGCAGGCGGCAGCGCCGTACGTGGCGGTCGTACGTGCCGGAGGTGATCAGCTCCGCCAGCGTCAGCTGGTCGAGCACCGGGGACATCGTGTCGGCCAGGACCTTCAGCCGGGCGACGGGTTCGACCAGGGCGTCCGGCAGGGCCAGCCAGGCCAGCCGCAGGCCGGGCGCGAGGCTCTTGGCGGCCGTTCCGGCGTACACCACGCGTTCGGGGTCGAGCGCCTGCATGGCGCCGAGCGGCTGCCGGTCGTAGCGGAACTCGCCGTCGTAGTCGTCCTCGATGACGTACCGGTCCAGCTCGCGCGCCCACCGCACCGCTTCCGCCCGTCGTTCGGCGGAGAGCACGGCGCCGCTGGGGAACTGGTGGGCCGGGGTGAGCAGGACGGCGCCGGGGCGGGTGTCCAGCCGGTCGACCCGGGCGCCTTCCTCGTCCAGCGGCAGCGGGATGGTGGTGAGTCCGGCGGCCCGGGCGACGGCGTGCTGCGGCGGCAGCCCGTACTCCTCGACGGCGAGCGTGCGGGTGCCGCGTTCCCGCAGGGCGGTGGAGAGCAGGCCGAGGCCCTGGGTGACGCCGGTGCAGATGAGCAGGTGATCGGGGTCGGTGCGGACGCCGCGGACCCGGGCCAGGTAGTGGGTGAGGGCCTGCCGCAGTTCGATCCGGCCGAGCGGGCTGCCGTAGTCGAGGGCATCGTGCGGGGCGGTGGCGAGGGCGCGGCGGGCGGCGGCGAGCCAGGCGCTGCGGGGGAAGAGCGAGAGGTCGGGCCGCCCGGACATCAGGTCGTGCCGGGCGGTCCGTCGCCGCGCAGCCTCCCGGGCGCCGGCCCGCCTGCCGTGGGCGGGGGCTTCGGGTACGGCCCGCCGGGCGACGGTGGTGCCGGAGCCCTGGCGGGAGTCGAGCCAGCCCTCCGCGGTGAGCTGGCCGTACGCCTCGACGACGGTGTTGCGGGCGATCCCGAGGTCCTCGCCGAGGGCCCGGGAGGACGGCAGCCGGGTGCCGGGTGCGAGCCGCCCGTCCTGGACGGCCTCGCGCAGGGCGTCCTCCAGGGCGGCCCGCAGCCCGGTCCCGGCGGCGCGCCGCTCGGTGAGGTCCAGGTGCAGATCGCCGCCGAAGGAGGTCCAGGAGCTGGTCACGGGCCCATTCTCGCGCGGGGGAGCGGGCCGTCGGGGTCACCAGGCGGTGCCGGCGGGCTCCTCGATGGTGGTGTTGATGCGGTTGAAGAAGTTGGTCAGCGCGATCATCAGGATGATCGCGGAGAGCTGTTCCTCGTCGAAGTGGTCGGCGGCGGCGTCCCAGATCCCGTCCGGGACGGCCTTGCCGGAGCGGTCGGCGATCCGGGTGGCGGCCTCGGTGAGTTCGAGGGCGGCGCGCTCCTCGTCGGTGAAGAACGGCGCCTCGCGCCAGGCGGCGACGGCGTGCAGCCGCTCGTCGGTCTCGCCGTGCTTCTTGGCGCCCTGGACGCCCGCGAACACGCAGGCGCTGCAGCCGTTGATCTGGCTGGCGCGCAGGTGGACCAGTTCGAGGAGCTGCGGGGCGACGCCGCCCTGGTACATGGCCTTGTAGACGGCCTGGATGCCCTTCATCGCGTCGGGCAGGACCATGGCGGGGTTCTTCATGCGTGCGGTGGTCACGGTGATCTCCTCTTCGGTTAGCGTCCGTCACTGGACCGACGGATCCCGACGCGAGGATGTGACAGCGTGAGCGAAGAGATTTCTCCGGCCGGGCGAGCCCAGCCGGCCCAGCCGGCCCAGCCGGCCCAGCCGGCCGAGCAGTCCGAACTGGCCGAGCTGGCAGGGCGTTTCGAGGCCGAGCGGCCACAACTGCGCGCGGTGGCCTACCGGATGCTCGGGTCGATCGCCGAGGCGGAGGACGCGGTCCAGGAGACCTGGCTGAAACTGAACCGCAGCGACGTGGCCGAGGTGCGCAACCTGGGGGCGTGGCTCACCACGGTGGTCGGCCGGGTCTGCCTGGACCAGTTGCGGTCCCGTACCTCCCGCCGGGAGGACCCGCTGCCCGAGCAGGAGGGGCGGGTACGGCTGCCGGACCCGGTGGTCAGCGGGCTGGCGGCGCTGGACCCGGTGCACGAGATCCTGGTCGCCGACTCGGTGGGGATCGCCCTGATGGTGGTCCTGGAGACGCTGTCCCCGGCGGAGCGGGTGGCGTTCGTGCTGCACGACATGTTCGAGGTGCCCTTCGACGGGATCGCCGAGGTGCTGGGCCGGACGTCCGCCTCCACCCGGCAGTTGGCCAGTCGCGCCCGCCGCCGGGTGCAGGGCGCCACGCCGGCCGCGGACGCCGACGACGCCCGCAAGCGCGAGGTGGTGGAGGCGTTCCTGACGGCCTCCCGGGGCGGCGACTTCGATGCCCTGCTGACCGTGCTGGACCCGGACGTGGTGGCCCGTTCCGACGGCGGCACGCTGGTACCGAGCGTGCTGCGCCGCGGCGCTGCGGACGTCGCCTCCCAGGCGATCACCTTCGCCCGGTTCGCCGCCGACGGTCGCCTCGTCCTGGTCAACGGTTCGCCCGGGGTGGTGTCGTTCGCCGAGGGCCGTCCGCTGTCGGTCATGTCGTTCACCATCCACGGGGGCCGGATCACCGCGATGGACATCCTCACCGACCCGACCCGCCTGGCCGCCCTGGGCCTCACGGCCTGACCGGGCACCGGCGCTCCCCGGGTCCGTCCGCGAGCCGCGGACGGGTCCGGGGAGCGGTTTCAGGCCAGGCCGCCGGTGGCGCGGAGGTTCTGGCCGGTGATCCAGCGGCCGTCCGGGCCGGCCAGGAAGGCGATGACGTCGGCGATGTCCTCGGGGTGGCCGAGGCGGCGCAGCGGGGTGAGGCCGGCGACCCGGGTGAGGGCTTCGGGCGGGTTGGTGCCGCGCAGCAGGTCGGTGTCGGTGGCGCCGGGGGAGACGGTGTTGACGGTGATCCCGCGCGGGCCGAGTTCGACGGCGGCGACGGCGGTGAGCTGTTCGACGGCGCCCTTGCTGGCGGCGTACGCGGCGATGCCGGGGACGGGCCGGACGGTGTTCGCGGTGGAGACGTTGACGATCCGTCCGCCGTCGCGCATCCGGCGGGCGGCGTAGCGGACGGTGGTGAAGGCGGAGCGGGTGTTGACGGCCAGGACGGCGTCGAGGGTCTCGTCGTCGAGTTCGGCGAGCGGGGTGGGCGCGAAGGACCTGGCGGCGTTGTTCACCAGGACGTCCAGTCCGCCGAGCCGGTCCTCGGCCTCGGCCATCAGCCGCTCGGCGGCGTCCGGCTCGCCGAGGTCGGCCCGTACGGCCCACGCGCGGCCGCCCTCGGCCTCCACGGCGCGGACCGTCTCGGCGGCGGCCTCCTCGTCGTGGGCGTAGCCGAGGACGACCTGCGCGCCGTCGCGCGCCAGCCGCCGGACGACGGCCCGCCCGATGCCCCGCGAGCCGCCCGTGACGACGGCGGCCTTGCCGTTCAGTGCCAGTGGTTGCGCCATGCTTCCTCCACGTGTTCGACGGGTGGGTTGTCACACTCTCGCGCTACCGTGCCGCGCATGGCGAACTTCGTACTCGTGGCGGGCGCGTGGCTCGGTTCCTGGGCCTGGGACGACGTCGTGCCGGAGCTGCGCGCGGCCGGGCACGGGGCGTACCCGCTGACGCCCGCCGAGTTCGCCGGGCAGGGGCTGACGACCGGGCAGATCGCCCGATCGCCGAGTTGGCCACCCCGCACCCGGGCGCCTCGCTGACCGAACCGGCCGTGCTGGAGGGGCCGTTGAGCGCACTCCCGACGGTGTACGTGAAGTGCCTGCTGGACTGGCCGGAGCCGCCGCCGGTGGTCGCCGCGCTGGTCGCGGACGGCCACTGGCGGTTGGCCGAGCTGGACACGGGGCACTGGCCGATGTTCTCCCGGCCGGCCGGACTGGCCCGGATCCTGCTGGAGTCGGCCCGGCTGGACGGGCCTGCTCAGACCGACGGTCCGGTCCGGACCGACAGGCCGACTCAGACCGACAGGTAGACCGCGCTGCCGAGGCCGGCCAGGAAGCAGTACACCGCGAACGGCGTCAGGCTGCGGGTCTCGAAGTACTTGGTGAGGAACCGCACCGAGACGTACCCGGCGGCGAAGGCGGCGACGCTGCCCGCGACGACCGGGCCGAGCACGGCGGAGTTCTCCGGCTTGAACAGCTCGGGGACCTTCAGCACCGAGGCGGCCAGGATGACCGGGGTGGCGAGCAGGAAGGAGAACCGGGCGGCGTCCTCGTGGTGCAGCCCGCGCAGGATGCCGGCGCTCATGGTGACGCCGGAGCGGCTGATGCCGGGGAACAGCGCGAGGATCTGCGCGGCGCCGATCCAGGCGCCCTGCCCGAAGCCCAGCTTGGTGAGCCGGTGGTCGGAGGCGACCGCCGGGTCCAGGCCCGGCTCGTCGACGGGGGCGGCGTGCCCGGCCCGGCGGCGGCCGGTGCCGCCGCGCTTGAGCCGCTCGGCGCCGAGCAGCACGAGCCCGTTGAGGGCGAGGAAGACGGCGGCCGGGAGGGGCTTGCCGAGCGCGTTGCGCAGCGCCTTCTCCAGTACGAGGCCGGCCACGCCGACCGGGATGGTGGAGAGGATGAGCAGCCAGGCGAGCTTCTCGTTGCGGGTCTCCACCCGGCGGTGGCGGATCGAGGTGAACAGTCCGCCGACGACGCGGACCCAGTCCTGCCAGAAGTACACGACCAGCGCGAGCGCGGTGGCCAGGTGCAGGGCGACCAGGGCGGCGAGGTAGGACGATCCCTCGGCGGTCATGTCGAGGTCGTGCTGGATCTTCCCGCCGATCAGGGCGGGCAGCAGGATGCTGTGGCCGAGGCTGGAGACCGGGAAGAGTTCCGTCACACCCTGCAGCAGGCCGACGCCTATCGCTTCCGGGTAGGTCAGGGTGGACATCGCGCACCTTCGATCGGGGGGTCGGTGGCCGGCCTGATCCGGTGGCCCCCGCGAAGCTACTACGGGCATGTAGACGCCCGGCAGTCCCGCCGCCAGAAGTTCACCGACCGTACGTCTGGGGGAAACCGGCGCCGAGATGGTGGATCAGCGCCCCTGCTACGGCGGCCAGCACGGTGGTGGTCGGGACGGCCCGGTGCGCCGGGTCGCCGAGCAGGACGACGGCGGTCACCGCGAGCGGTGTGCCCGCCAGCGGCAGGGCGACGGTCAGGACGGCGGACAGGCGGTGCATCGGGGCTCCCCGGACTCGGCTTCGGGCTCGACGCACGCCACGATGGTGCCTCCCGCAGCGTCAGGTTCAAGTCCTTTTCGCCGCGGCGGCCGGCGTGCCGGGCGGGCCGCGCCTGTCATGCCCGTCGGGGCCGGGCCGGGCCGGGGCCGGGGCCGCCCGGTGCCTGGGTCAGCCCGTCGCGATCCGCCGCCAGCCGGACCCGTCCGAGCCGTTTGAGCCGTCCGCCCCGTCCGAGCCGTCCGCCCCGTCCGCCGCCACCGGCGCGGCCGCGAAGTCGTACCGCAGCAGGTCCGGTCCGAGCGCGAGCAGCGAGATCGACGAGGAGCCCCAGATCCGCCCGTCGCCGAAGTCCCGGCGCTGGATCAGCGCCGCGTCCTCGTCCGGCGCCAGCCCGTCGCCGCTGACGATCGGCAGCCATCCGCCCCAGGCCTGCGCGGCGGGTCCGGCGGCGGTCGGCTTGGGGCGGGGTGCGGCGGTGAAGCGGGCCCGGAAGTGCTCGGCGCGGGCGGCCATCAGCGCGCTGATCCGCTCGGAGGCGGAGCGGTTGGCGGCCAGGCCCTCCAGCCCGTCGTTGAGCACCACGCTGAGGCCGGCGGGCAGTTCGTGCTCCGCCGGCCGGCCGCCGTCCCAACTGGCGACCCGGGCGCCGTCCGGCCGGACCAGGACGAGGTGGAAGGGGTCGTACGGGGTGAGGTCGAGGTGGCCGATCCCGCCCTGCGTGACGGCGGTGAGCGGCAGTTGGCCCCGGGTGAGCCGGGAGCCGGCGGGGGCGAGCGGGCCGAAGCCGTTCAGCAGGCAGGCGGCGGTCCGCCGGCCGGGGTCGACGGCCAGCCAGGTGCCACCGGCCGCGAGGTCGAGGCCGCCGAGCAGCTCGGGCCGGTCCGGCCAGTGGTGGTCCGGCGGCAGCCAGGCGCGCCCCAGGTACTCGTCCCGGACGGACAGCAGCAGTACCGGTACCGCCGCCCCCGGTTCGATGCTGACGAACGCCGTGCACACGACCCTGGCCCCCTGACCTCGTCCTGTCAGCGATCCTCGCACGGCCGTTCGCATGCCGGAAATGGCCCAAGGAAACCGGTGCCGAATGCACCACGGCGACGGGCCACCGGGCTCCTAGGCTGGCGCTCATGACGACGAACGACAGCCTGACCACCCCCGACTCGCACGTGCCCGCCCCGGCCCAGCGCCTCTCGCTCCCGAAGCTCGCCCCCGCCTACTACCAGGCGATGGTCGCCGTGGACCAGGCGTCCCGCACGGGCCTCGACCCGGTGATCGTCGAGCTGGTCAAGCTGCACGCCTCGATGATCAACGGCTGTGCCTTCTGCATCGACATGCACGCCACCGACGCCGTGAAGCACGGCGAGCAGGAGCACCGCCTGCTCTCCCTCCCGGCCTGGCGCGAGACCCCCTGGTTCACCGCCCGCGAGCGCGCCGCCCTGGCCCTCACCGAGTCGGTCACCCTGCTGACCCAGGGCCACGTGCCGGACGCCGTGTGGGCGGAGGCCGCCGAGCACTTCGACGAGACGGAGCTGGCCCAGCTGGTCGCGCTGATCGCGACCATCAACGCCTGGAACCGGATCGGTGTGAGCACCCGCCTCAGCCCGGCCGCGAAGTGAGGTCCGGGGACATGACGGCCCAGCAGGACAAGGCCCGGCTGCTCCGGGAACTGCACCGCCCGGGCGATCCGCTGGTGCTGGCGAACGTGTGGGACGCGGCGAGCGCCCGCCTGGTGGCCGCCGCCGGGGCGCGCGCGGTGGCGACGGCCAGCGCGAGCGTCTGCTGGTCGCTCGGCAGCCCGGACGGCGGCGGCGCCGACCGCGAGCAGGTGCTGGTCCGGACGGCCCAGGTGGTCCGGTCGGTCGACCTGCCGGTCACCGCGGACCTGGAGAGCGGCTACGCGGACACCGCCGCCGGGGTCGGCGAGACCGTCGCCGCGCTGCTGGCCACCGGCGCCGTCGGGGTGAACCTGGAGGACGGCGGACGCCCCCTGGAGGAGGCCGCCGAGCGGATCGCGGCGGCCCGGGCGGCGGCCGACGCGGCCGGCGTCCCGCTCGTCGTCAACGGCCGCACCGACGTGTTCCTGCTGGGGATCGGTGCCCCGGAGGGCCGGCTGGACGAGGCCGTCCGCCGGCTGCGGGCGTACGTCGAGGCGGGCGCGGACACCGTGTTCGTCCCCGGTGTCGCCGAGCCGGAGACCATCGCCGCCCTGGTCGCAGCCGTCCCGGCGCCGCTGAACGTGCTGGCCGGCCCGGGCTCCCCGTCGGTCGCCGAGCTGGCGAAGCTCGGCGTGGCCCGGATCAGCCTCGGCCCGGGCCTGGCCAAGGCGGCCTACGCGGCGGTCCGCCGGGCCGCCGAGGAGGTGTACGCGAGCGGCACGTACGGCGCACTCGACGGCGGGCTGACGTACCCGGAGCTCAACGGGCTCTTCGCCGACTGAACCCCGGTACCGGGCTTGAACCCGGCACCGGGCACCGGACCGGGGGCGGCCGACCGTTCGGGGGACGGCCGGCCGCCTTCGCAGGACCGCCCGCCCGGGCGGCACCGGCCGGTCGGCCGAGGGCGCGGTCGCCCGTCAGCCGATCTGCCCGCTGAGCCCCGGGTGGCTCATCTGGTTGGTGCCGACGGCCTCCACCTCGTTGGCGGCGTGCCCGACCACCGGGAGCTTGCCCGCGGTCTGCAGGGCGAGGTCGGCGGGGGAGAGGTTGAGGCCGTCGGTCAGGCCCCCGGTGGCGTCCGGCGAGGCGGCGGTCTGGGTGGTGGCGGAGGCCACCGGGGCGGCGACGGCCAGGCCCGCCATGGTGAGGGCGGCCAGGGTGGCGAGCTTCTTCATACCGTGGCTCCTCGGGCCGTGCGTGCGGTGCGTGCCGTCGTTCTTGGTGCCGTGGTTCGTCATGCACTGCCGAACGACCGGGCCGCCCTCAGGTCACCGGGCGGGCCGGACGGTCACCCACAGGGTTCGCACGCTGTTGCTGATGAACGACGCGATCGGCTCGTTCGTCCGGCCCTCCGCCAGGGCCAGCCCGGGGAAGCGCCCGAACAGGTGCCGCAGCGCCGTCTCGGCCTCCAGCCGGGCGAGCCCGGAGCCGAGGCAGAAGTGCGGGCCGTGGCCGAGCGACAGGTGCCGGGCGGGCTGCCGGGTGACGTCGAAGCGGTCGGCGTCGGGGTGGTGCCCGGCGTCCCGCCCGGCCGCCGCGTACGAGGCCAGCAGCGCCTCGCCGCGCCGGATGACCACGTCGCCGACCTCGATGTCCTCGATCGCGTAGCGCAGCGGGAACTGCCCGACCGGCGAGTCGTAGCGCAGCGTCTCCTCGACCACCGCCGACCACGGCTGCTCGCCGTCCAGGACGAGCTGCAGCTGGTCCGGGTGGGCGAGCAGGGCGCGGACGGCGTTGGTGATCAGGTTGAGCGTGGTCTCGTGCCCGGCGACCAGCATCAGCAGCAGGGTGCCGACGAGTTCGGCCTCGCTCAGCTGGTCGCCGGCCTCGCGGGCGGCGATCAGGTCGGTGGTCAGGTCGTCGCCGGGCTCGGCCCGCTTGGCCGCGACCACCGAGGCCAGCAGCGCGTTCAGGTCCCGTTGCGCGGCGACGGCGGCCGCCGGGGTGGCCGAGCTGGAGACCAGGGTGTCGGACAGCGCGTGCAACTCGTCCTGCTGCTCCAGCGCGAGGCCGAGCAGCTCGCCGATCACCTGCATCGGCAGCGGGTAGGCGAAGTGCTCGCGAAGGTCGAACTCGCCGTCCAGCTTCGCGACCTCGTCGAGCAGCGCGACGGTCCTGGCCTCGATCGCGGGTGCCAGGGCGGCTATCCGGCGCGGGGTGAACGCCTGGGAGACCAGTCCGCGCAGCCGCCGGTGGTCGTCCCCGTCGGCGGTGACCATGCCGGGCACCGAGATGAAGTTGGCCAGCGGCCAGCCTTCCGGGAGCCGCCCCTCCCGGAAGGTCGTCCACAGCCGGGCGTTCTTGCCGACGCGCGGGTCGGCGAGCAGCGTCTGGAGGGTGTCGTGGTGGGTTATCGCCCAGACCACCACCCCGCCAGGGAGCTCCACCAGGACCGCGGGGCCGGCCGCGCGGAGTCGGGCGTTCTCTCCGTGCTGGTCGCCTCCGAAGGGGTCGAGTCGGACGGGCTCGGGGCGGGCTCCTGCGGGATCGACGGCGGTGTCCATGCGGGCCTCTCGGGGGCTGGCGGGCGGGGCGGGGTGAAGGCGCTGTACAGCACCGGCAGGGCGGTCAGGGCCCGCGACCACGGGGACGGGCGCCAGGCCAGCTCGCCGGGCGGGACGGCGAGTTGGAGGTCGGGCAGGCGGTGCAGCAGGGTCTCGACGGCGGTCTCGACGATGATCCGGGCGGGGTGCTGGGCCGGGCAGACGTGCCGGCCCGCGCCCCAGGCGAGGTGCGCCCGGTTGCCGCCGAGCGAGCCCTGGGCGGCGGCGGAGACGCCCTGGGCGGCCGGGTCGGCGTTGGCCGCGGCCAGGCCGAGGACCAGCATGTCGCCGGCGCTGATGTACTGGCCGCCGAGCACGGTGTCGCCGGTGGCCCAGCGGCCGGGGAAGTTCTGCGTCGGCGGGTCGCGCCAGAGCACCTCCTCCAGCGCGTCGGACACGGTGAGCCGGCCACCGGTGAGGGTGGCCCGGAAGCGCCGGTCGGTGAGCAGCAGCCGCAGCGTGTTGCCGGTCCAGTTGATCGAGGTCTCGTTGCCCGCGACCATCAGCACCACCAGGTGGTGCACCGCCTCCTCGTCGGTCAGCCCGGCCGGGTGGGCGAGCAGCCAGGAGGTGAGGTCGGCGCTGGGCGCGGCCCGGCGGCGCCGGACCAGGTCGACCAGGATCGACTGGAACTCGGCGCCGGCCCGCTGGGACTCGGCGCTGCTGTCCACGAAGTGGCTGATCAGTTCGACCAGTCGGGGCCCGGCCTCGGCCGGCAGGCCGATCAGCTGGGTGAAGACCAGCAGTGGCAGCCGCCGCGCGTACTGGGCGATCAGGTCGGCGGTGCCGTCCGGCCCCCAGCTGTCGATCAGGCCGTTGGCAGCGGCCTCGGTGGTGCCGCGCAGCTGGTGGTGGTCGATCTGGGCGAGGGTGTCCGAGACGGCGGAGCGCAGCCGCTGGTGCTCGGCGCCGTCCAGGTTGAGCAGCGTCGGGCGCCAGGAGGTCATCGTCAGCAGCCGGGAGTCGGCGGCCAGCCGGCCCTCGGCGGGCACCCGCCAGCGGCGCGAGTCCTTGGAGAACAGCGCCTCGTTGCGCGTGAGTTCGAGCAGTTCGGCGTAGCCGAGGACGAGCCAGGCCTCGACCCCGGGCTCCAGCTCGATCGGTGCGACCGGGCCGTAGTGCTCGCGCAGCCGGGCGTACAGGCCGTGCGGGTCCTCGGCGACGGCCGGGCCGTACAGCGGGGTCAGCGGCACGCCCACCGGCAGGCCGCCGGGCAGGCCGGCGCCGTGCGCGACGGGGCAGCCGTGGGCGGCCGCGGCGCCGGGTTCGGAAGCGTTCATCCCTGCAGCTCCAGGATCGAGTTGCGGTGCAGGTGGTCGACGAAGTCGATCAGCAGGTCGTAGGACTGCCGCCGGTCGCGCGCGTCGCAGAACAGGATCGGTACGTCCGGCAGCAGGTCCAGTGCGGTGCGCAGCTCCTCCTCCGGGTAACTCGGCGTGTCCGGGAAGGTGTTGACCGCCACCGCGAACGGGATGCGCTGCTCCTCCAGCCGGCCGAGGACGTCGAAGCTCTCGTCCGGCCGGCGCAGGTCGACCATGGCGATGGCGCCGAGCGCGCCGCGCGACAGGTCGTCCCAGAGCGGCCAGAACCGCTGCTGCCCGGGGGTACCGAACAGGTACAGCGCGAGCCGCGGGTTGAGCGTGATCCGGCCGAAGTCCAGCGCGACCGTGGTGGTCGTCTTGGTGGCACGCCCGGTGAGGTCGTCGACGCCGCTGCTGGCGGCGGTCATGGTCTCCTCGGTGCGCAGCGGGGTGATCTCGCTCAGCGAGCCGACCAGGGTGGTCTTGCCGACCCCGAACGGGCCGGTGACCAGGATCTTGACCGCGCCCTGCACCGAGGAGGGCAGGTACTGCGGCCCGCCGGCGGACCCGGCGGCCTCGGGGGCGGCTTCAGCGGAGTTGGCGGAGGCCAACGAGCACCTCTTCCAGGAGGGTTGCGGGCAGGCGTTCGGCCTGCGGGACGGGTGGGAGCACCTGCACGGCGCCGAGGTCCCACAGGTCCCCGACCAGCACCTTGACGACGCCGAGCGGCAGCCCCAGGTGGGCCGCCACCTCGGCGATGGACAGCAGACTGTGGCAGAGCCCGAGGATGCGCCGGTGCTCCCGGTTCAGCAGCACGTGGTCGGGCAGGTCCGGGGGCTCCGGTAACGCGCTGACCAGGCTCTCCAGGGCCAGCTCGGGGCGGGTGGAGCGGCTGCGGCCACCGGTGATGACGTACGGCCGGACCGGCCCGCTCACCGGTGGCCCCCCGCCGCGTGATCGACTCGCGGCGGGCTGGTGAGGTGGGTTCCGATCCGCTCGACGAGCACCTGCATCTGGTAGGCGACCAGGCCGGCGTCCACCGCCTCGCTGGTCACCACGGCCAGGTGCGCTCCGGCCCCGGCGGCGACGATGAAGAGGTAGCCGCCGCCGTACTCGATGATGATCTGGCGGGTGGCGCTGCCCGGTCCGCCGAAGCCCGTCGCGACGCCGCGGGCCAGCGACTGCAGGCCGGAGCAGGCGGCCGCGAGCCGTTCGGCGTCCTCGCGCGCGATGCCCGCGCTGCGGCCGATCTCCAGGCCGTCGTTGGAGACGACGACGGCGTGCTGGACCTGCGGGACGTTGATGATGTCGGCGAGCAGCCAACCGAGATCAGGGGTGGTGGTCATGGAGTTCTCCGGAGCGCTGGGGAAGTCGGGGGGAGTCGGGGGAGCGGGGCGGGAGTGGTCAGGAGGGGCCGGGTGCGTTCTGGGCCTGGGCCCGGGCGGCCGATCGGCCGCTGGCGGTCCCGGCCTGGAACATCGCCATGAACGTCTGCGCGTCCCGGGCCGAGCGGTACGGCGGGGCGGGCGGCGGGGGAGCGGCGTGCTGGGCGGGGCGGTTGGCGCGGTCGCGCCGGTGGCTCCGGCGGGGCAGCGGCGGTGGGGTGTCGCCGCTGGCGGGGGTCCGGCCGGGTGGCGGGGTCTCCAGCAAGGGGTGGCCGGCGGGGGAGGCCGGCCCGGGGTCGGGGCTGAACGCCGGGTCGCCCGGCCCGAAGCCGGGGACGGTGGGCGGCAGCGGCTCGGTGAGCAGCGCGTTCGGCAGCAGGACGACCACGCGGACACCGCCGTACGGGGAGGGTGCCGAGCTGAGGGTGACCCGGAAGCCGTACTGCTCGGCGAGCCGGCCGACCGCGGCCAGTCCCAGCTGCGGGACCTCGCCGAGGCGGGAGACCTCCAGGGTGCTGCCGCCGGCGAGGGCGGCGGCGGCCTTGGCGACGGCCTGCTCGGGCATGCCGACGCCGCCGTCGTCGATCTCGATGACGGCGCCGTTGTGCACCGGCATCAGGGTGACGAACACCTGGGTGCTGGGCGGGGAGTAGCGGGTGGCGTTGTCCAGCAGCTCGGCGATCGCGTGGATCAGCGCCTCGGCCGCGGCGCCGACCACCGCGGTCTCGATCCGGCTGCGGACCACCACCCGCTGGAAGGGCAGGATGCGCGACTGGGCGCCGCGGACGACGTCCTCCAGGGTGACCGGCTCGGGCCAGTGCCGTCCGGCCCGGGCGCCGCACAGCACGGCCAGGGTCTGGGCCAGCCGGGCCTGTTGGGCGGCCGCGTGGTCGGCCTTGAGCAGGCCCTCCAGCAGCGCCGGGTCGTCGTGGGTGCGTTCCATCTCGTCCAGCAGCGCCTGCTGGTCGTGGGCCATCACCAGGATCCGGCGGGCCACGCTGAGGAAGGCCCGCTGGGTGGAGGCGGTGAGCTCCTGCTCGTGCTGGACGGCGGCCAGTTCCGCGCCCCGGCGGGAGAGTTCGGCGGCGAGCTGCTCCTGGAGCCGGGCGAGTTCGTGCTGCAGCCGGTCGGCGCGGCCGCGCTGGGTGACGGACACGGCGTGGTAGCGCGCGGCGGCCACGAGGGCGAGGACGGCGAGCACGCCGGCTGCCGTTA
Organism: Kitasatospora sp. NPDC097691; assembly: GCF_040302665.1. Classification (NCBI taxonomy): domain Bacteria; kingdom Bacillati; phylum Actinomycetota; class Actinomycetes; order Kitasatosporales; family Streptomycetaceae; genus Kitasatospora; species Kitasatospora sp. NPDC097691. The sequence goes on along the minus strand of NZ_JBEORY010000067.1, from coordinate 29,812 downwards.
CTGACCACTGAGTCATCGTCACGCCGCGAATTCTAGGGTGATGATCCTACGAAGGTGTGAACGGATCTCGCCAAGTGACCGGATCTCGTCAAAATCAAGTCAATCCGCCCGCAATCCGGACTCGTTCGTCCGCGACCGCCCTGCCCGGCAAGCCCCCGGCCCGGTTTCGTCGGGTCGACCGCCACACATCCCCGTCCCGCCCCGTGGCCGATTCCCGTCCCGGGATGTGTGGGGCCGGTGTGCACGGTGTCACGGAAGCGGATCCTCGGGGCCCGGTCGCACCGGACGGCCCAGGGTGACAGAGCCGCCGCACCAGCTGCTGCTGTCGGTCTCATCCCGGCGCTGCTTTCGCCGTTCCCGCCCCGGCCGGCAGACATCAGAAGTCGGCCGGTCCGACTTCCCGCGCGCGCCCTTCTCCCCTTCTCCGTCCCCTTCTCCTCCGCCCCCGCCGGGGCGGCACGAGGGCTCGGCCGGTCCGACTTCTCGTGTTCGTCGGTCGGCCGGGCTCGTGGGCGGCCTGTCAGGCGGGCCAGCTGCGGAGACCGGTGGTGAGGGTGGCGATGAGGCGGTCCTGGGTGATGGTGAGGTCCTCGGCGAGGCGGAAGGCGCCGGCGGTGGTGAGGGAGGCGAAGCCATGGGCGACGGAGCGGACGGTGCGGGCGGCGTGGATCGCCTCGGAGCCGTCGAGTCCGTACTCCCGCAGGACGGCGATGATCACGCCGACGAGTCGCGCGGCCGCCCCGGCGAGGTCGTCGTCGGCCTGGGGGGCCTGGGGGAGGGCGTTGTAGCGGTGCGGGTGTTCGGTGGCGTACGCGTGGTAGGCGCGCAGGACGGCGGCGACGGCGTCGTCCCCGCTGCGGCCGACCGCGGCGTCCGCGAGGCGGTCGGCCAGTTCGCCGGTGACCCGGACCGCGATCAGCCGCCGCAGTTCGGCCAGGCCGCCGCTGACGTGCTTGTACAGCGAGGGGGTGGCGACGCCGGCCCGGGCGGCGACCGCGGCCAGGGTGAGGGCTTCGGTGCCCTGTTCGTCCAGGAGGGCGATGGCGTGGTCGACGACCTGGTCGGGGGTCAGTCCTATGCGGGGCATGGTCTCGGGTCTCTCCGTACGGAAGTCGGGCGGTGGTCGGGCGGTGGTCCGGCGGCGGTCGGGCGGCGTCAGGCGAGTTCGGCGAGGAAGGGCAGCAGGGCGTCTGCGGTGGCATGCGGGTTGTCGGCCATCGGGTAGTGCCCGGACCCTTCGATCATCGCCTTCCGCGCGCCGAGTGCCGCGACCTGCCGGTCGGCGACGAGCTCCGGCTTGGGGAAGTCGGGGTCCTTGCTGCCCATGACCACCAGCGCCGGGCACCGCACGGCGGCCGTCCAGCCGACCGGCGAGGCGTCCCCGGTGACGTAGCCGCGGGTGGCGGTCTTGCGGCCCGGGGTGCGCAGCGCGGCGACCAGCCCGTTCACGTAGGCGTCGAAGTCGGCGGGCTTGGCGCCGGGGAAGGCCATCCGGCGCAGGTAGAAGCCCCAGAAGGCGGGCCAGTGGACGAGCGCGGCGCCCATCAGGCCGAGGACGCCGCGCATCAGGGCGCCGGGCTGCGGGTTCTCGACGAAGGCGTCGATCAGGACGATCCCGGCGACCCGCTCCGGCGCGTCCCCGGCGGCCTTGACGACCGTCGCGCCGGTGTAGGAGTTCCCGGCGAGGACGGCGCGCTCGATGCCGAGGTGGTCGAGCAGGGCGAGGACGTCGTCGGCGATGGCGGCGGGGCTGTAGTCGTCCCAGGTGATGGAGGACTCGCCGAAGCCGCGCAGGTCCATGGTGACGACCCGGTGGCCGGCGGCGACGAGCAGCGGGCGGAGGTGCCGGTACGCGGCGCGGCTGTCGAGCATGCCCGGGAGCAGGACGACGGGGGTGCGGTCGCCCTGCCGGGTGTCGTCGAAGGCGATCCGCCCGCCGGGGAGGGTCAGGTACTGGGTGTCCGGGGTGATGGTGGCGTTCATGGTGGGCCTCCTCGGTCCGCCGCTGCGGGCATCGGCGGTACTGCCGATAGCCATAAAGCTAAGGCTAATAGCCTTAGCCGTCAAGGGCTCGACCGGAGGGGCGGGGACGAGGGGAGAGGAGGGGGTGTGCCTCAGACCCCCTCGACCTTGAACGGATCGTGCTCGCTGAGCAGCTTCTCCAGCCGGGCCTGGTCGACCCGGCTGACGATCTCGTTCGTCTCCTGCCGGTCCCGGATCACCTTCGCCAGGGTGAACGCGGAGCTGACGGTGTAGAGGAGGCCGATCCCGAGGAACGCCCGAGTCCACCCGCCGACCGGCAGGTAGGCGATCCCGACGGCGAGGGTCGTGCCCGAGAGGGCGAAGGAGAGGATGGCCTGGATGTAGTAGGCGGCCGTCGTGCGGTTCTGCATCGGTGCGCTCATGGCGTCAGGATGCGGCCGCCCGGTCGGGCCGCACATGAGTAGGAGTACTCAGATGGGGTGCTCGTGTCGAAGGGTCGTTCGTTGACGTCCGATCACCCGCTCCACGGCCGTCCCGGACGGATGGCTTGGAATCAGAGCGTCCTAGGATTAACGTTTGATAACGCAGCGCGGTCGTCAACGCCGTACCCAGACGGCACCGTGCGCCGTCGCCTAATCCCGCCGGCCGGCCTCCGGGCAGGTCAGGGAGCCGGGGAACCACGTTCCTTGGGGTGAATCGGCGGGGCCCCGGCCCGGCCGTAGGAGACCTTCCTGCTCCGAACCCGTCAGCTAACCCGGTAGGCGCGAAGGAAGGAAAGGAGCGCGCCTCCGTGGCGTCGACGCACACTCCGGCACACCCGGCCGGCCCCGCAGCCGGTACCCAGCTCCTCGACCACCCCGGTGCGGACGGTCCCGAGGCCTTCGGCCCGGAGGCCGAGACCAACCGGCACCGGATGCCGCGTCAGGCCCGCGGCGCCTCCCCGCTGCTCGGCGTCACCGCCGTCGCCGCCACCCTTGGCGCCACCGGCTTCGCCTCGGCCACCCCGGCCGCCGCGCCCGCCATCGAGGCCCCGGACGAGACGCCGGTCGCCCTCTCCGCCGACCCCGGCCTCGCGCTCGCCGCCCGCATCCAGCAGCAGGCCGACGGCCAGCGCACCGCCGCCGAGGAGACCGCCCGGCTGCAGGCCGCGCAGGAGGCCGAGGCCAAGGCCGCCGCCAAGGAAGCCGAGGCCAAGCGCGCCGCCGACGAGGCGGAGGCCAAGCGGGCCGCCGCCCTCACCCTCCCGGTGAAGGACTACCGGCTCTCCGCCCACTACGGCCAGAGCGCCCGCTACTGGGCCAACCTGCACACCGGCCTGGACTTCGCCGCCGACACCGGCACCCCGGTCTACGCGCTCGGCCAGGGCACCATCACCTCGGCCGGCTGGTCCGGCTCGTACGGCTACCGGATCGTCGAGACCCTGCCCGACGGCACCGAGATCTGGTACTGCCACCTCTCCTCGATCATCAAGGGCTCCGGCACGGTCACCTCCGGCCAGCAGATCGGCAAGGTCGGCGCGACCGGCAACGTCACCGGCCCGCACCTGCACCTGGAGGTCCGCCCCGGCGGCGGCGCCCCGGTCGACCCGGAGCCCTGGCTCCAGCAGCACGGCCTCAACCCGTAACGGACACCCGGGAGCCCGTGACGGACACCTGAGAGCCCGTGACGGACACCCGGGAGCCCGTGACGGACACCCGAGAGCCCCCGGTCGCACGCGGCCGGGGGCTCTCGGTTTCCGCGGGCGCCTACTCCTCGGCGGGCAGCTGCGTCAGGTAGGCGTCGATCTCCTCCTGGCCCGGCTCCGGCGCCAGCTCCGGGAACTCCGCCACCAGCAGCCGCGGCAGCCCGGGCACCGTCCACTCCCCGAACAGGTCGAGCGCCGCATCGACCGCCGCGTCCTCGAAGTGCCCGAAGTCCCCGGTCAGTTCGTCCGGCATCGGCCGCCCGAGCGCGGTCAGCTCGGCCAGGTTGCGGTAGCTGCGCCGCATCAGGCCCTGCTCCAGCAGCCGCCGGGCGCCGTCCGTGGCCATGCCGACGGACAGCACCCGGCCCGGTCCCCAGCCCTGCTCGTCCGGCTCGTCCAGCCAGCCGGCCGGCACCAGGGCCTCGTACGCGGCCAGCCGCTCCTCCTCCGCGAGCCCGCCGAAGCCGGTCAGCCAGTCCCGCACCGCCGACCCGTCCGCGACGTCCACCCCGTGCGCGTGCAGCAGCAGCGCGTACAGCCGGGGCCAGGTCACCAGGTCGGCGCGGCGCAGCAGCCCGGCCGCGACCTCGCCCTGCCACTCGGCCTCCGCGTGCAGCCGCTCCTGACGCTTGGCGTTGAGCCGCCGGGCCGCCCGCTGGTGGTCGATCAGCAGCCGGACCGCCTCGCCGTACGCGAGCGGGTCCTCCTCGGGTTCGGGTTGGACGTACAGGTGGAGGCGCTCGTACAGCAGGTGCTCCACCGCGTCGGAGGTCAGTTCGGGCCAGCCGTCGTGCATCCTGCTCTCGCCCAGCTCCAGCAGCGCCAGCACCGCGTGCAGCGGCCCCTCGGCCACCGGCGTGCGGCCCTGCTCGGCCGCCCAGGCGAGCAGGTCGGCGGCCCTGGTGCGCGGGGCGAGCCGCAGGTCTTCGTCGTTCATAGTCCGAACGGTAGCCGCCGGGGGCGGGTAGGGTCGGCAGCCATGGTCCCCGTTCGACTCACCGGCCCCCGGCTGGCCATCCGCGAGTACCACCACACCGAGGGCGACGTGGACGCGTTGCACGCGCTGTTCGGCGACCCGGAGGTCACCCGGCACCTGCCGTTCGAGCCGCACGACCGCGAGACCTGCGCCGACCAGATCGAGCTCTACCTGGACGAGGCGATGGCCGAGCAGCGGGACACCTACCGGCTCGCCGTCACCAGGCTGGCCGACGCCGAGGACCCGCAGGACGCGACCCCGATCGGCCAGGCCTCGCTCACCCTCGGGGAGCACCGCGACGCCCACCTCGGCTGCGTCCTCGGCCGCGAGTTCCAGGGCGGCGGCTACGGGGGCGAGGTCACTGCCCTGCTCTGCGACTTCGGCTTCCGCGTCCTGGGCCTGCGCCGGTTGGAGGCCCGGGTCGAGGCGGACAACACGGCCTCCGCCAAGGTGCTCACCAGGCTCGGGTTCCGGCCGGAGGGGCGGGCGCGGCAGGACCGGCTCCAGGCCGGCGACCGGTCCGACTCGGACCTCTACGTGCTGCTCGCCGTCGAGTGGTCGGGCCCGGCCGGTAGCCGGTAGCCGTTCGACCAGTGGCCCGGAGGGGAGGGGGGTTAACCCCACCCCCGATCCGCCAGGCCTCCGGATGCCCCCGCGACCCCCCGTTCGACCAGACTGGACGACGTCAGGGAACGCGAACGACCGTCACAACGAGGGGCCGGGGGCCGGTACATGAGCAGCAGCCGAAGCACACTGGACCACGAGTCGGACATCCTGGGCGGTTACGGCGCCGACCCGCGCCCCGACCGGGCCAACCGGACGGAACAGCCGCCGGCCTTCCTGGCGGCGCCGTTCTCCGCGCACTACTACCGCGAGATCGGGTACGTGCTCACCGGCCTGCCGGTGGCGATCGCCGGGTTCACCGTCACGATCACGCTGTTCTGCCTCGGCCTCGGCACCTTCGTCACGGCCCTCGGCCTGCCCGTACTGGCCGGCCTGGCCGTCGCCGGCCGGGGGTTCGGCCGGCTGGAGCGGGCCCGGGTGCGCGGCATGCTGGCCCTGGACGTCCCCGGCCCGAAGCCGGTGCGCCAGGTCCGGCCGGGCACCTGGGGTGCGATCACCGCGCGGCTGGCGGACCCGGCGGGCTGGAAGGCCGCGCTGCACCAGGTGGTGATGTTCCCCTGGGCGATCTTCAGCTTCACCATGACGCTGGTGTTCCTGCTGGTCGGCTGGGCGATGGCGCTCTACCCCGTCTACCACTGGGTCTTCCCGACCTACACCGACTGGCGCGGGTACCAGGTGTTCGACTACACGGACAGCCACCACGTGCGGCACGTCTACTACATCGAGGGGGTGTGGCAGATCGCCGCGGTCTCGCTGGTCGGGGTGGTGCTGGTGTTCCTCACCGCGCAGCTGGTCCGCGGCCTGACCAACGTCAACCGGGCCGCCGTCCAGGGCCTGCTCGGCCGCTGAGCCGGTACCGACCGGTCCGGGCCGGTCCGGTTCGGTCCGGTTCGGTCCGGCCCCTCCGGCCCCTCCGGCCCCTCCGGCCCCTCCGGCCCCTCCGGCCCCTCCGGCCCCTCCGGCCCCCTCCGGCCCCGTCCGCCCTCCGGGTGCGGGCGGGGCCGCCGCGTGTTCGGATGGCCGCGTGGCCGCCGAAGGCTTTCCCTCCGAACGTTTCCCCGCCGAAGGCTTTCCCCCCGAACGCTTCCCCGCCGAAGGGTTCCCCCTCGAACAGGGTCCCTCCGGCCCGCCGGACGTCCTGGTCACCTCCCGTCCGCTGGACGAGTACTGCGCCCTGTTCGACCTCACCCGGGCCCGGCTCGCCGCCCTGCCGGGGCCGCTGCTGGACTGCCCCGGCGGCGCGGCCGGCCTGGCCGCCGAGGCGTGCGAGCTGGGCTGCCGGGTGATCGCCGTCGACCCGGCGTACGCGCTGCCGCTGCCGGTGGTCGCGGACCGCGCCCGGGCCGCCCGGGAGGCGATGGCCACCGCGATGGCCGACCGTCCGTACCTCTACCCCGCGCCCCGCCCCCACCGACCCGAGCGCTACCTGCGCAGCTGGGACCGCGCCCGTCGGCTGTTCGCCGCCGACTCGGCCGCGCACCCGCAACGGTACGTGGCCGCCGAACTGCCCCGGCTGCCCTTCGCGGACGGCACCTTCGCTCTCACCCTGAGCGGCTACCTGCTCTTCGCCTACCCCGAACTCTTCGGCCCCGAGCACCAGTTGGCGGCCCTGACCGAGCTGGTCCGGGTCACCTCCCCTGACGGCGAGGTCCGCGTCCAGCCGCTGTGCGACGGTCGCGGCCGCCGCTGCGGCCACCTCGACCCCCTGCGGTACGCACTCGGCGAGCGCCGCATCGCCAGCGAGGTCCACCGGGTCCCCCTGGCCGAGGACGGCCGCACCCTCCGCGTCCTGGTGCTGCGTGCCGCCGACCGTCGCCGCCGGGCGGCGGCCGCCTAGCATGTAATGATCACTAGCGCCCTGCGCCCCTATACTGGCCGCATGACCGACACGACGATCCGGCGTGCCGAAGCGGCCGACGCCGACCGGCTCACCGGGCTGATCCGGGCCTCCGACGCCTACCGCGGCGAGTACTTCGCCATGATCGACGGCTACGAGGTGACGCCCGACTACCTCGCGCGGCACGAGGTGCGGATGGCCGTGGACAGCACCGACGATCGCCTGCTCGGCTTCTACGCGCTGATCCGCGAACCGGCCGAGCTGGACCTGATGTTCGTCGCCGACGAATCCCAGGGGCGCGGCGTCGGGCGGCAGTTGATCGAGGACATGTTGGACCGCGCCCGGGCCGCCGGGATCGCCTCGGTCAAGGTCGTGTCGCACCCGCCCGCCGAGCGCTTCTACCTCCGGATGGGCGCCGAGCGCACCGGCACCCGGCCGCCGCAGCCCAAGACCCCGTGGGAACAGCCCGAACTGCGTTTCACCGTCTAGGACTCGCCCGCAGCGTCCGAGACCGACGCTGCGGGAGAGGCGGAGGAAGCCGGGGAGGCGGGCGAGGCCGGGGAGTCCGGGGAGGCCGCCGCCGCGGCCGCAGTCGGCCCGGTCGACTTCACCGACTGCGCCGACCCGACCGACTGCGCCGACCCCGCCGCCGCCGGCTGCGTCGGAACGAAGGCCGTCATCTGCAGCCGGGAGAGGATCTTCTCCGCCAGCCAACTGCGGTCCGACCCGTACGGAATGCCCCGCGGGTCGACCAGCTGCGCCGCCACCGCGTCCCGCAGCCGCTGCGCCTCGGCGGCCGGCAGTCGGGAGAGCAGGCCCCGGGCGGCCAGCAGCGCGTGGTACTGCTCGAAGCCCGAGCGCGGGTGCTCGATCGCGTCCAGCACGCTCGTCAGGTCCGCCAGAGCGGGGTCGCCCTGCATCAGCGCGAGCGCCTGGATCCGCCGCCCCTCGGAGCCGTCCGTGAAGAGGTCGCGTACCTGGTCGGCGGTCAGTGCCGAACGCCGCGCGGTCGAACGGACCTCGGCCACCACGCCCTCCGGCCCGGCCGGCGAGCCCGAGGCGGGCGGCAGCTGCCCGGCCAGCGCGGCGGGGTGCTCCGCGCTGCCGCCCAGCAGTCCGAGCTGCTGCATCGCGCGGACCCGCAGGTCGTCCGCGCCCACCTTGTCGCCGTGCCGGTCGCGGTCCTGCCCGGCGAGGAAGAGGTCCAGCGCCCGGTCGGCGTCGTTCAGCACCTGTGGCAGCGCGAGCCTGGTCACCAGCCAGCCGGCGAGGAAGCCGAGGACCAGGAAGTAGAGCACCAGCGCCGCCGCGAACGGCTCGGCGGCGGCGCCCCCGCCGAGCACGGGTGCCAGCGCCGACCCGAGTTCGTGCAGCCGCTCGCCGAGCGAGCCGAGCTGGGTCAGTCCGACGCCCAGCAGCACCTTGGTCAGCCAGTCCGAGACCTGCTCCAGATTGGTGTTCGGCGCGTACGAGCCCTGCGGCTGGTCCGCGCCGCCGCCGCGCACCCGGGGCACCCCGAACAGGAAGCCCAGCGCGCCGCCGAGCACCGCCGAGGCCCCGGTCACCACCAGGCCGCCGCCGAGCGTCTGCCAGGTCTGCTCCCGGCCGAGCGCGAACAGTAGCAGTCCGATCAGTCCTGTCCCGGCCAGTACGCCGGCGGCACCCCACTGCGCCGTCCGCACCGCGGACCTGCCGCCCAGTCGCCGCGCCCTCGCCATCGCCTACCCCCTGTGCCCGTGCCGCTCCGCTCCGGAACCCCGCGCCGACTCTAGCGCCGTGGCCCCACCACGGAAACGCCTCGGGCACGCCCCGGCTACGACACGGGGCCCTCGAAAAAACCGACGGCCCCCGAAAAACCGACGGCCCCGAAAACGCAGACGGCCCGCAGGCTGCTCCTTCGACGCCGGCCCGTGCACTGGCCTGGCGCCGAGGCACCGGGGATGTACCGGTGAGCCTGCGGGCCGGGTGACTGCTATGGATTTCGCCTGCCGGAGGCCATGGGCCTCACCCTGCGCAGGCAGGGGCGGCTCTAGCGAGCAGCCACCTCACGCATCCTGGTCGTACTCAACTCAGGATCACCTCCTTTCAGTGTGTCGCCACCATAGGCAGGCCACTGTCAGGAGGGCAACGGATTTATCCGGGCCGTTGCTCAGGCGGTCTTGAACTGGCTCTTGAACTTGCTGAAGTCGATGACGTTGTCGGCCGACGGGGCCTGGATGGTCAGCGGCTTGTCGAAGTCGGAGAAGTCGATCTGGCCGCTGCCGTCCTTGCCGCCGGTGTGCTCGATCCGGACCGGGTACGGCTTGCCCTCGGTGGCGACGTGGATGGTCGACACCCCGCCCTTGGAGTCGGTGGACTTGAGGCTGAAGGTCTTCACGCCGTTGACGTTGCCGGCGGAGCCCTTCTCGACCTTGTTGTCCGTGCCGTCGTCCTCGGTGATCTTCTTGCTGAAGTCGGCCAGGTTGCAGACGCCGGAGAGGGACTTCATCTCCGGGTCGCTGTCGAGGCCGGTCAGGTAACGGCCCTTGAACAGCTCGGCGGCCTGGGCGCCGTTCGGGCCGCCGAGGCTGGTCCAGAAAGCGGTGTCCGGCTTGATGTACGAGGTCTTGCCGTCGCTGATGATCTCGAACTTGCCCATGCCGGGCACCGACATGGTGCCGGTGCACTGGCTCTTGTTGTCCAGGGAGAGGTTCATCTCCATCTTCCCGTCCTCGTCGACCATGTTGCCGCTGATCTTGAGGGCGGTGGCGCCGGCCAGTGCGTCCTTGGCCTGCTTCTCGATGTCCTGCGCGCTGAGCTTGTCGGTGTCGAGCTTCTGCGAGGCGGCCGCCTTGGAGTCGCCGCCACCCTTGCTGTCGCCCTTGTTGTCGCCGCACGCGGCGGTGCCCGCTGCCAGGACGAGGCAGATCGCGGCGGTGCTGACCAGGCGCTTCGAGAGCATTGGTGCTTCCTTGTCCCGGGGGAGGCCCCGGGCCGCCCCCGACTGGATGAATTTTTCCTCAGTATGGGTCAGGCGCCCGACAGCGGATCTTCTTATCCGTCGCCGTTACAGGTTCGTGGCAGGACCGTGCTCTCCGTGTGCCCGGGAACGCGAAAGGCCCGGAGGACGAGTCCTCCGGGCCTTTCGTGCTACTGAGTAGCGGGGACAGGATTTGAACCTGCGACCTCTGGGTTATGAGCCCAGCGAGCTACCGAGCTGCTCCACCCCGCGTCGGTGAACACAACAATACGTGGAAGTCGCCGAGATGGGAAATCGGTTCTTCAAGCACCCCCGCCGCGGTCCCCCGACCACCCGTTCCGCGGGCCCCGTCACCTGTGGCGCGGGCCTCAGCCGCCGCCGCCGGCCGGGTGCGGGGCGGGCCGCCGCCCGCCCCGTGGCCGGTGCCGGGCCGAGCGGGCCCTCGCCCAGGCCGCGAAGCAGACCAGCGCGACGAAGCAGGGCACCATCAGCGCCGCGTACACCACCAGGAAGCCGTGCGTGCCGAGGTCGGCGGCGGCGTTCCAGGTGCCGTGCAGCACCATCGCCAGCAGCAGCCCGGCCGGCGCGGCCAGCCGGGCGAGCCGGCGCCGCCCGGTGGTCAGGGCGACGGCCAGGCCGATCCCGGTGAGCGCGGTGAACAGCGGGTGGGCGAAGGGCGAGAGCAGGGCGCGCAGCACGAAGGTCTGCACGGTGCTGTCGAAGTCGCGCAGGCTGGGCGGATCGCCGAGGCCTATGCTGTCCAGCCGCTGCCGCTGGTCGCTGGTGAAGGCCCGTCCCAGGTAGAGGGCGTTCTCGGTGAATGCGAAGCCGCAGGCGGTCATCCCGCCGAGCACCACCCCGGCGGCCAGGGTGCGGGGCCGGGAGCGGCGGTGCGGCGTGCCGCCGGACGGCGGGGCCGGGCGGAGGTAGGGCAGCGGCCGCAGGTAGGGGCGCAGTCGCAGCCGGTCCCGGGCGTGCGGCCCGACCTCGCGGCGCGGGTACGGGCGGGGGCGCCGGGGCGCGGGCGACCGGTGCAGCAGCGGCGCGCAGGGGCGCCCGGTGCGGCGGCCCCGGCAGCGCAGCCGGCGGCCGAGCGGCAGCAGCAGCACCAGCAGGGCGGTGGCCTTGGCGCTCTCCTCGATCACCGGGGTGGCGATCCCGGCACCGAGCAGCTCGCCGAGCGGGCCCTGGTGCCTGGTCAGATAGCTGGCCGTCCAGTTGTTGGCGAGGATGGCGACGGTGGTGGCCGCGCAGGCGCCCCAGGCGAGGCAGAACACGGTGTGCCGCAGCGGCACCCGGGCGGTGAGGTTGAGCCAGGCCAGGCCGCCCAGCACGAAGGGCAGCGGCACCATCGCCAGCCCCAGGCCGACCAGCAGTCCGACGGTGCCGGTCTGCCGCTGGACCAGGTGCAGGATCAGCACTCCGCAGCCGACCAGGGTCAGGACGGCGGTCGCGGTGACCGAGGAGAGTGCCATCGAGCGGCTGCGGCCCGGTGTCCCCCCGGGCGCGCCGGGGGCGGCGGAAGCGGTGGCAGGGGCGCTCGCGGTAGGCGGTGACGAGCCGCCCGGCCGGGGCAGCAGCCGTCGGCCCCGGCGCCTCCGGGGCCCCGGGATCGTCCGGGTGTCGCCGGTGCTCGGGACCGTCTCCGGTGCGTCGGCGGCGACCTGAACAGCCGTCCGGACCGTCGTCCGGGCGGTCGGCCGGGACCCGCCGCCGGACGGGCTGCCCATGCGGCACAGGGTAGGCCACGGCGGCCGCCGCTCGGGAGGACTCGGGACGAAACGTCCGTTCGGGGCACGTCCGTACGGACGCCTCGCTGCCGCCGTTCGAACGGCCGCCGGTGGGTCAGCGCCGGCGGAACAGCAGGTCGTGGACCACGTGGCCCTTGGCGATCCCGGCCCGTTCGAACTTGGTGACCGGCCGCCACTGCGGTCGCGGTGCGTAGCCGGGGATGCTGCCGTCCGGGTGGTCCGCGGGCTCCAGCCAGCCGGTCCCGTCACCCTCCGGGTGCAGGTTCTCCAGCTCCGGAGAGGCGGACAGCACCGCCAGCATCTGCTCCGCGTACGGCTCCCAGTCGGTGGCGCAGTGCACCAGGGCGCCGGGGGCGAGGCGGGGCAGCACCAGGTCGAGGAAGGAGTCCTGGACCAGCCGGCGCTTGTGGTGCTTGGGCTTGGGCCACGGGTCGGCGAAGAAGACCCGCAGGCCGGCCAGCGAGGCGTCCGGGAGCATGTCGCGCAGCAGGATCACCGCGTCGCCGGCGGCCAGCCGGACGTTCCCCGAGCCGTCGCGCTCCAGCAGCCCGAGCAGGTTGCCGTGGCCCGGAGTGTGCACGTCGGCGGCGAGGATGCCCGTGGCCGGGTCGGCGGCGGCCATCGCGGCGGTGGTCTCGCCCATGCCGAAGCCGATCTCCAGCGTCACCGGCAGCTCGCCGAACAGCTCCCGCAGGTCGAGCGGGGTTCCGTCGATCGGGATGCCGTACGTCTCCCAGCCGCGGTCCAGTGCGCCCGCCTGGGCGTTGGTCATCCGGCCCCGGCGCGGCTGGAAACTGCGGATGCGCCGCTCCCGGTGCTGCTCCTCGGTGGCCTTGTGCGGGTACATCGGGGCGGGGTAGCCGGCCGGCGCGGCGGAGAGCCGGGCGGACGGCGAGGGCTGGGGGATCGGGGCGGTGGCAGTCACAATCCCCCGAGTCTACGGGGCCGCGCTCGGCGCCCGGCGGGGTGTGTGACGGGGCTCATCCGCCCGCTTCCAGCGCGGCCAGGGCCCGGCGGGCCACCTCCCGGCCGATCGGCAGCGAGGCCGTCGCGGCGGGGGAGGGCGCGTTCAGCACGTGCACCGCGCGGCGCGGGGAGCGCGGGTCCTGCGGGTCGAAGCCGGCGAAGGCGAAGTCGTCCAGCAGCGAGCCGTCCCTGGCCACCGCCTGGGCCCGCACCCCGGCGGTGGCCGGCACCAGGTCCTCGGCGGAGACGGCGGGCAGCAGCCGCCGGACGGCCGTGGTGAACGCCCGCTTGGACAGCGAGCGGTGCAGCTCGCCCAGCTCGTACCGCCAGTGCCGGCGGGCGATCCGCCAGGTGCCGGGGAAGGCCAGCGTCCCGGCCAGGTCGCGGGGGCGGACGGTGCGCCAGTCGTACCCCTCGCGGGCAAGCGCGGGCACCGCGTTCGGGCCGACGTGGACGTCCCCGTGGATGCCCCGGGTGAGGTGCACGCCGAGGAAGGGGAAGGCCGGGTCGGGCACCGGGTAGACCAGGCCGCGCACCAAGTCCCGCCGGTGCTCGGCCAGTTCGTAGTACTCGCCGCGGAACGGCACGATCCGCACGCCGGTCTCGTCCCCGGCCATCCGGGCGATCCGGTCGCTGTGCAGTCCGGCGCAGTTCACCAGTACCCGGCACCGCAGCTCGCCGGTGGCGGTGCCCACCGTCACCCCGTCCCGGCGCCGCGCCACCGTCCGGACCTCGCTGCCGGGCCGCAGTTCGGCCCCGGCCTCCCGGGCCAGCCGGGCGTAAGCCGTGGCGACGGCGGGGAAGTCGCAGATGCCGGTGGTGCCGACGTGCAGCCCGGCGAGCCCGGACACCTCCGGCTCGTACCGGGCGATCCCGGCCCGGTCCAGTTCGGCGACCGGGATGCCGTTGGCCCGCCCGCGTTCCGCCAGGGCCGCCAGCCGGGGCAGCTCGGCGGCGCCGGTGGCCACGATCAGCTTGCCGGTCACCTCGTACGGGATGCCCTGCTCGCGGCAGAACGCCACCAGCTCGGCGGCACCCTCGACGGCGAACCGGGCCTTGTACGAACCGGGTCGGTAGTAGACGCCGCTGTGGATCACCCCGCTGTTGCGTCCGGTCTGGTGCGCCGCGAAGCCGGCCTCCTTCTCCAGCACCGCGACCCGCAGCCCCGGCCGTGCCCTGGTCAGCGCGTACGCCGTGCCCAACCCGACGATCCCGCCGCCCACCACCAGCACATCGATCTCGTCCGCCACCACAGGCTCCTCGCCTCGCCCGGCCGCCCCCACCGCCGCCGATGCTGCCACGGCGGCCGGGCCGGGTCGAGAGTGCGAACGGCCCGCGCGGGAACGGCGAGCGGCCGGGAAGGAACCACCCCCGTGGATCCCTTCCCGGCCGCTCGCCCGCTCGCTCGCCCGCCCGGGCCGGCGCCGCAGCAGCAGTGCCTCCCCCGGCGCCGTCCACGGACGGCCACGGACGGCTTCCCTCCGGCGCTGGTCCCGGCCCGACGGCCGCGGTCGGCCGCCGGTCCCCCTCACTCCTCCCAGGGCCAGTGGGCGTTCGCCCCGGCCTCCAGGAGTGGGATGAGGCGGAAGGCCGCGTCGCTCAGGCCGCCGAAGGTGTGGCGGTGGGCGCCGCCGCTGGGGCCGTGGGCCGGCGCGTAGCCGGCCAGGTTCCAGGTGTAGACGGGGACGTGGGCGGGGACGGCGGCGAGGGGGTCGCCGCCCCAGTGGTTCGGGCCGGTCTGCTCGTCGGTGACGATCACCACCCGGTCGTGGCCGCGGTAGTGGGCGCGCACGGCGTCGGCGGTGTTGGTGCCGCCGAGGCTGGAGAAACGATCCAGCACCCGCAGCACCGCCTCGCCCCGGCCGACCTGGATCACCCGGCTGGTGGTGCCGAACTCGACCAGGTCGGCCTTGGCGGCACGGACCTTCAACGCGGTGCCGAAGATCGCCGCCGAGTCCGCCCGGTTGAGCTCGGTCGGGCCGCCGGAGCGGTCGAACATCGAGCCCGAGCGGTCCACCAGGATCAGCGTCCGGCCGGGCAGCTCCGGCACGTTGGACAGCGAGTGGCCGAGCGCGGTGTCCAGCGCGTGCCCCCAGCGCAGCGAGGGCGCGTGCCGGTGCGCGGACAGGTAGCGGAACGGGAACTGGCGCGAGCGCCGCACCTCGCCCTTGTCGGAGATCCGCCGGGCCACGTCGGCCGCGACCGCGTCCGACACCCCCGCCTGGTCGAAGTTGCGCAGGTTCCGCACCAACGCCATCGGCCCCATCGACGGGATGACCGCCTCCCAGACCGGCGCGTCCAGCGGCCCCTGCAGCCAGCCGGCCAGCGCCTCCCAGGTCAGCCCGGCGGCGGCCAGCCGCTCGGCGCCGTCCTCGGCGGTCACCGCCGCCCGGCGCTCCTCGACGGGCAGTGCGAGCAGCTCGCGGTTGGCGGTCAGCAGCGGGTCGGACGCGGGCGGGACGGCCTCGTCCGGCCGGTGCTGGCGGTCCAGCGCGTACGCGAACAGGGCGCCCTGCCAGGGCTTGTCCGGGTCCGGCGAGGGGTGGGTCAGCTCGATCACGTCGCCGAAGCGGTAGCCCTTGCCCGCGGTGTCGTACTTGAGCAGCGAGCGGGCGTCGTACAGGCGCCGGACGGCGTCCGCGACGCCGCGCTTGAGCGGCTTGGGCAGCGCCCGGCCGTAGCGCGACGTCCAGTACGCGAGCAGCTCGCCGGGCTCGTCGGCGCGCCGCAGCACCGCCGCGACCGCCTGTCGGGAGTGCCCGTGGGCGCCCGCGTCGAGCCGGGCGCGGGTGAACTCGGCGGCGCCGACCAGGGCGGCGGTGCGCATGTGGGCGCCGTAGCGCAGCCAGCGCAGCAGCCCGACGGTCCACTCGGGATCGGAGACGGCGAGTTCGCGCACCAGCGCGGTGTAGCGGTCGTCGCGGTCGCCGCCGCGCTCGTAGTAGGTGTCCTTGCCGACCATGTTGGCCACCGCGAGCAGGAACAGCTCGGACTTGGCGTCCCGGACGTGGCCGGTGCCGCCGTTGTGGTTGCGGGTGAGCCGCCCGGTCGTGGCCACCGGCGAGCTCGGACTCGCCTTCGCCCTGCGGATGTTGAATCTGGACATGGGACAGCCCCCCTCGGCCTGTCGGTGTCAGTGGGAGGGAGGCATGCTGCGGCCGGGGTGCCCGAGATCATGCCGGCCGTCGCGAGGACGGCCGACGTCGGCGGAGGTTGGTATGCCTTGTGCTCTACCCGATTGAGCTAGCGGCCGCACTCGCGCACGGCACGCCCGGGACTCGAACCCGGAACCGCAAGATCCGAAGTAACCCCCGCCTGCGCACCGGGCACTCCGAAGCGCACTGCCTCCCGAGATCAAAGGTGGCCGCGGTCGATGGAACTCAGCTTCAACGCGCCCACGGGGGGCACTCGACCGAAGTAACCGCTGCCGTCGCACCGGGAGGTGCGGACGAACTATTCACGTATGGGTGTCCAGAGTTCAAGGACGGCTGAGGTGACGAAGCTGCTCTGGCCACTGAGCTACACCGGCCCGAAGCCGATGACGGGATTCGAACCCGCGACCTGCCCAATTAGGAGTTGGAAGTAACCTCTGCCTGCGCACCTGGACAAGAGAGACCTTAGCCAGGCCCCTCTCGCAGGCGCACCTCATTTACCGTCAGGCCCGGCCGGTGCACGGCCAGGCTCGCCCGGCGCTCCTCAAGCCGGAGCGACGATCACCGCCCGCGCCCGCTCGGCCAACTCCCGCACCCGGCGTTCGCCCTGGAACGGTTCCAGGCGCCGCAGCATCTCCACCACGTACTCCCGGCTGCGCTGCGAGGAGATCCGGCCGGCCACCTCGACGGCGCGTTCGCCGGCGGCGACCGCGGCGTCCAGGTTGCCCGCCTCGGCCTCGGCCATCGCCGAGACCACCAGCCGCAGGCCGTGCGAGCGGACGAAGCCCTCGGTGGGCTTGGCCAGTGCCTCGCGGGTGAACTGCCGCACCTTGGAGGGCACTCCGAGGTCACGGAAGCACTCGGCGGCGTCGGCGGCGAGCCGGTCGTAGGCGTAGAAGTCGATCCACGCCGGATCGGGATCCCCGGCGCGCGCTCGTTCGAGTGCGCTCTCCGCCGCCCCGAGCGCCGTCGCACACGCCGCCGCGTTGCGGGCCTTGGCCTGGGCCCGCGCCTCCACCAGGTGGAAGAAGCTCATCGTGCGGGCGGTGGCCAGGCCCCGGTTGCGTTCCAGGGCGGCCTGCGCCAGGTCCACCGCCTCCTCGGCGAAGCCCCGGTAGCCGGCCTGCAGGCTCATCGAGGCCAGCACGTAGCCGCCGAGCGGCACGTCGGCGGCGGCGCGGGCGAGCCGCAGGGCCTGGATGTAGTACCGCTGGGCGGCCTCGTGCTGCCCGGTGTCGAACGCCATCCACCCGGCCAGCCTGGTCAGTTCGGCCGTCGCGCCGAACAGCGCCCGGCCGACCGCGTCGCTGTACGAGGCCAACAGCAGCGGCGCCGCCTCCACCCGCAGGCACTCCGGCACCATCGACGAACGCCAGTCCCCGCCGCCGTACTTGGAGTCCCAGCGGCGGGCCTCCTGGGCGGCCTCGCGGAGCTTGGCCGCGTCCGAGTGGCCGACCCGGTAGGAGGACGTGTCGCTGGGGGAGCGCGGCACCTCGCGGGCCACCGAGCCGTCCGCCGGGGTGATCAGCCAGCGGGAGACGGGCGTCGCGTAGGCGGCGACCGAGAAGGTGCCGGCCAGGCTGTCGCTCCACCGGCCGCCGCCGGGGCCCCGGCGCAGGTCGAGGTCGACCCGCCACAGGTCGGTGGCGGAGCGGACGGCCTCGGCGACGTCGCGCGGGAAGGCCAGGCCGAGTTCGGGCGCCGGGTCGGTGTCGCCCAGGCCGATCTCCTCCAGCGGGACGGGCCGGCCGAGCTTGCCGCCGATCGCGGTGGCGATCAGGTGCGGGACGGGCCCCTGCGGGACCATGCCCTTGCTGACCCACCGGGCCACCGAGGTCTTGTCGTACCGCAGGGTCAGCCCGCGCTGGGCACCGAGGTCGTTGACCCGGCGGGCCAGTCCGGCGTTGCTGATCTGGGCGAGGGTCAGGAGCGTGCCGAGCCGTTCGTTCGGTCCACGTGGGCTGACGGTCATGGTGGCGGCGGCACCTCCTGCGGCCTTGTGCGCGGGGCCCGGGCGGCACCGGGCCGTAGCTGCTGTACCTAGAGTAGTCGGACGCGTTCCGACGGTTAAGAGGTCGCATTCCGGATGGCGGGATCGCGCACTCGGCGGCGCCGCACGGGGGTTGGTCCGGACCACTCGGATCCGGCCGATCGCGCCGCGCGCCGGAGCGTCGTGCTCCGGTCCCGTGTTCACGTGCGCCCGGCCGTGCCCCCTGGCCGCACCGGCTGGTCGGCGATTCGCTGGTGGTCGTGGGTCGGCCCGCCGTCGAGGACCCGGCGGGCCGGGGGATGCCGCCGCCTCAATCCCCGCGGGCGGCGGTGAAGTCCGGGAGGGCATGCGGATGCCCTCCCGGGCCGGGCGACGCCTTTCGGCCATCTCGCGATGCCCATGCCAAGGCGGCCCGCGGGCGGCCCGGGCCACGGAGGGGAAGGCCCGGCCCGCCCGGCCCCACCCCGCAGCCGCGGGCCGCTCCGCCCGGTTCCGCCGCGCCGCCGGTCGGCTCTCGCGCCCGGTTCGCCGCGCCCGTCGGCCGGCTCTCGCGCCCGGCTCCGTCGCGCCGCCGGTCTGCTCCCCCGCGCGGATCCGCCCCGCCGTCGGCAGGCCGCCACCGAAGCGGAACCCGCAACACCGGCCACAGCGACGCCGAGCGGTGGCACGATGTCCCCTGACGGCGCATCGAGCTGCGGGGGCACGTCGGGACGCGCGGGCCGCCACGGCACACCCACCCGGCGTTCGGCGCGCCGCGCGGATGCAGGTCCTCGTCCGGTGGAGGCGCGATGCGGTGGCTGACGGGCTGGTGCACGGGCGCGCCCCGGGCGGGCGCGCCCGCACACGAGACGCCCGGCACGGTCGCGCCGATCGCCGCGCGCCCGCTGTGGACCGGCCCCGACCCGCTCTGGGCCGTCGGCGACTGGCGCCCCGAGGAGATCCGCCTGGTCACCCTCCGCCCCGGCGCCCCCGCCGCGGTCAGCACCGGCCCCACCGCCCCCGACCCGGTCGAGGACACCCCCGCCACCACCCGGCTCGCCGTCCTCGGCCACTGCGGCGCCACCGACGCCGAGCTCGCCGCCGGCCTCGCGGCCGCCCGCGGCGGCGCCGTCCGCCACCTCACCGCCTGGCCCGGCAGCTACACCGTCGTGCTGCGCGCCGGCACCCGCTCCACCCTGCTGCTCACCGACCTCGCCGGCGCCCAGCCGGTCTTCCACACCCCCTGGGGCGCCGGCACGGCGTACGCCACCGCCGCCCTCCCGCTGGCCGACCTGGTCGGCGCCGCCCTGGACACCGGCCACCTCGCCGCCCGGCTCGCCTGTCCCGAGTCCCCCGAGGCGCTCGGCACCGGAACGCCGTACCTGGGTGTCCAGCAGGTGCCGCCCGGCCACGTGCTCGGGATCCGCGGCGGCCGCCCGTACCTGTCCGGCTACGACGACCCGGCCGCCGCCGAACAGCCCCGCGACGAGGCGCCCGCCGTCCGCGAACTCACCCGCGCCCTGCTGGAATCCGTCCGCTCCCGGGTCCGGACCACCGCGCAGGTCCTCGACCCCGCGGGGCGGCCCCGGCTCGGCGTCGACCTCTCGTACGGCACCGCCTCCGCCACCGTCGCCCTGCTCGCCGCCGCCGTACCGCTGCCGCCGGTGCCCGCCGCGACCGTCCCGGCCCCGAGGGCGCCGGGGGCCGCAGGGCTGCCGGGAGCCGCGGGGGCAGCCGGGGTCCCCGGCGCCAGGAACGGCGCGGTCAAGGGTTCCTGGGCCCGGGCCGCCGTCCGGGAACCCGCCGCGCCCGAGCAGTTGGCCGCCGTCACGCTCGGCGAGACCGAGCCCCCGGCCACCCTCGCGCTCGCCCCCGACACCCCGCGACTGCGGCACACCGTGCTGGACCCCGGCCCCGACACCCTCCCGTACGCCGGACTGCGCACCGACCCGCAGGCCGGCCGGCTCACCGACGAGCCCGGACCCGAACTCGTCGCCGCCGCCCGCGCCGAAGTCCGCTTCGACGCCGGCGGCACCGACCACCTCACCGGCTACGGAGCCCGCCAGGTCCTCGACGGCCACCCGGCCCGCCTCGCCGACCTCCTCCGGTCCGGCCGCCCGCGCGAACTCCTGCCCCCGGTCGCCGCGCTGGCCGGGGCCGACCGGGCCGTCGCGGGCGTCCTGGCCGGCGCGCTGCGCACGCCGCTCACCGTGGTCCGCGCCGCGCACCGGCTCTCCCGGGTCGGCTACGCCGAGGCACTGGACGAGGCCGCCGCCAAACTGACCGCCCGGCACGTCCCGGACGGCGGCGGGACGGCGGGGAGCCGCTCGGCCGTCGACCTCGCCTGGTGCGTGCCCGGGCCGGCCGCCCGCTGGCTCTCCGACGAGGCGCTCTCCTCCGTGGCCCTGAGACTCCGCCTGGCGGCGCGCAAACCGGCGCCCGACGAACGCCCCGGCGCGCACCGCGCCCGGCACGCCCTCTACCGCCAGGCACGCTCCTTCCGCACGCTCGTGCACGCTGCCGAACAGCCCGGCCAACGGCTGCACGCGCCCTTCCTCGACAACCAGGTCGTCCGCGCCGCCCGTCTCCTCCCCGACGACGTCCGCCTCCAGCCCGGCGCCCGGCACGCCCTCCTGCACGCCGTGCTCACCGGCGCCGGCCGCACCGACCTGCCCCCCGACTGGGGCCGCAGCCCCCGCCCCGACCGCACCGCCCCCGCCCGCGCCGGCCTGCGCCTCGCCGCCGACGGCCTCGCCGAACTCTTCGACGCCCCCCTCCTCGCCGAAGCCGGCCTCATCGACCTCCCCGCCGTCCGCGCCGGCCTCGCCCACTCCGCGGACCCGGACTCCCCGCTCTCCCCCGCCGCCCTCGCCGGCCTCGCCGACCTCGTCTCCACCGAACTCTGGCTGCGCCGCGTCCGCGCCCGGCGCCACGGCGCCTGCTGGACCGGCCTCCCCCACCCCCAACCCCCCGCCCTCACCCCCTGACCCGGCGGGGCGGCCTCCGCGCCCCGCCGCCGCCGCCCGCCCGGGCCGTGCCCGTCGACCCGCGGCCTTCTCTCGGCGCGGTTGCGGCGGCGGCGTCGTCCGGGCACCCATGATGGCGGGGGTGTGGATCCGGGGCGAGGAGGGTGTGCGGTGGCCGGTGGGAGCGCGGGGCGGGACGTGCCCGTGGTGCTGTCGGTGCTCGGGCGGCCGCCGGCCGGCCGGCCGGCCGGGGTGCTGGCGGCGTGCGACGGGTCGGACGGGTCGCTGTGGGCGCTGGACCGGGCGATGACGGAGGCGGAGCTGTTCGGCCTGCCGCTGTACGTGCTGGCCGTGGTGAACCCGGCGCCGGCCGGCTATCCGCCGGGGATGGCGGAGCTGGTGCAGGAGAGCGTGGAGACGCTGGTCGAGAGCACGGCGGACGGGCTGCGCCGCTCGGTGGCCGCCGTGCAGCGGCAGCGCCCGGCGCCGTACGCGGGGGAGATGTCGCTGCACGTGGTGCTGGGCAACGTCATCGAGGTGTTGCTGGAGGCGGCGCCCCGGCAGCACACGCTGGTGGTCGGCACCCGGGGCAACGGTGGGTTCGCCCGGCTGCTGCTGGGCTCGGTGAGTTCGGCGATGGTGCACCACGCGGCATGCCCGGTTCTGGTGGTCCCGGCGCCGCCGGCCGGCTGAACCGGCAGGTCAGGGAGTTGTCGGGAATGTACCGAGATGGTTCATCGTTCACCCATCTCGTACACATCTGACAAGACGCCCCCTGGAGACCCCGCATGAAGGTCGAGATCTGGTCCGACATCGCCTGCCCCTGGTGCTACATCGGCAAGCGCCGCTTCGAGGAGGCCCTCGCGGACTTCCCGGGCAAGGAGCAGGTCGAGGTCGTCTACCGTCCGTACCAGCTGGTCCCGGACGCCCCCACGACGGCGAGCCCGCACCGCGCCTGGCTGGCCGAGCGCTACGGTCCGCAGTCCGTGGCGATGGACGCCCGGGTGGCCGAGCTGGGCCTCGCCGAGGGCATCGCGTACGACTTCGACGCCGCACTGCACGCCAACACCTTCCTGGGCCACCGGCTGCTGCACCTCGCCGAGTCCGAGTACGGCCCGGAGGTCCAGGGCCGACTGAAGGAGGCGCTGCTCAAGGCGCACTTCACCGACGGCGTCGACGTCGGGGACCGCGCCGCGCTGGTCGACGTCGCCGTGGCGGTCGGCCTGGACCGGGAGCGGGTGACGGCCTACCTGGCGGGGGACGAGGGCACCGCCGAGGTCCATGCCCAGCTGGCCGAGGGCCGGGAGCTGGGGATCTCCGCCGTCCCCACCTTCGTGTTCGAGGGCAAGTGGGCGGTCCAGGGCGGTCAGGACGCCGGGACCTTCCGCAAGGTGCTGGACCAGGTCGCCGCCGAGATCGGCGAGCGCCGGCCCGCCCCGGTGCAGGTCGCCCCGGCCGGGGAGGCCTGCGCGGACGGCTCCTGCGCCGTCTGACCTCCGCGCGCCACCCGCGCGGAGCCCGGGGCCCGCTGCAGGAGCACCTGTGTCAGGAGCACCTGAAGCGGGCCTCGGCCCAGTCCGCGACGTTCAGCGCCGACCAGATCCCGTTCGCCGGCGTGACCACCAGCCGGATCGACTTCTGCCCGGTCAGCGGCACGTGCACCGGCACCGCGTCGTCGCCGACGGCGAGCGCCCGGGAGCGCCACAGGGTCCGGCCGTCGCCGCCCTCGACGGAGAAGACCACCCCGCCGGGCGTGAGCGTGACGTCGTCCACCCCCGCCACCGCGTCGAACGACGTGCAGCTGCGGTTGAGGTCGATCAGGGTGGTCGCCGGGGCGCGCACGGTGAGGACGTGCGGGTGGTGGTCGCCGCCGATCCAGCCGCTGCTGCGCTGCCAGAAGTTGTCGCTGCCCTTCTGCCGGATGCTCGGCTGGGGCGGCGGCACCCGGTTGTGGCCGGGCTTGACCACGGGCAGCGAGTCGGCCCAGAAGTCGGTGGGCGCGGGCGGCGAGGGCGGGGTGACGGTCGGGGTCGGCACCGGCGGCGGGGTGGGTGTCGGGACGACGGGCGGTTCGGGCGTGGGCACCGGCGGCAGGGTCGGCTCGGGCACGACCGGGGGCGCGACGGTCGGTTTCGGGGCCGCCGGGCTACTGGGCGCGGCCGGGGCGGGCCTGGGCGCCCGGGCGGCGGGCGGTGCCGGGGCGGGTTCGACGGGCGGCTTCGCGCTGGGGCTCGGCGCGGGCTGCTCAGGCTCCGGCGCGGCGCTGCTGGGCGCGGGTGCCGGGGGCGGGGCGGGTGCGGGCGCGGCCGGCACCGGGGAGGGCGCGGCCGGGGAAGGGGCAGCCGGGGCGCTGACGGCCGGGGGAGCGGCTGCCGGGGGAGCCGGCTCGGGAGATCCGGTCAGCGCGTACGCGGCGACGGCGGCCGCGGCCACCGCGACGGCGGCGGCGATCCCGGCCTTGGCGGCGGCGCCCAGGCCCTCGCCGACCGCGGCGGCCGCGTGCCCACCGGAGGCCGCACCGGCCCCCGCGGCCCCTCCGCCCGCGGCTCCGCCCGAACCCGCGGCTCCGCCCGAACCCGTGGCACCGACGGACCCGGCGGCACCCGCGGTCCCGGCCGCCGTGCCCGAGGACCCGGCGGTCGCGGCCGCCGTGCCCGCCGCCGCCCCGCCGACCGCGGCGACACCGCCGACGGCGGCCGCGGCGGCGCTGAACCCGCCGACCCCGACCCAGACGAGCACGCCGCCGGGCAGCAGCGCGCGCAGGCCGGTGTTGATCTCGGTCAGTTCCAGGCAGGCCGCCGTACAGCGGTCGCACTCCTTGAGGTGCCGTCCGACCTCCGCCGAGGCCCGCTTGCGCAGCGAGCCGCGCGCGTACGCGCCGAGCCGGTTCGCGTACGCCTCGCACGCCCGGTCCTGGCTGCCGGAGACGTGCGCCTGCAGGAACGCGGCAGCGAGCCGGTCGCGGGCCCGGTGGGCCTGGACGGCGGTGGCGTTGGCGGTCTTGCCGAGCATCACCGCGACGGTCTTGGGGGACTCCCGCTCGACCTCGGTGTGCCAGAGCACCACCCGGTCGTCCTCGGGCAGTTCGGCGTAGGCCTGCATGACCATCCGCTGGTCGCACATCGCCATAGCCCAGGCGTCGGCGCCCGGGTCGGCCAGGTCGGGGCCGGCCACGGCGGCCGAGGTCTGTGCGAAGACGGCGAAGTCGTCCACGAGTTGCTCGCGCCGTTCGCTGCGGTGCCAGGCGGCGGCGACGTTGCGCACGGCGGTGAGCAGGTAGGCGCGGACGGCGAACTCCGGTCCCCTGCCCGCCCGCAGCGCCTGCAGGGTGCGGGCGAAGACCTCGCCGGCGAGGTCCTCGGCGGTGAAGCTGTCCCGGCAGCAGGTGCGCGCGTAGCGGCGGACCGATTCGGCGTGCCGGCGGTAGATCTCCTCGTACGCGGTGTCGTCGCCGGCCCGCACTCGGGCGGTCAACTCGGCGTCGGAGGGCGGGCGCTCGCCGTCCACCGGGTCGGCGGGCGCGGGTACGGTCGGCCGAGCGGGCCGGCTGCCGCCGAACTGCTCGCCGACGAAGGCCTCGGGGGCGACGCCGCCGCGGCCCGCCGGGGCCTGGCCGGGCACCCGGCCGGAGGGCAACGCGGCGGCGGAGGCGGAGAGCGACTCGCGGCTGGGCATCCCGGCCTGGTCGGGGACGTGTCCGGCTGCGGAACCCGGTGCGGCGCCCGGCACTTGGGCCGATCCGCCGATCCCGCCGGCACCGCCGATCCCGCCGGGGTTGCCGATCCCGCTCGCACCGCCGACCCCGCCGGAGCCTGCGGCGGACCCTTCGGCGGTGCTACCGGAGAAGCCTCCGAAGTCGAGGCCGTACCCGTAGTCGTTCTGTTCCTCGGCGCTCACAACGGACCCCAGATTCCACGACAGCCCCCGTAGTGTGGCAGGGCGCGCGGGAGTGCGTAGGCGCACCGTTCCCCGGCGTACGGCGCCGACGGCGCGCGAAGGGCGCGCATCGGGACATTGGCTCCAACCACGGGCAAAGGATGGCATAGCGCAGGGACGGGCGGTAGCCGGACCGGCCGTTCCCCACTCTTCCGTGGGGCCGTCGCGGATGTGTTCGCCCAGCGTGCTGCGCCGGGTCGTGCGACACCCGCTCCCGGCGCGCGCTCCTGTCCCGCGCGCCGGTGATCCGCCCAACTCCCCTGCCCGCCAAGCGCGGCGTCCGCGCCCGTCGTCGGGTGTCAGCGTGCCCGCAGACCGTCCAGCAGGATCTGCAGCAGCCGGTCCGCGGGCCCGGCGAGCGACTGACCGTCCGTCTGCGGAGCAACCGGCGAGAAGCCACCCGCCGTCGGCGTCGAGACCGACGGGCGGGCCGCGTGCACCGGCACCGAAGCGGTCAGCACCAGCACCACGTCCGACACCGTGACGCCCGGCCGCAGTTCGCCCGCCGCACCGGCCCGCGCCACCAGCGCGGCCAGCAGCTGGAGCAGCAGCCGGGGATCGGCGTCGGCGGCCGACGGCTCGACCGCTCCGCCGGAACGGGCCTCCTCGCCGCGCAGGTCGAAGCGGACCACCGCGGGCGGTTCCGGCACCCGCTGGTGGGGCACCCGGCCCAGCTCCTCCGCGTACCGGAACGCCTCCGGCGGCAGCAGCCGCCCGGCTCCACTGCTCACCGCGCGGGCCAGGTAGCCGGCCAGCGACTCCCAGGCACCGTCGCCGCCGTACAGCGACTCGCGCGCCTGCGCGGTCAGCCATGCCACCTCCTCGGCGGCGATCCGCTGGACCAGCACCTCCTTGCTCGGGAAGCGCCGGTAGACGGTGCCGACCCCGACCCCGGCCCGGCGCGCGACCTCCTCCATCGGCGCGCCGTAGCCGAACTCGCCGAACACCTCGCGGGCCGCCCGCAGCACGCTCTCCAGGTTCCGCCGGGCGTCCACCCGCAGCCGGGCCCCCGGCACCGGCGGCGCGGCCTGCGCGGGCTCGGTCCGGTACGGCGCGGCGCCCTGGAACATCCCGGCCTGCGCCATCCCGGCCTGCGCCGGCAGGTCCACCGGGCCGCGTTGTTCGGGCACCATGCCCGGTCCGGCCTGTGGCGCACCCGCCCGCCCCAACACCTGCTCCTGTTCCATCATCCCAACTCTCCCCCGCAGGCGTCCGAATCCGGACCCTGTCGTCGCCCGCCCCTGCACCCCCCGGTGCAGCTCAGCCCGTCAGAAATGACCTGATGAACCATCGCTCGTGCCGCCCGTCCCGTTCCGGTGACCACGGTTTCGTGCCGCCGGGCCGGGTCCATGTCCGGCTCGGCGCGTCGGCACCGTCCGGGGCCCTGTCCGGGAACTACCCTTCCCCGGATGACTGTCCCCCAGTCGGGTTCTCACGCCAACGCTGGAACTGGCCGTAGTGGCCGCTCCACGGTGCGTCGCCGCCGATTGTCATGGCGACAGCCGCCCCGGTACACAATCCGACCATAGTTCACGGCTCTTCGCGGCCGAAAGTGCGTCAGAAAGTCGCCCAGGAAGCACAACTGGCCACGACAGCCACTCGCGTCGCAACCAGCCCCGTACGGACTGTGGACAAGACCACCTCCGCCGGTCCTTCATAGGGGGGCGTGATGGGGGGACACCCCCGGCCGCGGGGCCGGGACGAAACGTCACATCGGCAGGAGGTGCACCATCAGGATCCTGATCGCCGGCGGCGGTTGCGCCGGCACGGCCACCGCACTCCACCTCCAGCGCGGCCTGCGGGAGCGGCTGCGACGCGGCGAGGTGGAGATCACCGTGGTCGAACCCCAGGCCTACTTCACCTACCACCCGCTGCTGGCCGAGGTCGCGGCCGGTTCGATCGACCCGAGACACGTGGTCGTCCCGCTGCGCCGGGTCCTGCCGGACTGCCGGGTGCTCACCGCCCGGATCACCCGGATCGAACACGCCGCCCGGCGCGCCCTGGCCGACGCCGCGAGCCCCGGCGAGCCCCCCGCGCCGATCGAACTCCCCTACGACGTCCTGGTGGTGGCCCCCGGCTCGGTCTCCCGGACGGCACCGGTGCCGGGCCTCGCCGAACACGGCCTCGGCTTCTCCACCGTCGGCGAGGCGGTCGGCCTGCGCAACCACGTCCTGGAGCAGCTCGACCTCGCCTCCGCCACCCGCGACCCGGCGCTGCGCCAGTCCGCGCTCACCTTCGTCTTCGTCGGCGCCGGCTACGCGGGCGTCGGGGCGCTCGCGGAGCTGGAGGACATGGTCCGCACCGCCGTCCGCGGCTACCACAACGTCCGCGCGGAGGACCTGCGCTGGGTGCTGGTCGAGGCGACCGACCGGATCCTCGCCGAGGAGTCGCCCGAGCTCGCCGAGCACACCCTCGGCGAGCTGCGCGAACGCGGCGTCGACATCCGCCTGCGCACCACCCTGGAGTCCGCCGTCGACCGGGTCGTCGCGCTCTCCGACGGCAGCCGCTTCGGCGCCCGCACCCTCGTCTGGACGGCCGGCGTCCGGCCGTCCCCGCTGCTGCGCGACACCGACCTGCCGCTGGACACCCTCGGCCGGGTCCGCTGTCTGTCCACCCTGCAGGCGGTCGGACCGGACGGGCGCGCGCTGCCCGGTGTCTGGGCGGCCGGCGACTGCGCGGCCGTACCGGATCCGAACGCGGACGGCGCCCCCTGCGCGCCCAACGCCCAGCACGCCTTCGCCGAGGCCGCGCTGCTCGCCCGCAACATCGCGGTGGCCCTGGACGGCGGGCCGCACGCACCGGGCCTGGCCCGGTACGAGCCCGGCCCCGCGGCGTGCTCGACCTCCCTCGGCCCGCACCGGGCCGTCGCGCACACCCGGCGGGGCGGCAAGCTCACCGGCCGACGGGCGTGGTGGCTGCACCGGGCGAGGCACCTGCGGCGGCTGCCGAGCGCGGAGCGCCGCGTCCGGGTGCTGATGGACTGGGTGCTGGGCGGGGTGTTCTCCCGCGAGGTGGTCTCGCTGGGTGCGATGGAGCACCCGCGTTCGGCTTTCGAGAAGGGGTTCGACCCCAAGCTCGGACGACCGTCCGACGCCGGACCGGATGCGCCCCGCTGACGGCCCCCGCCGGCACGGCCCGGAGGCCGATCGGACGGCCACGCCGGACGCGCGACTTCCGAAACCAGGCCTCTGCCTGACAGGATCAGCCCGACCTGGTCATTACCCCGTGTACTGCCGTGTACACAAAAAGTGATGATATGCCTGGAAAACGAGGAAGCGGCCGTCGTTTGAACCTGATGCGTTGGAGCGCCCGGCTCACCGGAGCCCCCTGGCGTGCCACCCCGACCAGCGGGGTCGGCACCGCCGAGGGCGCGCCCTCCGCCGCCGACGGCGTCGTCGTGCCCGGCCCCCGTGACCCGATCGGCCCCACCAGCGCCGCCGAGCTCCTCGACCCCCACAGACCCCAGAACCTGCGCGAGGTCCTCAACCGCATCCCCGCCCCGGTCGCCGTCACCTACGGCCCGCTCCACCAGCTCGGCTACGCCAACCGCGCCTACCGCGAACTGTTCGGCGAACGCCCCACCGGCCTGCCCGCGGGCGAGGCACTCCCGGAACTCGGGACCATGGGCGTCCTGCCCCTGATGGACCAGGTCATCCGCGGCGGCCGCCCGCGCAGCGTCAAGGCCCGCTGCATCCTCGGCCTCACCGGCAACCGCTACTACAACGTGTCCTGCGTCCCGCTCGGCTCCGGCGACACCACCGACGCTCCCGCCGAGGGCGCGCCCGCCGGCGTCCTGATCTTCGCCGCCGAGGTCACCGACCAGGTCCTCGC
Organism: Kitasatospora sp. NPDC097691; assembly: GCF_040302665.1. Classification (NCBI taxonomy): domain Bacteria; kingdom Bacillati; phylum Actinomycetota; class Actinomycetes; order Kitasatosporales; family Streptomycetaceae; genus Kitasatospora; species Kitasatospora sp. NPDC097691. The sequence continues at coordinate 1,178 of NZ_JBEORY010000067.1, read as the reverse complement.
CGCCGCCCGTCTCCGCGAAGCCGAACGCCGCCAGCGCGAGGCCGCCGTCACCCTCCAGCGCAGTCTGCTCCCGCAGAAGCTCGACCAGCCCGCCGACCTGCGGGTCGCCGCCACCTACCAGCCCGGCGGCGCCGAGGCGGCCGTCGGCGGCGACTGGTACGACGTCATCGCCATCGACGGCGGCCGCACGGCACTCGTCATCGGCGACGTCATGGGCCGCGGACTGCGGGCAGCGGCCGTCATGGGCCAGCTGCGCACCGCGGTCCGCGCCTACGCCCGCCTCGACCTGCCGCCGCACGAGGTGATGCGCCTGCTCGACGGCCTCGCCATGGAGATCGACGCCAACCAGATCGCCACCTGCACCTACGCCGTCTGGGACCCGGAGCGCCGCACCCTCTCCTACGCCTCGGCCGGCCACCTCCCGATCCTGCTGCGCTGCCCCGACGGCACCATCCTGCGCAGCGAGGAACAGAACGGCCCGCCGCTCGGCACCGGAGGCGGCATGCACGTCTCCCACACCCTGCGACTGCTCCCCGGCACGACCGGTGTCCTCTATACGGACGGCCTGGTCGAGCGTCGCGACGAGGACATCGACCAAGGCCTCGACCTCCTGGCCCGCACCCTGACCGGTGCGATCGGTGCCCCCGACGTCATCTGCGCCCGCCTGCTGCGGGCGATGGGGGTCACCTCGGAGCACGACGACGACGTCGCCGTCCTGGCCTTCCACCTGCCGGCGGAGGAGGTCGCCGAAAATTCGCTTGCGGGCCTTGACTCGGTCATCCCAGAGGTCTAGTGTTCTTCGAGTTGCCTGACAGGGAGCACCGGACACGCATCAGCGCGGACGGCCCCCGGGGCGGCCAATCCTCTGAAACACCACTTCCCAGGTTCGGGCTGGGTTGCGTTCGCATGTCTGCGTCGCGGCTCGGTCCTTATTCGGGGTGCTCGTTTTATCGGATTGCGGCCGATTCGCCTTTCGGGGCAGGGATCGGCTAGAGTTTGAAACGTCGGACGGGGCGTCAAGCCCCGGAAGACACCGGCGAGTTGGATGAACGAAGCCCCGGAAACGGAGCGGAAAACATCTGGTAAGCTGGAAACACGAAAGAACGAAGCCCGGAGGGTCCGCTGGAAGGCGGTCCGAAGGAAGCGTCCGTTCCTTGAGAACTCAACAGCGTGCCAAA
>NZ_JBEORY010000066.1:0-48906 GCF_040302665.1 Kitasatospora sp. NPDC097691 | reverse complement strand
CCCGCCGGAACCGCCGGAACCACCGGGACCACCGGAACCGCCGGAACCTCCGAACCGTACGACGTGATCATCGTCGGCACCGGGCTGTCCGGCACGATGCTGGGCTCGATCCTCGCGCGGCACGGATTCCGCACCCTGCTGCTGGACGGCGCCCAGCACCCGCGCTTCGCCATCGGCGAGTCGACGATCGGCCAGACCCTGGCCCTGCTGCGGCTGATCGCCCAGCGCTACGACGTCCCGGAGATCGGGTACCTGGCGAGCTTCCCGGACACCATCAAGCACGTCGGCAGCTCCCACGGCCAGAAGACCAACTTCGGCTTCCAGATCCACCAGGAGGGCACGGAGCCGGACCCGGCCCAGAGCAACCAGCTGCGCATCCCGGAGGTCATCGGCTACGCCGCGCACTACTTCCGCCAGGACACCGACGCCTACATGTTCCACACCGCCGTCCGCTACGGCTGCGACGCCCGGCAGAACTTCCGGGTGGAGCGTCTGGACCTGCGCAAGGACGGCGTCTCGGTCGCCGGGGCCGACGGCACGGTGTACGAGGGCCGCTACCTCGTGGACGCCAGCGGCTTCCGCTCCCCGCTGGCCCACCAGGAGGACCTGCGCGAGGTGCCGACCCGGCTCAAGCACCAGGCGCGGTCCATCTTCACGCACTTCATCGGCGTGCAGCCGTACGACGACCACATCGACGTGCCCGCCGGTCAGCGCCCCCCGGAGCGCTGGAACGACGGGACGATGCACCACATCTTCGACCGCGGCTGGATGTGGGTCATCCCGTTCGACAACCACGAGAACGCCACCAACCAGCTGTGCAGCGTGGGCATCCAGATCGACCCGCGCACCTACCCCGAGCGCTCCGACCTCACCCCGGAGGAGGAGTTCTGGCTGCACGTGCGGCGCTTCCCGGCGGTCGAACGCCACCTGGCCGGCGCCCGCCCGGTGCGCGAGTGGGTGCGCACCGGCCGGATGCAGTACTCCTCCAGCCGTACCGTCGGCGACCGCTGGTGCCTGATGTCGCACGCGGCCGGGTTCCTCGACCCGCTGTTCTCCCGCGGTCTGGCCAACACCTGCGAGATCATCAACACCCTGTCCTGGCGGCTGATGGACGCGCTGCGCGAGGACGACTTCGCCCCCGAGCGCTTCGAGTACGTCGAGCGCCTGGAGCAGGGGCTGCTCGACTACAACGACAAGCTGGTCAACTCCTCGTTCATCGCCTTCGCCGACCACCGGCTGTGGGACTGCGTGTTCCGGCTCTGGGGCAGCGCCAGCATCCTCGGCGGCCGCCGGCTGGCCACCGCGATCGCCCGCACCGTCGCCACCGGCGACGACTCGCACTGCCGCGCCCTCGACGACGACCGCTACCCCGGCCTGTGGTGCCCGACCGACTTCTACCACGAGCTGTTCACCGAACTGGTCGAGGTCTGCGAGCAGGTCGAGGCCGGCGGGATCGGCAGCGAGGAGGCCGCCCGGCGGATGCAGCGGCGGATCCGGGAGTCCGACTGGATGCTTCCCGCGCTCGGCTTCACCGATCCCGCCACCCGCTTCATCGACCCGACCCCGGCGAAGATGCGCGAGGTCGGCGAATGGGCCCGCAACCACACCAGCAAGGAACTGCGGGAGTTCCTCGCGATCGGCCACCGGGAGCTCGACTGACCCCGGCGCCGCGCAACGCCCCGTCCGTACCGAACCCCTTCAGGAGGAACCATGCTGACCATCGTCAACAAGCTGACCGTCACCGGTGACCGCGCCGAGTTCGAGCGGCTGCTGGGCGAGATCACCGGCTACATGAAGAGCCGGCCCGGCTTCGTGTCGCACACCCTGTACAAGTCGCTGAAGGACGAGAACGTCCTGATCGAGACCGGCACCTGGGAGAGCCGCGAGGCCCACGCGGCGGCCCTCCAGGGCCCCGGGTTCCGCGACCGGGTGGGCCTGCTGATGAAGCACGCCACCGCCGAGTTCGAGCCCTGCCTCGAAATCCCCGCGTTCCCCGCCGGCCAGTAGCCGACGACCGCACCGCGGCGGCCGGGAGCCCGCGTTCCCGGCCGCCGCGCCGCACGTCCAGGTGCCCCTGGATCCCGCCCGAGTTGAGGAGAGGCAGCACACATGAACGACACCGAGGCCGCCGGCTTCACCGCCGTGATGCGACTTCGCGAACTGGCCATGAGCGGCGCGTACGCGGCGACCGTCCGAGCGGCGGCCCGGCTGCGCGTCGCGGACGGGATCGGCGAGCGCCCGACCACCGCCGAGGAGCTCGCGGCCACCGTCGGCGCCGAACCCGGGACGCTGCTGCGGCTGCTGCGGGCGCTGGTCGCCCACGGCGTCCTCACCGAGGGGCCGGACGGTTTCGCCCACACCGAGGCGTCCCGGCTGCTGCGCGAGGACGCCCCGCGCAGCCTGCGCAACATGGTCCTGTGGGCCACCGAACCGTGGACCTGGGCGGTGTGGGGCCTGCTCGACGAGTCGGTGCGCACCGGCAAGGGCGTCTTCCAGGACGTCTTCGGCAAGGAGTTCTTCACCTACCTCCACGAGGACGCGCCCGCCTCCGCCGAGATCTTCGACCGCGCCATGACCGAGTCCAGCCGGCTGTCCGCCAGGACCGTGGCCGATGTCCTCGACCTCGGCGGGGCCGCCACGTTCGCGGACATCGCCGGTGGCCAGGGCCTGGTCCTGGCCACGCTGCTCGAGCGCCACCCGCAGCTGCGGGGCACCCTGCTCGACCTGCCCGACGTGGTCGCCGGCGCGGACGGGCGGCTGCGCCCCGGCGGCGCCCTCGCCGGGCGCGCCACGCTGCTGCCGGGCGACTGCCGCGACAGCATCCCGGTGAAGGCCGACTTCTACCTCCTGAAGAACATCCTGGAGTGGGACGACGAGAGCACCGTGACCACCCTGCGCAACGTCCGCGCCGCGGCGCCGGCCGGCGCCCGGGTGGTGGTGATCGAGAACCTGGTGGACGGCAGCCCGGAGATGCGGTTCACCACGGCGATGGACCTGCTGCTCCTGCTCAACGTGGGTGGCAAGAAGCACACCCGGGCGGGCTTGTCCGCGCTGATCGCCGAGGCCGGGCTCGAGCTCGGCGGGGTGCGGCAGATCGGCCCGTACCTGCACTGCTTCGAGAGCACCGTCCCGGCCTCCTGACCCACCACGGAGTGAGGGCCCGAGCCGTGAACCACGGCTCGGGCCATCACTGTTGACGTTCCGTCAGCCGTGGTCGACGGTGGCCAGCAGGCCCGGCGGGTAGCGCTCGCCGGCCGGGCCGTGCGGGGGCAGCAGGCCGTCCAGCGCCTCGGCGACGGCCTCCTCCAGCCGCAGCTCGGCGGCGCCGAGGTCGGCTTCCAGGTGGGTGCGGTCCAGGGTGCCGGGGATCGGCAGGACGCCGTCGTGCGAGAGCAGCCAGGCGAGGGCGAGTTCGGCCGGGCCGGTACCGGCCTGCCGGGCCAGTGCGGTGAGCTCGTCGGCCAGCGCCAGGTTGGGGCCCAGGTTGCCGGGAGCGAACCGGGGGTCGCGGTGGCGGAAGTCGCCGGGGGGCAGTGTCCGCGGGTCGATCCGCCGGCCGGCCAGCAGGCCCGAGCCGAGCGGCCGGTAGGCGACCAGGGTGACGCCGGACTCCCGGCAGACGGGCAGGATCTCCGCCTCCACGTGCCGTTCCCAGAGCGAGTACTCGGTCTGCAGCGCGCTGACCGGGTGGACGGCGTGCGCCCGGCGCAGCGTGGCGGGCGCGGCCTCGCACAGGCCCACCCGGCCGACCTTGCCGGCCGCGACCAGCTCCGCCAGTGCGCCCATCGACTCCTCGACCGGCACCCGGGGGTCGATCCGGGCCAGGTAGTAGAGGTCGATCCGGTCGGTGCCCAGACGCCGCAGCGAGGCCTCGCAGGCCCGGCGCAGGTGCTCGGGGCTGCCGTCGAGGCCGGGCGGGCCGCCGTCGCGGTGGAGGATGCCGGTCTTGGTGGCGAGCACGACCCCGTCGCGCCGACGGCCGAGGGCGCGGCCGAGGATCTCCTCGCCGGCCCCGCGGCCGTAGTAGTCGGCGGTGTCGAAGAGGGTCACGCCGAGGTCGAGGGCGTGCCGGACGATCGCGGCGGGGTCGTCCGCCGGGCCGTAGGCGCCGGCCAGGGGGAGCCCGCCGAGGCCGAGTGCGGAGACGGCGGGCCCGGACCGGCCCAGGGAGGTGGTCCGCACGGTTCAGTCCTCCAGCAGCGCGACGGCGCGGGACCAGCCGGCGCCGGCCCGCGCCAGCTTGACCGGGAAGCAGGAGACGGTGAAGCCGTACGGGCGGGGCAGCGTGTCGAGGTTGGCGAGCCGCTCGATCTGGCAGTACTCGCGGTCGCGGCCGGCGAAGTGGGCCGGCCAGAGCACCGAGCGGTCGCCGGTCTCCCGGTAGGTGTTCAGGATGTACGGGAACGGCGCGTCCAGGCTGAAGGCGTCGGTGCCGATGACCCGGACGCCGAGGTCCAGCAGGAAGTGGACGGCGGGGCCGTCGAGGCCGGCGAAGTCGGAGAAGTAGGCGGGGGTGCCGAGGTGGCGGTCGGCGCCGGTGTTGAGCAGGGCGATGTCCATCGGGGCCGGGGTGTAGCCGATCCGGTCGAGTTCCCCGGCGAGCAGGTCGGCGCCGACGGCCCCGGTCCCGGCCTTGGTGAGGTCGAGGACGAAGGCGGGCCGGTGGAACCAGTCGAGCGGGAGCCGGTCGATCGTGCGGGGGCCGCCGTCCCGGTAGGAGGCGCGGGTGCCGTAGTGGGCGGGCGCGTCGATGTGGGTGCCGGTGTGGACGGTGAGGGTGAAGGTGTCGTTGTTGAGGAACTCGCCGTCCGGGAGCGCGTCCACGTCGAAGTCGACGCCGAAGTGCTCCCGCATGGATTCGGCCATGTGCAGGGCGCCTTCGCGCGGCGTCATGGTGACGTGGGTGACCGGGTCCGGCTCCCAGAAGGTCGCGTCCACGGGTGAGGAGAGGTCGATCAGCTGCATCACTGCCCCTGGGTTCGGTAGTCATGGACGGCGGCGGAGGGTGTCACGTCGATGGCGCGGTTGCCGAAGGCCAGTTCGGCCAGCACCTTCCGGTAGATCGGCGAGCGGGAGAGCAGCGGCGCGAGCAGGGGCCGCAGCGTTCCGGCCGCCCGGCCGGCGGAGAGCATGCCGCGGCTCTGCAGGCGCTGGATGCGCATGATCCGCGCGATGTCGCGGTGCCGGGCGGCGGCGTACCCGCGGACCGGGCCGCTCTCGCCGCCGGCCGCCAGGGAGGCGAGCAGCGCGGGGTGGAGGGCCACCGCGTCCTGCACCGCGAGGTTGATCCCCTGGGCGCCGATCGGGCTGTGGGTGTGGGCGGCGTCGCCGATCAGCACCAGCCCCTCCCGCACCCACTCCCGGGCGACGCCCGAGAAGACGTCCAGCAGGGTCAGGTCGCCGAGCGCGGTGATCCGTTCGCGGACCTGGTCGGCGTACATCGGCATCGCGGCGCAGATCATCTCCCGGACGGCGTCGGTGCCCTGCGCCGCGAGCGGGCGGTAGCCGCCGTGCGGGAGGGTCCAGCCGACCTGGATCGCGTCCGGCACGGCGGTGTACGCGAGGACGGGGTTCCCGCCGGCCCGGAAGATCCGCACCTCGTTCAACGGCCTTGCGTCGGCGGGCAGTTTGAACCAGAGGACGTCCTGGTCGAAGACGTCCAGCCGGCCGGCGTCGATCCCGGCGAGCCGGCGCACCTTGGAGTAGCGGCCGTCGGCGCCGACCGTCCAGCGGGCCCGGACCACCTGCTCGCCGCCGCGGCCGGAGGCGACCACGCCGCGGACCCGGCCGTCCTCGGCGTGCAGGGCGCCGACCTTGGCGCCCTCCAGGTAGCGGAAACCGGACAACTCCCTGCACCGGTCGAGCAGTTCCTCCAGGACGTGCCGCTGGGGGATGCTCAGCAGGCAGTTGAACGGGCCGGGCAGCCGCCGGTAGTCGCCGTCGATCAGCGTCCGGCCGCGTTCCGTGAGCACGAACCGGTCGTGCTCGTGGCTGCCGCGCTCGCGCGCGCCCGCCAGCACGCCCAGCCGGTCGAGCAGGGTCATCCCGCCGGGCTGGAGGATCTCGCCGCGGAACTGCCGCTCGAACGAGCGCGAGCGCTCGACCAGGACGACGTCCACGCCGGAGCGGGCGAGCAGCAGGGCGAGGGTGAGGCCGGCCGGGCCCGCGCCGACGACGCAGACCTCGGCCTCCAGGTCGGTCACCGGCCCGGCCCGGAGCCGGGGCCCGTCTTCGGGCCCTCGCCGCTCTCGACCAGCGCCCGGGCGTGCTCCAGTGTGGTGCGGCTGTTGGCCCCGAGGGCGGCGCGCACCGCGGCGCGGGCCTGTTCCAGGGTGGCGTCGGGGCCGAGCAGGGCGGGGACCGCCTCGGCCCGCAGGACCACGGTGTGGTGGGAGGTCGCGGCGACGCCCTCGGCGGTCTCCTCGAAGGTCCACGCGCCGGTGTGCGCCGCCATGACCGGGGGCAGCACGGTCTGCTTGTAGACGATCCGGTCCGGCAGGCAGACCCGGACCGACTCGGTGGTGTGCGTCGTCCCGTCCGGCGCGCGGGTGTCCATCACCATCTGCTGGATGCCGTCCGCCGGTTCGGTCAGTTCCAGCCGGGCCACGTGCGGCAGCCGCTCGGGCCAGAGTTCGCAGCGGCGGATGAACTCGTACGCCTCCGCGCGCGGGCCCCGGACGAGCACGGTGTCCTCGAAGGAGAGCAGCAGCTCGTCGAGTCCGGGGTGGCGTTCGGCGATCTCCTGGAGGCAGGCCAGCTCCGAGCGGGAGTTGCGGTCCACGGCCCGGTCGATCCAGGCGAGGTCCGGCGCGCTGTCCCCGACGGCGGCGAAGGAGTGGCCGAGCACCACCTCGGTGCGTCCGTCGGCCGCGGGGTTCATCGTCCAGTTGCCGGTCATCGACGCGACCGGCGCCTGCGAGACCTCCTGGCGGAACTCCACCCGCCGGGCGGCCGGGTCGAGTTCGCGCAGCGAGGTCCAGGTCCGCACCTCGCCGTTGGCGAAGGCCCAGATCCGGATCCGCTCCCGGCGGTCGTCGCCGTCCACCCGCTCGGCGTGGACGGTGGGCGTGAACAGGTGCGGCCAGCCGCCGACGTCGGCGACGAGGCGGTAGAGCGTCTCGGCGGGCGCGGAGACGAGGATGCGGTGGTCGGTGTGGCGGATGTCCTGCGCGGGCACGGTGGCCCTCCTTCCGTGGGGTCCGGCTGGGCGCCGGGCGGCCGGGGCGCCGGGATCAGTAGTTGCCGAGCCCGCCGCAGACGTTGATCGCCTGGGCGGTGACCGGGCCGGCGGCCTCGGTGGTGAGGTAGCCGACCATCGCGGCGACCTCCTGCGGGGTGCTGTAGCGGCCGAGCGGGATCTTCGCCTCGAACCTCTCCAGCACCTCGGCCTCGGTCACGCCCCAGTGGGCGGCGTAGCCCTGCCGGACCCGGCCGGCCATCGGCGTCTCCACGTAACCGGGACACACCGCGTTCACGGTGATCCCGGTTTTGGCCAGTTCCAGTCCCAAAGCTTTGGTAAATCCGACGACACCGTGCTTGGAAGCGGAATAGGGAGCTCCGAGCACGACACCCTGTTTTCCGCCGGTCGACGCGATATTGATGATTCGCCCCCAGCTCCCGTCCCGCATGCCGCCGCGGGCGAGGACCTCGCGGGTCATTCGGAATACGCCGTTGAGATTCACCTCGATCACGTCGCACCAGGTCTCGTCCGGAATCTCGGCCGTAATCCCGCCACCGCCCCGGCCGGCGTTGTTCACGAGGATCCCGATCGGCCCGTAGCACTCCACCGCCGCGGCGACGGCGACGGCGATCTGCTCGGTGGAGCGGACGTCGCACCCGACGCCGTCCGCCTCCACTCCCTGGTCCCGGAGCCGCTCGACCGTGGCCGCCACGTCGTCCCCGGTGCGCGCGCAGACGAACACCCGGTCGCCGCGCCGCCCCAGCTCCTCGGCCACGGCGAGCCCGATCCCGCTCGTCCCGCCGGTCACCAGCGCGACCCGCTCCTTCTGCTCCGCCATGTCTCCGCCTTCCCGCCGGTGTCCCCGCCGCCGGTCGCGCGCGGGGCTGTGCGTCGTCACACTCCGGCGGACTCTCCCGGGACCGGTTCAAGACACCCTCAAGGCGCGGCGGAACGGCGGACCGTCGGCCGCCCGGCTGGACCGCAGCTCCAAGAGATCTCCAGGCCCACCTGCGAGGGTCGGTCACCGTTCGTCCCGCCCACCCGCAGGCACCGCCCGCCGCCCCGAGAGGAACCCGATGACAGCCCACGAGGTCGCCCCACTCGCCGACACCGACACCTACCTGCGCGTCCAGCACTTCTACGCCCGCCAGATGCGGCTGCTCGACACCGGCGCCACCGACGAGTGGGCGGCCACCTTCGCCGAGGACGGGGTGTTCGCCGCCAACGGCCTGCCCGCGCCGGTGCGCGGCCGCGGCAACATCGCGGCGGCGGCCCGGGAGGCCTCCCGCCGGCTCGCCGGGGCGGGTGTGGTGCACCGCCACTGGGTGGGCATGCTGACCACCGAGCCGGCGGAGTCGGGCCGGCTCCGGGCGACCTGCTACGCACTGGTCCTGGAGGTGCCGCGCGGCGGCGAGGCGACGGTGCACCGCTCGACGGTCTGCGTCGACCTGCTGGAGCCGGCCGGTGACGGCTGGGTGGTGGTGGACCGTCGGGTCACCCGAGACGACCTCGACTGAACGGCCGACCGGTCGGTTTTTCCCTGAGTATTCGCTGAGCAGGCGGACAATCAGACAGTCTTCGTATTGTCAGGTAATACTCCTCCGTGGCAGGGTCAAGCAACAAGATCCACGCACGATCGACCCATCGACCCAGAGCCCCAGAACGGGGGAGAAGAACCGTCATGTCGACCACAGAATGCGCGGAGGCTTCTCTTTACCAACGAAGCGGATCATTACTCACCGGTATTCGAAGCGCTCCCGGCCGACCTGCTGCAAAGATCGCCAGTAACCCGGTCCGTCCCAACGGCAGAACGGTGTCGAAATGAAACCGCTTGAGCCCGCCCGGGTACTGCTCATCGACGACCACACCCTGCTGCGGCAGTCGCTGCGGCAGGTCCTCTCCGCCGAACCCGACCTCGCGGTGGTCGGCGACACCGGTGACATCGACGAGGCCGTCACCCTCGCCGCCACCACCGCACCCGACGTCGTCCTGCTGGGCGGCGAACTGCTCGACTCGGAAGTCGCGGAGGCGGTCCGGCGGATCGCCTCGGTCTCCCCCGACGCCCGGGTCATCGTCCTGAGCATGAGCGACCGCCCCGCCGACGTCCGCGACCTCCTGGACCTCGGCGTGCGCGGCTTCATGCTCAAGAGCGTGAGCCGCTACGAACTCCTCGCGGCCATCCGCGGGGTGTACAGCCGCGACCAGTCGACCCTCGCCGTCTCCCAGCACAGCCTCGCCCAGCTCAGCCGGCAGGCGGCGGTCACGCTGTCGGACCGGGAACTCGAAGTCCTCGTCCTCGCCGCCCAGGCGCTGACGAACTTCCAGATCGGCTCCCGGCTGGGCATCGCCGAGGGCACCGTGAAGCGTCATCTGCGCAACGTCTTCGGCAAGTTGGGCGCGGTGTCCCGGATCGACGCGGTGAACAAGGCCGTCGCCGCGTCGCTGATCCCGGTCCCCACCCGCACCCGGGGCGCCCCGCTGACGGCGGGCCGTCAGCCCTGACCGCTCCCGGGACCGACGACGGCCGACGCGCTGCCGGGGCAGCCGGTTGCGAACGGCCGGGCGCGCGGGGCCGGCCCGGCGACCGAACGGTGGTCGCCGGGCCGGCCCCGTGTCCGCCCTCACCCCCGGCCGGCCGCCCGGGTCACCTCCAGCGGTCCCTCCGGGGAGGGCTCCGGCAGGTCGCGGCCGTGCACCGCGTCCCGGATCTCCCGCCGCTGGACCTTGCCGTTCTGCGAGCGCGGGATGCCCTCCACCACCTCCACGTACCGCAGGTGCTGGTAGTACGGCATCCGCGCGTTCGCGCCCCGCACCGCCGCCAGCGCCGCCCCGGCCTCGTCCGCGTACGGCTTCGCGAGCACCACCAGCGCGTACGCCACCGAGCCGCTGAAGCGGTCCGGGCGGTCGACCACCACGCTGTCCGCGACCTCGGGCCGCTGCCGGAGCACCCCCTCGACCTCGGTCGGCGACACCAGCCAGTTGTCGCACTTGAAGACGTCCTTGATCCGGTCGACGACGAACAGGCGGCCGTCCTCGTCCGTGTAGCCGATGTCGCCGGTCGAGAACCAGCCCTCGACGTCCAGGTGCGCGCCGGGCTCGGCGCCCAGGTACCCCTTCATCAGCTGCGGCCCGCGGACCTGGATCTCGCCCCGCTCCCCCACCGGGAGCTCCGCCCGGGTGTCCACGTGGACGATCCGCGACTCGGTGCCGGCCGACGGCGGCCCGCAGGAGCCGGCGCGCGGGTCGTCCAGCCGGTCGAAGTGCGTCTGCGGGGACGCCTCGGCCAGCCCGTAGCCCTGGACCACCGGCACCGCGAAGCGGGCGGTCAGGCCGCGGGTCGCCTCCGGCGGCAGGGCCGAGCCGCCGGAGAGGATCGCGCGCAGCGTCGGGACCGCCCCCTCCGCCGCGGGATCGGCCGCCAGGCGGGACAGCCGCATCGGCAGGCTGTAGTAGTGCGTGACGGCGCCCGCGCGCGCGGCGGCGAGCGAGCCGGGCACGTCCGGGTCGGTCCACAGCAGCTGGGTCGCGACGGCCTGCACCGCGGCGTTGAGGTGCATCAGGTGGTACGTCGGCAGGTAGTTGAAGACCACCGAAGCGGCGTCCAGGCCGTGCGCGTGGGCGGTCTGCGCCGCGTTGACGGTCAGGTTGCGGTGGGTCAGCTCGACCGCCTTGGGCGCGCCGGTGGTGCCGCTGGTGAACAGCAGGTTGGCGACCGTCCCGGGATCCGCCGCGGCCTCCGGGAGCGGGCGCCCGGCCGCGGCGGCCAGCACCTCGGCCAGGGCCGGCACGCCCTCCTCCCCCGTCGCGCCGGAGGTCAGCAGCACCGTCTCCAGCCCCGGCAGGCGGTCGCGGACGGTGCGCACCCGCCGGTACACCTCGGGCGTCAGCACCGCCGTCCGCGCCCCCGAGGTGGCCAGCACGTGCACCAGGGCGTCCTCCCGCAGCAGCGGGTTGACCAGCGCGGCGACCCGGCCGGCCCGCGCCGTCCCGTAGTACGCGACCGGGAAGGCCGGGGACAGTTCGGCCGCGACCGCCACCACGGCGTCCGGACCGGGCGTCAGGGCGTGCAGGGCGGCCGCGAAGGCGTCGGCCTGCCGGTCGAGCTCGCCGAAGGTCAGCACCGACCCGTCGGGGGTGCGCAGCGCGGCGCGGTCCGGGGCCAGGGCCGCCGCGCGGCTCAGCAGGTGGTCCACCCGGGGGCCGCCGAGCCGGTCCGCGATCGTCGCCAGCGGGGCGCCGGCCACGGCGCTGCCCCGGCGGGCAGGTGGGCTGGACGTGGTCAAAGGTCTTCTCCTCCGTCCGGTGGGTGCGACCCGCACCCGGGTACCGGGACGGTGGCAGGCCTCCTTGGGGCACGGGTTGAGGCCCGTTCGAGCGGACGCGCCCCCTCGACCGGGCCGCGATCGGACCGGTCCAGGCTGACCGGCGCACGTCCGAGCAGAACCGACCGATGGGAGTAGCGGATGCGCGTGTTGTTCGTGGCCACCGCAGGGGCGCACCTGCCGTGGATCACCCCGCTCAGCTGGGCCTGCCAAGTCGCCGGGCACGAGGTGCTGGTGGCCTCCCGTCCGGCCGCCACCGGGTTCCTCACCGCGGCCGGGCTCACCGTCGCCCCGGTCGGCGACGAGGACGCCATCCGTACCGCGCAGTCCGCCCACCGGGGCCTCGCCTCCACGGGCGGCCCCCGCCACCTGGCCTCCGGCTGGGTCAGCAACCCCGGCCGGCTCGACCGGGAGGCCCGGCGGCTGCTCGGCACCCGGCAGATCACCTCCGCCGACGCGATGACCGACGACCTGGTCGCCCTCGCCCGCGCCTGGCGACCCGACGTGGTCGTGTACGACACCGTCGCGCTGGCCGGACTGGTCACCGCGGCAGCGGTGAAGGTCCCGGCCTTCGGCCACACCTGGGGGTTCTCCTTCGGCTTCGACTTCGAACGGGACGAGGACCTCCGGGGGCCCTTCGCCCGGCTCTTCGAACGCTTCGGCGTCGAGCCCCGGTTCGCGCCGGAGGCCTGGATCGACCCCTGCCCGCAGACCCTGCGCTCGCCGCACCCGGTGCCCTGGGCGCCGATGCGGCTGGTGCCGTACAACGGGCCGCTGGTCCTGCCCGAGTGGCTGCTGGACCGGCCGGAGCGGCCGCGGGTCTGCGTCACCGGCGGGGTGACCACCACCGCCCTGACCGGACTGGTGGGGCGGCTGGCCGAGGGCGTCCGACGGGCCGGGGCCGAGGCGGTCGTCACGGTCGCCGGCCACCACGACGTCTCCGCGGCCGACCTGCCGGACGGCGTCCGGCTGTTGAGCGCCTTCCCGATGAGCACGCTGCTGCCGACCTGCGACGCGGTGGTCCACCACGGCGGGGTCGGCACCGGCATGATCAGCGCGGTCACCGGGCTGCCCCAGCTGGTGGTCCCGCACACCGCGATCCAGGACCACTGGGCGGAGCGGATCACCGAGGTCGGCGCCGGCCTGACCCTGGACGTCCCGGACGGCCCGGACGTCGACGCCGTCGCGGAGGCCGTCACCGCGCTGCTCACCGTGCCCGGCCACCGGGAGAGCGCCGCCCGGCTGCGGGACGAGAACGCCGCCATGCCGGCACCGGCCCGCCTGGTGGGCCTCCTGGAGCGTGCGGTGGCCGAGGGCGGGGTCGTCGGCAGCGAGTTGGTCGTCCGGCCCTGACCGGGCGTCACCGCGCCGGGGCCCGGTCCGCGAGCGGCGGGCCGGGCCCGGCGTGCTCCGCCCCCGCCCCCGCCGGTGCCGCGGCGCGCCGGCGTCAGGCCGGGGCCGCCGCGGCGGGTACCGACCCGTGCCCCTCCGCGCGCAGGAACGCGGCCGCCGCCAGCACCGTCCGCCGGTCGTCGGCGGGCGCGCCGCGCCGGGCCGGCAGGGTGGGAACCGCGGCGCTGCGCCCCGAGGAGACGGCCGGCCGACGGCGGGCCAGCGCGGTGAGGCCCTGCCCCGGGCCGGCCTCGACCAGCACGTACCGGCCGGAGTCCAGCAGGTGGCCGAGGGCGGGCCCGAACAGCACCGGCGCGGCCGGCTGCCCGGCCCAGAACGCCGGGTCGGTGGCCTGTTCGGGCGAGAGCGGCGCGGCCGTGTACCCGGAGAACAGGGTCGGGTTCGGCGCCGACAGCCGCAGGGCGGCCACCGTCGGGAGCGACTGCGCGGCGGCGGCCGCGAGGCTGGGGCTGTGGAAGCCCTGGACCGCCCGGGTGCGCCGGCAGAGGAACCCGTCCGCCCGCAACCCGGCCTCCACCGCGGCGAGTTCGGCCTCCGGCCCGGCCAGCACGCACTGCCTGGCACCGTTGACCACGCCCACCACCACCTGCTCGCTCAGGTACGGTGCCAGCTCCTCGCGCCGGGCGGCGACCGCGAGCATCCCGCCGGGCGGGGCGGTACTGATCCGGGAGATCCGGTCCGTCTGCAGCCGGACCGCGTCCGGGAGGTCCAGCACCCCGGTCAGGACCGCGCCGACCACCTCGCCGACGCTGTGCCCGAGCACCGCCGCCGGCCGGACCCCCCAGCCCAGCACGAGCCGCGCCAGCGCGTGGTCCACGGCGAACAGCAGGGCCTGGGCGCGGGTCACGTCGTCCAGCGGCACCACCGGACGGTCGCTCAGCCAGTCCGCGCGCACCCGGCGGCCCTCGGGGCCCATCAGCTCGAAGACCTCGTCCATCGCGGCGGTGAACACCGGCTCGGCGCCGTACAGGCCCACCGCCATCCCCTCGTACTGCGCGCCCTGGCCGGGCAGCAGCAGCACCACCGGACGCGGTCCGGAGCCCTGGTCCGCTGCGGGGGCGGTGGTCCGGCCGGGGAGTGTCGTCATCGCGTTCCGTCCTTCCAGAGGTTGTCCGCCGATGCTGACCACGCCGGGTCGAGGCCCTCTCGACCGGCGTTCGTCCGGCGTTCGACCCGCACCGTCCGGCCTCGAACGACGCTCCACCCGAGGTCGAAGCACCCGGCACAGGATGGGTCCCGACCGACCCGGGCGGAACCCGCGGGACGGTCGACGGAGGACGATCACCGGGCGCGCGCCACAAGCCGCCGGCCGGCCTCGTCCTGGCCGACCACCACGGCACGGTGCCGGACCGGCGGGGCCGACAGCGCCCACCGTCCCGGTCCGGCACCCCGCCCCACCGGCACCCCCGCCCCCGGCGCGGCGACCCGCCACTGCATCGACACATCGCCGCGTCGACACATCGACATCGGAGTGAGGATGAGGTTCGAGGGCCTGTACGTCGCGGGCGCCGCCCTCCATCTGCCCCCGCCCGTGGCCGTGCGCGACGCCGTCCGCGCGGGCTGGTGCGAGCCGGAGCTGGAGTCGTCCACCCGGATGGTGTCGGTGCGGGTCTCCGACACGCTCTCGGCACCCGAGATGACCGTCCGGGCGGCGCGCGCCGCGCTGCGCTCGGCCGGGCGCGATCCCGCCGACCTCGCGCTGCTGCTGCACGCCACCGCCTACTACCAGGGGCTGGACGAGTGGCCGGCCCCCTCCTTCGTGCAGCGGGAGGTCGCCGGGTCGAGCCACTGCCCGGCGATGGAGGTGCGGCAGATGTCCAACGGCGGCATGGCCGCGCTGGACCTCGCCTGCCACTACCTGGACGGCGCCGCCGAGGACCGGGCCGCGCTGCTGACCGCCGGGGACCGCTTCTGCCCGCCCGGGTTCGACCGCTGGCGCACCGACCCGGGGACCTTCTACGCGGACGGCGCGGCCGCCGTGGTGGTCACCCGCCAGCCCGGCTTCGCCCGGATCGTCGCGCTGGTGTCGCACTCCGAGCCCGGCCTGGAGGGCATGCACCGGGGTGACGACCTGTTCTCCGACGCGCCGTTCACCCACCGCCGGCCGATCGACATGGGCGTCTGGCAGAAGGCCTTCATCGCCCGGCACGGCATGCCGTACACGGCCGCGCGGGTGTCCCGCGGCGGACGCACCTCCCTGGAGACGGTGCTCGCCGAGGCCGGGGCGTCCCTCGCCGACATCGACCACTTCGTGCTGCCCAACCTGGGCCTGCACCGGCTGGACTCCGGCTACTTCCGCCGCTACGGGATCCCCGTGGAGCGCTCCACCTGGGAGTGGGGCCGGACGGTCGGCCACCTGGGGCCCGCCGACCAGTTCGCCGGGCTCGCCCGGCTGTGGCAGGACGGCCGCCTGACGCCGGGGCAGCGGGTGCTGCTGCTGGGCGTGGGCGCCGGGTTCACCTGGTCCGGCGCCGTCCTGGAGGTCCTGGCGCCGGCCGACGGCCGCTGAGGCACGTCGAAGCGGCCGGCCCGGTCTCCCGGGCCGGCCGCTTCGGCGTGCGAGCCCGTCAGGGCCCGGTACGCGCGAGCAACCGGCCCAGCACCTGGGCCAGTTCGGCCTCCAGTGCGGCGCCGCCCCGCCCGCCGTGGTCGACCGAGCGCCAGGCGACGAAGCCGTCCGGCCGGACCAGGGCGGCCCCCGCGTGACCGAGGTGGTAGCGGGCGCCCCAGTCGCCGTCCGGGTCCGTCAGGTCGGTGCCGATCCGGTGGGCGGCGAACGGTGCCGCCAGCCGGGCGGCGGCGCGGGTGCCGGCCTCGGCCCAGGGGGTGCCGTCGCGGCCGGCAAGGAGGACGAAGCGGTCGCCGAAGAGGTCCAGCGTGGAGAGATCCGTGCCTTCGCGCCGCAGCCGTACGTGCGGCGCCCGGGTGCCGGCGAGTCCGGCCAGTTCGGAGGGCTCGCACGGGTCGCTGCCCGCCGGCGGACCGCCGATCACCGCCGTCGAGCGGTAGTGGTAGCCGAAGGTCAGGGCGAGCGGCGAGTAGCCGCCGCCCGCACCGTCGGCGCGGCTGCGCTCGTGCTGCTTGGCGGCGGAGAAGGCGCAGGTGGTCTCGGCGACCGGCTGCCGTTCCGGCTCGTAGGAGTCCAGCAGGTCGGGGCCGGCCCAGCCGTTCAGCACGGCGGCGAGCTTCCACACCAGGTTGTGCGCGTCCTGGACGCCGGTGTTGGCGCCGAAGCCGCCGGCGGGGGACACCACGTGGGCGGCGTCCCCGGCCAGGAAGACCCGCCCGTCCCGGAACCGGTCGGCCACCCGGGCGGCCAGCTCCCAGCCCTGGACCGGCCGGGAGGCGCCGTCCAGGGTGGGGACGATCCGCGCGTCGAGCGTCGGGTCTCCGGTGGCCGTGCGGACCAGTTCCAGGCAGCGCTCGGGGGTGAAGTCGTCCAGGTGCTCGCCGTGTTCGGGGTGGTACGGCACCATCAGCAGCCAGCGGTCCTGGCGTTCGAACATGGCCAGCAGGGTGCCCGCCTCGGGCCGGTCGATGTAGCAGACCGAGATCCGCCGACCGCGGAGCAGGGCGGTGAGGTCGGCCTCGAAGACGATGTTGGCGACGTGGTGGAGCACGCCGGGCCCGTGGGTCGCGATGCCGAGGGCCTGGCGGACCGGCGACCGGTGTCCGTCGGCGCCGATCAGGTAGCGGGCACGGACCCGGTGGCGGCGGCCGGTCCCGGTGGACTCGATCAGCGCGGTCACACCGTCCGGGTCCTGCTCGAACTCCCGCATCCGGGTGGAGAACCGGATGTCGGCGCCGAGCTTGCGGCCGTGCTCCAGGACGAGCGGTTCCAGCACCTGCTGGTCCACGAAGGCGGGTTCGCACGGGCTGAGGTGCGCCACCGAGCCGGGGGCCTCGCGCCGGACCCGGTAGACCTCCCGGCCGGCCAGCGTCTCGACCCGGGCCAGCTCCGGGTAGCGCTCGAACACCGACGGCGGCGCCGCCCGGATCACCGCTTCCAGGCCGCAGGCGCGGTAGAGCTCCATGGAGCGGGAGTTCATCACCCGGCCGCGGGGCAGCACCGAGGTGCCCGGATGCCGTTCGACCACCATCGTGGTGATGCCGTGGCCGCGCAGGAAGGCGGCCGCCGACAGCCCGACGAGGCCACCCCCGACCACGAGCACCGAAACTTCTTCGTCGTCCATGACTCTCCCTCGTCCGACCGTGGGCAATGGCTGGCGCGGACGCCGGTGCCGCTCGCGCGCCCGCGCTCCCACACCCTGGCCGGTCCGCCTCGAACGGTGCTGGAGAACGTGCCGGTGAACGGTGCCGGGGGACAGGGCCGGTGAACGGCTGCGCACCCCGGCTCCCGGAAGCTCGGCCGCCCGACCCTACCGGCCGACTCCCCGCTGCCGACAGGCCTGCGGCCGGGGCGAGTTGGGCCGGTCCGACGAGCCGCCTTCCAGCCGTTCTCCAACCGCGCCCGATACTGCTGAGCGCTCGGGAAACAGGGGAAGGACCCCGGGGAAGCCGGGGACGTCGGGAAGGGGACCGAGAATGACGCGATCGAACGGGCGACGGGTGCTGGTGACGGGAGCATCACGCGGGATCGGGGCGGCGATCGCCCGGGCGGTGGCCACCGACGGCGGGCGGCTCGCCCTGCTGGCCCGCCCCTCGGCGGAGTTGGACGGCCTGGCGGCCGAACTCGGCGCGGTGGCGGTCGGCGTGGACCTGGCCGACCCGGACGCGGCCCGGGCCGCGGTGGGCACGGCCTGCGCGGAGCTCGGCGGGCTGGACGTCCTGGTCAACAACGCGGGGGTGTTCCCGCTGGGCCACGTCCGGGACGGCGATCCGGCGGACTGGCGGGCGATGGTCGACCTGAACGTCCTCGGGCTGCTGTCGGTCACCCGGGCGGCGATTCCGGCCCTGCTCTCCGGGGATCACCCGCAGATCGTCAACATCGGTTCCACGGCCGGGCGTTCGGTGGCGCACGCGATCCAGGGCGTGTACGCGGCGACCAAGCACGCGCTGGTCGCGATCAGCGACGGACTGCGGATCGAGCTCGCCGGGGACGGCGTCCGGGTCACCCTGGTGTCGCCCGGCGCGGTGCACACCGGGGGCAGCGAGCGGATCCGGGACGAGGCGCTGCGCGGGGCGCTGGCCAAGGTGCAGGAGGCGGTCGGCCTGGATCCGGCGGAGGTGGCGGAGCAGGTGCTGCACGTGCTGCGCGCCCCGGCCGGGGTGCACCTGACCGAGCTGACGGTGCTCTCCACGCGGGAGCGACTGGGCTGAGGGGAAGGCGACGTGCGGGGCGGTCGGGCGAGCCGACCGCCCCGCCCGCCTGCTCGACGAGGGCACTCAGCGACCGCCCGCGACGGTCAGCACCTCTCCGGTGATGTTGCCGTTGGCCCCGGAGCAGACGAACAGCACGGCGTTGGCGACGTCGGCGGGCGCGCTCAGCCGGCCGCTCGCGGTCCGCGCGGTCTCCTGCTCGCGCACCGCGGCGGGCAGGCCGGTGAGGGCCCGCTCGGTCAGGGTGAGCCCGGGGCAGACCACGTTGACCAGGATGCCGTCCGCCCCGGCGTCCCAGGCCAGGCTGCGGGCGAAGCCGTGCAGTCCGGACTTGGCCGCGCCGTAAAACTCCTGGCCCCGGTGGCCGTCGACCGCCACGTGCGAGGAGAGCAGGGCGATCCGGCCCCAGCCGCGGCGCCGCATGCCGGGCACCACCAGCTGGGCGAGCCGCAGCGTCGGCGCGAGGTTCTGCTGCACCACGGGTTCCCAGTCCTCGACGGCGACGTCCTCGAAGCGCACCCCCGGGGCCCGGCGGCTGCCCATCATCCGTACGGCACTGGTGACCAGGACGTCGATGTCCGCCCAGCCGTCGCCGGCGGCGGCGAGTTCGTCGAGCGTGCGCTCGGGCTCGGTGAGCGCGTAGCGCACGGCCCGCGCCCGGCCCTTGGCCGCGCCCAGCTCCTCGGCGAGTTCGGCGGCCTCGTGCTCCTTGCTGTGGTAGCCGATCAGGACCCTGGCGTCCTCGGCGGCGAAGGCCCGCGCGATCTCCCGCCCGATCCCTCCGGTCGCACCGGTCACCAGGACCACCCGGTCCGCGACTGCGAGTTCCACGCTGCCTCCTTGCGGCCCGGCCGGGCCGGCTCCTGAAGGACCGGCGGAGGGCCGGCCCGCCGCGAGCCTGACCGGCCCGCCTGGAGGGCGGTTCGAGACCGGCCCACCCGGTCGACCCCCTCCCCGCGAGGACGTCGGCCGAGCGGGGCGTCCGCCGGGGTTCGAACCCGGGTCGAGACGGCTCTGCCAGCCTCGCCGCCATCCGCGCGGCCGCGACGGCCGGTCGCGGGACCGTACCCGAGGACTGGGAGGAAGCATGAGCACCGAGACCGGGAGCCGGCACACCGACGGGCGGGTGCTGCGGATCGACTACGACGGCAGCGGACCGCACGTGGACGACAGCGTGTTCCGCTCGATCATGGCCACGCTGCCCACCGGGGTGACCGTCATCACCACGCTCGACGAGGAGGACCGCCCCAAGGGCCTGACCTGCAGTGCGGTGTGCAGCGTCTCCGCCCGCCCGCCGCTGCTGCTGGCCTGCCTGGACAACCGCAGCACCGTGCTGACTGCGGTCCTGGCGCGCGGCGCCTTCGTGGTCAACGTGCTGCGCGAGCGCGGCGAGGGGGTCTCCAACCTGTTCGCCTCCCGGACCGGCGACCGCTTCGGCGCGACGCCGTGGCGGGCGAGCCCGGTGACCGGCCTGCCGTGGATCGAGCGGCACGCGATCGCGCACGCGGAGTGCCGGCTGGCGGGCGCCGTCCGGGCCGGCGACCACACGGTGCTGGTGGGAGCGGTCGTCGACGGCACCGCGCACCAGGGGCTGTCCACCCCGCTCATGTACTGGCGCAGCCAGTACGGGACGTGGCCCGCCCAGCCGGACGAGGCGTCCGCCGCGATCACCCTGGCCGCGGAGGGCTGAACCCGGCACACCCTCGTGCATTGCACTCACTGCAAAATTTGCATAATCCGATGGAAGTGCAACCTCTGCACTTCTTGCAGGATGCGCCAAGATTGCATAGAGTGCAGTGGTGATGAGTGCATCCGATCAACGCAGAGAACGCCAGAAGGCGGCCAAGAGACATGCGATCACGCTCACGGCCGTCCGACTGGTCCTCGACAAGGGCCTCGACGCGATGACCGTCGAGGCCATCAGCGAGGCCGCCGACATCAGCCCCCGGACGTTCTTCAACTACTTCTCCAGCAAGGACGAGGCCCTCCAGATGCGACCGTCCTGGTCGGCCGTGTCCCTGACGGCGCTCTTCCAGGACCGCCCCGCCGACGAGCCGGTGTTCCGCTCGATGCGCGTGGTGGCCAAGGAGATCGCCGACTCGTTCGTCCCGGCGCGCGAGGAGTCCGAGCTCTGGCGCGAACTGTGGCGCCGGCACCCCGAACTCCTGGCCAAGCGCAGCCCGGAGGGCGAGGAGGAGATCTTCCGGAGCCTCATCCTGGCGGTCGCCGAACGCACCGGCACCGACCCGATGAAGGACAGCTACCCGAGCGTCGTGGTCACCTCGGCGTTCTCGGTGATCCAGTGGGCGGTCCGCTTCTCCTGGATCAACGAGGACGGCCGGACCACGGCCGACCTCATCGACGAGGCCTTCGACCTGCTCGAACGCGGCCTCTGAGCCCGCCGGATCCACCGGCCCCGCACGGCCGGTCGGACCCGCCGGACCAGCACGACCCGCCGGACCAGCACGACCCGCACGACCCGCGCCCCACCGCAGCTGCACCGCTCCCCACTGCTTGTCGGCACCACCCCAGACCACCGTCCTCCGTGACCAGCCGCACCAAGGAGCCACCCGTGCCACCAACAGCTGGCGACGCCGCCCGGAGCCCCCTGAGCCGCCGCCAACTGGCCGTCGTGATGGCGGCCCTGTTACTGTCCATGTCCCTCGGCGCGCTGGACCAGACCGTGGTCGCCACCGCGCTGCCCGCGATCGTCGGGGATCTGCACGGCCTCAAGTACACCTCGTGGCTGTTCACCGCCTACATCCTCGCCTCGGGCATCTCGACCCCCATGTACGGGAAGCTGGCCGACCTCTACGGGCGGCGCAAGCTCTACCTGTTCGCCCTGGTCGCGTTCCTCACCGGCTCGGCCCTCGCGGGCGCCGCCCAGTCGATCTTCCAGCTCATCGCCTTCCGGGCGATCCAGGGCGTGGGCGCCGGCGGCCTCATGGTGCTGACCCTGACGATCATCGCCGACATCGTGCCCACCCGTGAACGCGGCAAGTACATGGGCCTGTACGGCGCCGTCCTCGGCCTGTCCTCGGTGGCCGGCCCGCTGATCGGCGGCTACTTCGTCGACCACACCACCTGGCGCTGGGTCTTCTACATCAACCTGCCGCTCGGCCTGGTCGCACTCGCCGTGGCCGGCACCGCGCTCAAGCTGCCGGCGCGCAACCGCGGCGGGAAGATCGACTACGCCGGGTTCGTCATGCTGGCCGGCGCGCTCACCTGCCTGGTGCTGGCCACCTCCTGGGGCGGCACCAAGTACGCCTGGTCCTCCACCACGATCCTCGGACTGTTCGCGGGCATGGCGGTCTTCGTCGCCGCCTTCGTCGCGGCCGAGCGGTACGCCCCCGATCCGCTGATCCCGCTGCGGCTGTTCACCGTCCGCACGGTGGTGCTCGCCTGCCTGGCCAGCATGCTGGTCTTCACCTGCGTCAACGGCCTGGCCACCTTCATCCCGATGTTCCTGCAGCTGGTCACGGGCATCACCGCCACCAACACCGGGCTGCTCACCCTGCCGCTGATGGTCGGCCTGATGTTCTCCTCCGTCGTCGGCGGCAACCTGATCACCAAGACCGAGCGCTACAAGTGGTCCCCCATGGTGGGTGCCGTGATCGGCGCGCTCACCATGTTCCTGCTCTCCACGATGAACGAGCACACCGGCTGGTGGCTGCTCGCCGTCTACGTCACCATCCTCGGCGCCGGCCTCGGCCTGATGATGCAGCCCCTGGTGATCGCCGTCCAGGTCACCGTCGAACGCCGCGACCTCGGCGTCGGCACCGCGACGGCGGCGTTCTCCCAGCGCATCGGCGGTTCGATCGGTCTCGCCGCGCTCGGCGCCCTCTTCGCCCACCAGTACGAGCACGGCCTGGCCAAGCACCTGACGGCCGCCCAGGTCGCGGCCGTGCCGTCCGACGGCTCGGTGTCGCCGACCGTGGTGGAGGCCCTGCCGCCGGCGATCCGGGACGGCCTGCGGCTCGCGTTCAGCGACGCCCTGACCGACGTCTTCTTCTGGCTCACCCCGGTGATGGTGGGGGTTCTGATCATCTCCGCCTTCCTCAAGAACGTCCACCTCGACCAGAGCGTCCCGCTGGGCGAGTTCGCCCACCTGGACCTCGACGAGGACGACGAGGGCGGCGACTCCGCCACCTCCGAGGGCTCCTCCCCCGACCCCGACCACCAGGTCGACGCCGTCGACGTGCCCGCCCAACCGGGCGAATACGAAGGAGGATTGACGCATCGTCAGACCTGACGGCACGCGTCGATCCCGAGAAGCCGGCCGCGGCGCGGCCGCCCAGCACCCACCCGTCACCCCCGTACGGGTGATCGCACAGCGACCGCGCCGCGCGCCATCTCACTTCAGTGACATCGCCGGATACCCCGAAGGTGGGTGTCCGGCGCCCCATTGGAAGCATTCGCCTTGAGCGTTCCCCGACAACGCTCCTAGGGTCCTGATCGCAGGCCGGCCACCAAAACGGGCCGGCCACCCGCGTTCATGAGGATTCAGCCGACCGGCGAGGAGCTTCCCATGGATTTCAAGGTATTGGGACCACTGGAAGTAAGCCACCTGGGTTGCCCGCGGACCCCCAGCCCCCCGAAGACCCGTCAGCTGCTGGCCCTGCTGCTCCTGCGGGTCAACCAGGTGGTGAGCCTGGACTCCATCATCACCGAGCTGTGGGACGACCGCCCGCCGCGGAGCGCGGTCACCACCGCCCAGACGTACATCTACCAGCTCCGAAAAGCCTTCGCCGCCGAAGTCGGCGAAGAGGCGGCCGGGCACATGATCTCCACCGTCCTCCCCGGCTACGTCCTGCGGATCGACGAACGGCAGCTCGACGCGCCCCGGTTCGACCGGCTCGTCGAGGAGGCCCGGCTGCTGACCGAGGACGGCGAACCGCTCCGGGCCGCCGGACTCCTGGCGGACGCCCTGGCGATGTGGCGCGGGCCGGCCCTGTCCAACGTCAGCTGCGGCCCCGTACTGGCGAGTTACGCCACCCACCTCGAGGAGCGGCGGATCAGCGCCCTGGAGGCCAGGGTCCGCACCGACATGGAACTCGGGCGCCACCGCCGGCTCGTGGCCGAGCTGCAGACCCTGGTGAGCACCTACCCTTTCAACGAGTGGTTCCACACCCAGCTGATCCTGGCGCTGAACCGCTCCGGCCGGCGCGGCGACGCCCTCAACGCCTACCAGCGGGTGCGGCGGCTGCTCGGCGAGGAGCTGGGGCTCGACCCGTCGGCGGAGCTCCAGCGCGTCCACCAGCAGGTGCTGCGGGTGGACGGGCCCGCGGTCCAGCGGATGCCGGTCGGCTCCGGCGCCAGGAGGGGCTGACGTGCGGCCCGTCACCTCACCCGTCGCCTCGCCCGTCTCGTCGCACGCAGCCGCGTCCGCCACGTCCCCCGTCGCCTCGCCCGCGTCCCCCGTCGCCTCGCCCGGACCGGCGGCGCCCGCCCCCACGGCCCTGGACGTGGTCTCCGGCCACGACCTGACCGGTCGCACCGCGGTGGTCACCGGCGGGGCCTCTGGCATCGGCCTGGAGACCGCCCGCGCCCTCGCCCTGGCCGGCGCCCGGGTGGTCATCGGCGCCCGCTCCCCACGGACCGCCGAGGCCGTCGCGGCCGACCTGCGGAAGGGCACCGGGAACCCGGCCGTCACCGTCGCGGCGCTGGACCTCCGATCCCTGCGCTCGGTAAGGGAGTTCGCGGACGGCCTGCTGCGCCACGGCGACCCCGTCCACCTGCTGGTCGCCAACGCGGGCGTCATGGGCCTGCCCCTCGGCCGCACCGCCGACGGCTTCGAGACCCACCTCGGCGTCAACCACCTCGGCCACTTCGCGCTGGCCGTCCGGCTGCTGCCCGCACTGCGCTCGGCCGGGCACGCCCGGGTGATCGCGGTGGGCTCCAGCGCGCACCACCTCGGCGGACTGGACCTCGACGACCCGCACTTCGAGCGCCGCCCGTACGACCCGTACCTCGCCTACGCCCAGTCCAAGACCGCCAACGCGCTGTTCGCCGTCGCCCTCACCGGGCGGTACCGGGCGCACGGCGTGCTCGCCAACACCGTCAGCCCCGGCGCCGCCCTCACCGGACTCCAGCGCCACCTCAGCACCGAGACCAAGCTCGCGGTCGGCCTGGTCGGGCCGGACGGCACGCCCGACCCGCGCCTGCGCACGGCGGCCCAGGGCGCGGCCACCTCGGTGTGGGCGGCGGTCGCCCCGGAGCTGGCGCAGACCGGCGGGGCCTACCTGGAGGACTGCGCCGTCGCCGGCCCGTGGCACGGAACGGCGCCGGCCCGGGGCTACCTCCCCGCGGCCCTCGACCCGGAGCGCGCCGACCGGCTCTGGGAGCTCTCCGCCGCCCTGGTGGGCGCGGACTGACCGCGGCCCACCGCCACCCCGCTCAACCAGCCGACCGCCGGCCCTCACCCCGACCGGGCGGCTCCGGGAGTGTGGTGAGCTCCCGGAACAACCGCAACTCCACCTCGCTCAAAGGCAGTTCCGGGCAGAGTCGCTCGGGGTGCCCCGGGGCGGGACCGCGCAGCCGCCGCGGCTCCGGCACCTCCGCCGGAGCCGCGGCGGCGCGTGCGGCGGCCTCGTACATGTCCGCCCCGCCGAGCAGCTTCAACCCCGACCACAGCCACCCCACCAGTGCGCCCAGGGCCCGCAGCACCCAGCACAGAGCGATCACGTCCGCCTCCTGTCGGCGTCCCGTCCAGCGGGCAGCCAGCGTGCCCGCCCGGCCTCAAGCCCGCCTGGAGGCACCGGGCCGGCCGGACCGGCCCCGTGCGGCCGGGCCCGGAAGGCGCCGGGCCCGGCCGCCGCCGATACTGGGGCCGCGACCCCCGGGAGGAACCAATGGACTACGGGATCGGCGTACGGCTCGACCGGCCGTTCACGCAGACGGTGGAGGCGGTCACCGCCGCCCTCAAGGAACAGGGCTTCGGCATCCTGACCACCATCGACATCCGGGCGACCCTGCGCGAGAAGATCGGCGCCGAGATCGAGGACTACCTGATCCTCGGCGCCTGCAACCCCGCCCTCGCCCACCGCGCGCTCGAGGCCGACCGCCGCATCGGGCTGCTGCTGCCCTGCAACGTCGTCGTCCGCGCCGACGGCGACGCCACCGTGGTGGAGGCCGTCGACCCGCAGACACTGATCGCGCTGGCCGGCCCGGACGGCGGGCTGGACAACGTCGCGGACGAGGCGGCCCGGCGGCTGGGCGCAGCGCTCGACACCCTGCGCCGATCAGCGAGCGGGCCGTGACCGGGCCCGTCGTCGCGGGCTTCGACGGCTCACCCGAGAGCGTCGCCGCCACCGCCTGGGCCGCCCGCGAGGCGCAACGCCGCGACTGCCCGCTGCGACTCCTCCAGGCCCGGCCCCGACCGAAGCGGAACGCGGCCGACGACGAGCGGACGCGCCGGCACGCCGTGGAGCGACTCGCCTCCCGCGAGGCCGAGTTGCGCGCCCTCGTCGAGGTCCCGGTCAGCTCCTCGCTGGTCCCCGACGCCCCGGCCGGGGCGCTGGAGGACGCCGCCCGCGACGCCGCCCTGCTCGTGCTCGGCTCCCGCGGCCTGGGCGCCGTCCGCGGCTTCCTGGTCGGCTCGGTGAGCCACGAGGTACTGCGCCGGGCCGGCTGCCCGGTGGTGCTGGTCCGCTTCGGCGAGGACGAACCGGACGGCCCGGTCCTGGTCGGCCTCGACCTCGCCCACCCGATGGACGAGGTGCTCGCCTTCGCCTTCGACGCGGCCGCCCGGCGCTCGGCCCGGCTGCACGTGGTGCACGTCTGGTCGCCGCCGGTCGGCAGCGAGTACATGGCCTTCGACGCGATCGGCGGCATGGAGAGCGAGCTCTCCTCCGTCGAGCAGACCCGCTTCACCGAACTGCTGGAGCCCTGGCGGGCCCGCTACCCCGACCTGCACGTGACGACCGACCTGATCCGGGGCAGTGCCGCCGTGGCCCTCGTGGACGCCGCCGGAGCCGCCCGGCTGCTCGTCGTCGGACGACGCGTCCGGCGCACCCTGCTCGGCGCCCACCTCGGCCCGGTCGCCCACGCCGCGATCCACCACGCCCACTGCCCGGTCGCCCTCGTCCGGCACGCCTGACCACACCCCACACCCCAGGCCGAACCGTCCGCCCGCCACTCCCCTCCCGTGGCACCGGCCCGACCCCCGACAGGCCGCCGTCGCCTCGCGGACGCCGCGTCCCGGCGCACCCTGGTCCGCGCCCGCCCCGGCCCGGTCGCACCGCCCGCCCTTCGCCTCCTCTGGTGCGACCTGCCCCGGTGGCTCACCCGGACAGCCTGGCCGGGATGCCCGCCGCGGTGGGAGTGCGCAGGCTGCTGGCACGGACCGGGCCGCGTCGGCGAACCCGGGACACGGCTCAGGGAGGACGACATCGACGGGACGCGGCAGGTGGGCCCCGGCGGGGACGGGACGGCACGGGTGCTCGCGCGGTGCGCGCTGCTGGCCGCGGTCGGTGCCGTGGTCGTGCTGCTGATCGCACTGGGCGAGGGCGGTCTGGCAGTGGTGGTGATCGGCTTCCTGGTGCTGGTCGTCTGGGCGGCCGGCGCCTGGTGGTTCCTGGCCCACCGCGGCGCCCCGCGGCTGGTCGGGGGGCTGCTCACGATCGCCGCGCCGGTCGGCCTCGTGGTGCTGTTCGCCTACCACGACCTGTGGCCGACGGCGCTGGTGCTGTTCCTCTGCTGGGGCGCGGCGCTGGCCCTGGCCCGGACGGCGCTGCGCCGCGCGCGCCCGAGCGGGGCGAAGCCGGCGGTCCCCGCCGCCCGGCCGGTGCGGCCGGTGCTGATCATGAACCCGAAGTCGGGGGGCGGGAAGGTCGGCCGCTTCGGCCTGGTCGAGCGGGCCGAGCAGCTCGGTGCCCGGGTCGTCCTGCTCGATCCCGCCGTGCACGCCGACGTCGCCGCACTCGCCCGCGAGGCGGTGGCCGACGGCGCCGACCTGCTCGGCGTCGCGGGCGGCGACGGCACCCAGGCCCTGGTCGCGGCCGTCGCCGCCGACCACGGCCTGCCGTTCCTGGTGATCTCCGCCGGCACCCGCAACCACTTCGCCATGGACCTCGGCCTCGACCGGTCCGACCCGTCCCGCTGCCTGGACGCGCTGACCGACGGCGAGGAGCTGCGGATCGACCTCGGCGAGGTCGCCGGCCGGCCCTTCGTCAACACGGTCTCCTTCGGGGTGTACGCGGACGTCGTGCAGCGCCCCGAGTACCGCGACGCCAAGGCGGGAACGGCGCTGAACCTCCTGCCGGACCTCCTGGTCGGCGAGGGGGTGCGGCGCGTCGACGCCCGGATCGAGGGCGGCACCGTCGCGACGCTCTCCGCCCAGCAGGCGCTGCTGATCAGCAACAACCCGTACGGCTCCCCCGACGACCTCGAGAGCGGCGGCCGTCGCTCCCGGCTCGACAGCGGCCTCCTCGGCGTCACGGGCATCCGGGTGGAGGGCGCGGCACAGGCCGCGGAACTGGCCGTCCGGGGCTCGCAGGCCACCGGGTTGACCGTGCTGACCGCGCGCCGGGTCGAGGTGACGTCCGAGGAGGCGGAGATCCCGGTGGCCGTCGACGGTGAGGCGCTGCGGATGCCCACGCCGGTGGTGTGCGCGCTGCGCGCGGGCGCGCTGCGGGTGCTGGTGCCGCGTGACCGTCCCGGCGTCGTGCTCGCCCGGCCGCGGGTGGACTGGCGGCAGCTGGCCACGCTCGCGTTCAGCCGCGGCACGCCGGACCCCGGGGCACGGGACACGCGGGGCGGGGACGGCGACGGACGGGACGGCAGGGGGCGGTCCCGTGTCTGACCGGAACGCCTCCGCGGCGGCCGTCCTCGCCGACCTGCGCGCGATCGACGGCGCCCTGTACGCGGCCGTGGCCGCCACCCCCACCCCGGCCCTGGACGCCGCACTGCGACGGCTGTCCCGTACGGCGGACCACTCGAAGATCTCGCTGACCGTCGCTGCCGGCCTCGCCCTCCTGCCCGGCCGGCCCCGGCAGGCGGCCGCGGTCGGGGTCGCCGCCGTCGCCCTGGCCTCGGCGGCGTCGAACCTGCTCGGCAAGCAGCTGGTCCGCCGGCGGCGGCCCGACCGGGAGGAGGCCCGGGTGGTCGCGGCCCGGCACGTGCCGATGCCGAAGTCGGCCTCGTTCCCGTCCGGCCACACGGCCTCGGCGACGGCCTTCGCCACCGCCGTCGGCGTGGTGCTGCCCCCGGCGGCGGTGCCGCTCGGGGCGCTGGCGGTCGCCGTCGGCTACTCCCGCGTCCACACGGGCGTGCACTACCCGGGCGACGTCGCGGCCGGCGCGGTCCTCGGCTTCGCGGCCGCGGCGGCGGCCCTGGCCGTCGGGCACGTGCCGCGGCGGCGCGGCGGGAGCTGAGCGGCCCGCCCGAGCAGCCCTCCGAACCCTCCGAACCCTCCGAACCCTCCGAACCCTCCGAACCCTCCGAACCCTCCGAACCCTCCGAACCCTCCGAGCCCTCCGAACCCTCCGAGCGGACGAGCAGCCCTGAACTCGGTGACGTCACTGACTCGGTCAGGCAATCCGGAGGCGGGAGAGCGTGCAGGCGAGGACGGGGCGAGGGCGAGGGCGCAGGCGCGCGCCCCGGACCGGTTCAGGACACCAGGGGCGCCTCCGCCAGCTCGGTCAGCGTCACGGTGCACAGCCCGCCACGCTCGGTCCGGACGTCCGTGACCTCCAGCTGCGTGCCCGGCAGCAGGATGAACTCCTCCTCGCCGGTGAAGGCCGAGAAGTTCTGGATGCCGGTGGCCCTGGACGGGCGCACCTCGAAGAGCGTCCGCTTGCCACGGCTGCCGAGGAAGGCCTGCGCAACGCCGAGCTTGGACGTGCAGGAGGAGACGCCCCACCACGTCACCGTCTTGCCGAGCGGGTACTGCCGGCGCAGGTCCAGCGAGACCCCGCGCCAGAGCGGCTCGGTGCGGACGGGCAGCCGCGACACCGCCGCGAACAGCAGCCGCAGGTACGGGAGGTAGGGCACCAGCCGGGTGCGGTCGGGCGAGCGCAGGACGGCGTTGATCTCCCGGTAGAACGCGGACTCGCAGGTGTACAGGTACAGCGCGGCGATCTCGTCGGCCGACGGGCCGGTGCCCGCCTCGTCCGCCCGCCGCTTGCCGAACTCGTGCGACAGCTCGACGTGCCGGTCCAGACCGCGCAGCACCTCGGCGACCGGGCCCGCGGCCTCCCGGAAGCCCATCAGCGGAGTGTCGAACACGCCGGTGATGGCGGGCAGGACGAGGCCCTCGTCCTTCACGCTCGCGAGGCGGTCCAGGTAGAGCTGGTGCAGCTCCATGGTGGAGGCGATGAAGGCGCCCATCCGCTCGGCGACCGCGCCGTCCGCGCCGCCGCCGTCGGCCGACTGCGCGTTCCAGCCGGTGCTGGGCAGCCAGTCCACCTGCTCGGCGCCGAGTGCGGCGAGCGCGGCGTTCACCGTCGCGAAGTGCTCGCCGTCGCAGAAGATGTCGCCCTGCGCGGCCGGGTTGGCGTGGTCGAGGTGCCGGACCTCGACCTCGGGGTACTTCTTCTGCAGCCGCAGCACGACGTTCTTCAGGTTGCGCGCGTGCGCGCCCCACCACGCGAAGACCACGTAGCGGTCCTCCTCCGGGCCCTGCTGCTTCGCCCGGAGGATCTCCTCGACGATCCGCTCGGCGACCGGCCGCCAGAACGCGGTGTGCTGGTCCGGCCCCATCGCGCCGTCGCTGCTGGCGGTCAGCGCCGCGTTCAGCAGCAGCACGCCCTGGGTGAGCATCGCCTGGAACCACTCCGGCGGCTGGACGGTCTCCTTCTCCTTCAGCAGCGCCCGTATGTCGGCGATCGGCGTCTTCTTGGCGATGCCGTACTTCCACATCGCCGCCGCCTTGATGATGCACCGGATGCTCACCACCCGGCCGAACTTGCTGTCCTTCCAGTCGTGGAAGGTATTGTCGAACATCGCGATGCCGGTGGCGCTCTCCGGCCGCGGGTACGGGTTCTGGCCGAAGACCACGACCTTCCACTTGTGCGGCGCGTGCGGCTTGAGCGCCTGGAAGGTCAGCTCGCGGACGGGGACGACGTCCGGGCCGCGGCCGGGGCCGATGAACGAGGCCGCGCCGGGCTGGGCCTCGATGACCGGCTTCAGCAGCGGGAGCCAGGGCTCGCCGCCGCCCGTGAACAGCTCCGCGAGGGCGAGCGGGTCGCTCGGGTCGGGCTGGATGGCGGGGGTGTCGGCAGCGCTCATGGTGGTGCCCCAAGACTGTGAGGCGGCCCGGTCGGTCGGGGCCGCACGAATGGCAGGCGAAAGGGATGTGACGGCCAGTCGGCTTCCCTGGCGGACACCACAGTCCTACCAGCCGGCACCGACAGTCCGTCGCCCGTCGACGGCAGCGGTCCGTGCCGGTCGACGGCGACGGTCCGGTCCGTCGGACGGCGACCCCGGCGGCGGCCGGCGGGCACCGACGGACTGTCAGTGCCGCGGGCTAGCTTCATGGACGTCAGCAGGAACAGACCCGACCGACAGGAGCCCCAGCATGACCACGGACCGCACGCAGTCGCCGCTCAAGGTGGTGTTGACCGACCTCAACGCGACGGTGGTCGAGTCGTGGCGCTCGGCCTTCGCCGACACCCCCGAGGTGGAGATCCACAACGCCTCGATCCTGGCCACCGAGGTCGACGCCTGGGTCAGCCCCACCAACTCCCGCGGCCGGATGGACGGCGGGACGGACGCCGCGATCAAGCGCCACCTGGGCGCCGGCATCCAGCTGCGGGTGCAGCGGGCGATCCGCGAGCGGCACGCCGGCTCGCTCCCGGTCGGCAGCGCGGTGTGCGTGCCGTCCGGCGCCGTCAACCCGCGGTTCCTGATCTCGGCCCCGACGATGCAGACCTCCTCGCAGAACGTGAGCGAGACGCTGAACGTGGCCCTGGCCTGTGCCGCCGCCTTCCAGGCCGTCCACCGGCAGAACCGGCTGGAGCCGGGCTCCGTCCGGTCGGTCGCGCTGGTCGGCATGGGCGCCCAGACCGGGCGGGTTCCGGCCCGGGTCTGCGCCAACCTGATGTGGACGGGCTACACCCTCTTCAACGACCACCACTTCGAGGACGACGACGACCTGCGCGCCACCGTCCTCGCCCAGCTGGACGACATCGAGCGGGCGCCCGTCACCGAGCGGGTCCGCATCGCGCCGCCCGCACGCCGCGGCTCCCCGGGCCGCCGAGCCTGACGAATCGTCAATCCGCCTCGCCCGCCCGGCAGGCGTCACGTTCCCACTGCCCGCGACCGCCCGAGCGGCCGGGGTTCCGAAGCGTAAGGAGGACAGCCCGATACCTCCCGTGTTGTTGCCCTGACAAACCTCCCCAAGCCCACCCGGGCGGGTGTTGAATGGCCCTTTCTGAAAGCTTTTTCAGCCACCTGCAGCCATCGGCTGGCAGACCGGAAGGAAGGCCTCCCATGCACCCGCCCCGCGACATCGCCTGGCACGAAGGCAGCTGGCTCAACCAGCCCGAGCGGGC
Organism: Kitasatospora sp. NPDC097691; assembly: GCF_040302665.1. NCBI lineage: Bacteria > Bacillati > Actinomycetota > Actinomycetes > Kitasatosporales > Streptomycetaceae > Kitasatospora > Kitasatospora sp. NPDC097691. The sequence goes on along the minus strand of NZ_JBEORY010000066.1, from coordinate 17,218 downwards.
GCGGACCGACGGCACCGACCTCCTGGTCACCGCCCGCGGCCGCAGCGACTTCTGGCGCACCACCAGCTACGGCTTCGTCCGCGACGACGGGCACGCGCTGCTCACCGGCTTCCCGCCGGGCAGCGCGACCGAGGTCACCTTCGTCGCCGACTTCGCCGCCCTCTACGACCAGGCCGGACTGCTGGTCCGGGTCGACCCGCAGACCTGGATCAAGGCCGGGGTCGAGATGAGCGACGGCCTCCCGCACCTGGGTGCGGTCGTCACCCGCGGCGTCTCGGACTGGTCGCTCGCCCCGGTGCCCGAGTGGCACGGCAGAGAGGTCACCGTCAGAGCCAGCCGCAGCGGGGACGCCGTGACGGTCCGCGCCCGCTGCGACGACGGCCCCTGGCGCCTGGTCCGGCTGGCACCGCTGCCGCCGGCGGCACCGGCGGCGGCCGGGCCGTTCTGCGCCTCACCCGAGCGGGACGGCCTGCAGGTCCGCTTCACCCGCTTCGCCCAGGGCCCGGCTGACATGACGCTGCACCTGGCAGACTGACGGCTGATCGACCCAGGGCACGCCCACCCATCGGAGCCACCCCATGACGACCCTGCGCCTCGGCGTCGACGCGGGCGGCAGTCGCACCCGCGCCGTCGTCCTCGACACCGCCGGCACGCCGCTCGGCCGGGGCGAGAGCGGCGGCGCCAACCCCGCCGGGCAGGCCGGGGCCCGCGCCGTCGACCACCTGGCCGCCGCCGTGTCGGCCGCGCTCGGGCCCCGCGACCCGGCCCGGGTCGCGGCCTGCCTGGTCGGCCTCGCCGGGTACCGGGCGCTGCCCGACCCGGACGGCTACGCCGGTCTGGTCCGCACCGCGCTCGGCCTCCACTGCCCGGTCCGGCTCGTCCCGGACACCGTCCCCGCCCTGGCCTGCGGCGGCGTCGCCGACGGCCGGGGCACCGTGCTGATCGCCGGGACGGGCGCGATCTGCGTCCGCCTCGACGGCACCCGCACGCTCGCGCGCAGCGGCGGACTCGGCTGGCTGCTCGGCGACGAGGGCGGCGGCTTCTGGCTCGGCCGGGAGGCGCTGCGGCACGCCCACGCCGACCCGCACGGCCCGCTCGGCACCGCCGTCCGCGCCCACTGCGCCGCCGACTCCCCCGACCGGCTGCTGCGCTGGGCCTACGCCGGCCCGCCGCGTCGGCTCGCCGAACTCGCCCCGCTGGTCTCCCGGCTGGCCGAGGCCGGCGACGCCGCCGCGCTCGCCATCGCCCGCACCGCGGCCGACCACCTGACCGCGCTGGCCCGGGCGACCGCCGTGCCCACCGAACCGCTCGTCCTGACCGGCTCGGTGGCGACCTCACCGGGCCCGATCCGCCGGCACCTGCTCCACGACCTCGCCGACCTCGCCCCGCGGCTGCCGGTCACGGACGCGGCCACCGCCGCCGCCCTCCTCGCCCGGCAGACCCCCTGATCCACCCGCCCACCGCTACTCCAGCAGGCTCCCCATGTGGCCGTCGTCGGTCCGGATCGGCCAGAAGTGGACCGCGGACGCGAAGGCCTCCGGGTCCAGCCTGCGCAGGGCCTCTTCCGCCGCGCCGTCCAGCAGCTCCCGCGGGTGGAAGACCTCCCAGGGCACCGAAGCCTTCCGGCCCACCCAGCGGCGCCGCTCGGCGCGCAGGCGCTCGTACGTCCAGACCACGTGGAGCAGGGCCGAGACGTCCCGGTGCAGGTACGCGGCGGGCTCGCCGTCGTCGAACCAGGACGGGAGTTCGAGGCGGCCGGTGGCGCCGTCCAGCGCGATCGTGAAGTCGTACATCCAGTCGGCGAAGGCCAGGAACTCGCCCTGGTGGTCGCGGCGGTACTCCTCGCCGTACTCGGGGTCATCGGGGTCGTAGGAGTCCGGGAAGGTCTCCGCCATCGTGAGGAGCGGCCCCACCTCGTCGATCCGGAACATCCCGCGGTCCGAGAGCGGCAGGCCGAGCCCGGTGAGCAGCCGCCGCGTGGGGGCGTGCAGGAGCGCCGCGGGCAGGTCCGACTCCTCGAAGCGCCGGACGGTGCCGTCGGTGAGCGCCGCGAGCTCCTCGACCAGGGACACGTCGACCGCGTACCGCAGGCCGTCCGGCTCGCCCGGCATCGCCCCCCAGGCGAGCGCCCGGACCCGCACCGCCGTCTCCCAGTGCGCCGGCCGGTCGTCCGTCCGCAGGAACAGCTCCGGATCGGCGGCGTACATCCGCTCCAGGGAGATCCTGGTGGCCTCGGCGACCGCCACCGGCCCGCGCGGCTCGAGCTCCTCGCCCTCCTCGGGCTCGTACGGCTCGTCGGCGCCCGCCGTGACGGCCTCGACCTCGATCATCAGCGCGACCAGCGACTCCAGGCCGCAGGCGAGCAAGTCCCGCCGCAGGGCCCCGGATTCGTCCCGGCAGGCCAGGTACACATCGCCGGAGGCCCCGTCGAGCAGCACATCGGCGAGGGCCCCGCCGAACGCGTCGTCGTACGTCGTCTCGCCCAGCACGATCAGCCCCTCGGCGCCCTCCTCCCGAAGCCCGTCGTACCACGTCGCGGCCGTCGCCAGCGGCTCGTGCCACGACGCCGTCAGGTCCAGGTGGGCGAACGAGCGGGGCAGGCCCCCGGCGGCCAGCCGCTCCCGGCTCGGCCCGTGGGTGAGCCCGGCGGGCAGCTCCCGGGGCCCGAAGCCCTCCGGCGCCCCGACCTTCGCCTCCGCCGCCGCCACGACCTCCGGCTCCGCGCCCATGCCCACCCGCCCCCCTCCCCCGCCGTTCCGACGGACGATCTTGCCTTCGACGCGACCGACCATAACCGACACCACCGACAACCGGCCCGAACGCGCTCGCCGCCCCGGCCAAGGAAGCGTCAACTCCTGGGCGCGCCACCGTAAATGGCATGCACGCCACTAGCCAACCGGCCAGTAGCGCCCCTACCGTCGACCTCCCGTGGCTTCGACGGAGGAGTCCGCCTTGCGCCTACGCCCCCACCCCCTCCGACACCCCTTCCGGTCCCAGGCAGCCGCCGCCCTCGCGTCGGCCCTGCTCGCCACCGCCGCCCTGACCACCGCCCCCACCGCTGCCGCCGCCCCCACCGCGCCGACCGCGCCGACCGCCGCCGTCGGCGACTACTGCGGCGGCCACTGCGCCGACATCCTGCCGCCCGGCGAGAACGGCAACGCCACCCTCGCCGACATCCTGCTCAACCGGATGTTCGGCACCCGCCCCGCCCACACCGACGACCAGCTCGGCCCCTACGCCGCGCTCGTCTCCGGCTACCCCGGCCTCACCGAGGCCAAGCTCCGCGACTTCTTCAACGACGCCTCCTTCGGCGTCCCCGCCGACCAGGTCGCGAGCACCACCAACCCCCGCCCGGACGTCACCATCGTGCGCGACAAGGCCACCGGCGTCCCGCACATCAGCGGCACCACCCGCTACGGCACCGAGTTCGGCGCGGGCTACGCCGCCGCCCAGGACCGGCTCTGGGTGATGGACCTCTTCCGGCACGTCGGCCGCGGCCAGCTGTCCGGCTTCGCCGGCGGCGCCGCCGCCAACCGTCAGCTGGAGCAGAGCTTCTGGCAGGCCGCGCCGTACACCGAGGCCGAGCTGCAGCAGCAGATCGACGCCATCGCCGCCCGCGGCGGCCGGGCCACCCAGGCCCTCACCGACGCCAACGCCTACCTCGACGGCATCAACCAGTACGCCAAGGAGTCCTACAACGCCCGCACCTTCCCCGGCGAGTACGACCTGACCGGGCACATCGACCCGATCACCAACGCCGGGTCGATCGAGCCGTTCAAACTGACCGACCTGGTCGCCCTCGCCTCCGTGGTCGGCGCCCTGTTCGGCTCCGGCGGCGGCAACGAACTCGCCTCCGCCCAGGTCAAGTCGGCCGCCGAGGCCCGCTACGGCAAGGACGCCGGGGACGCGCTCTGGAAGTCGCTGCGCGAGTCCGACGACCCCGAGGCCGTCCAGACCCTGCACGACGGGCAGAGCTTCCCGTACGCGACCGTCCCCGACCGGCCGCAGGGCGAGGCACTGCCAGACCCCGGCTCGGTGGTGCCCGAGCGGATGATCTACGACGCCACCGGGTCCGCCGGCACCGCGGCCACCAAGGCCGACGGCGTCCTGCCCGGGAACCTGCTCACCGCCAAGCACGGCATGTCCAACGCTCTGCTGGTCTCCGGCGCGCACACCGACGACGGCCACCCCGTCGCCGTGTTCGGCCCGCAGACCGGCTACTTCGCCCCGCAGCTGCTGATGCTGGAGGAGATCCAGGGCCCCGGCATCAGCGCGCGCGGCGCCGCCTTCGCCGGCCTGAGCTTCTACGTGCAGCTCGGCCGCGGCCAGGACTACGCCTGGAGCGCCACCTCGGCCGGCCAGGACATCACCGACAGCTACGCCGTCCCGCTCTGCACCACCGACGGCTCGCCGGTCACCACGGCCGCGAACTCCTACCTCTGGCACGGCCAGTGCGTGCCCTTCGACCGGCTGGAGCGCAAGAACGCCTGGAACCCGACCACCGCGGACTCCACCGCGGCCGGCTCCTACACCCTGGTGATGTACCGGTCGAAGTACGGCCTGGTGACCGCCCGCGGCACGGTCGGCGGCGCGCCCGTCGCCTTCACCTCGCTGCGCTCCACCTACCGCCACGAGGCCGACTCCATCATCGGCTTCCAGGAGCTCAACGACCCCGGCGCGGTGCACGACCCGGCAAGCTTCCAGCGGGCCGCGCAGGACATCAACTACACCTTCAACTGGTTCTACGCCGACTCCCGCGACATCGCGTACTACAACTCCGGCAGCAACCCGGTGCGCGCCCCGGGCGTCGACGCCGGACTGCCCGTGCGCGCCGAACCCGCCTACGAGTGGGCGGACTTCGACCCCGCCGCCAACACCGCCCGGTACACCCCGGCCGCCGAGCACCCGCAGTCCGTGGACCAGGACTACTACGTCTCCTGGAACAACAAGCAGGCGGACGGCTACACCTCGGCCGGCTTCGGCAACGGCTCGGTGCACCGCGGCAACCTGCTCGACGACCGGGTCAAAGCGCTGCTGCAGGGCGGCGGCAAGGTCAGCCGGGTCTCCCTCACCCAGGCCATGGAGAGCGCCGCGCTCGCCGACCTGCGGGCCGAGGACGTGCTGCCCGACCTGATCCGGGTGCTGCGCAGCGCGCCGGTCACCGACCCGGCCACCCTCACCGCCCTCCAGCAACTGGAGGCCTGGCTCGCCGACGGCGCCCGGCGGAAGGAGACCACTCCCGGCAGCCACACCTATGCGGACGCGACCGCGATTCGGGTACTCGACGCCTGGTGGCCGCTGGTCGCCGAGGGCGTCATGCGGCCCGGCCTCGGCGACCAGCTGTTCACCGCGCTGACCGGCGCCCTGCAGATCAACGAGTCACCCTCCGGCGGGCAGACCGGCCCCGGCGGCGGCCCGGTGAGCGCCAACGAGGGCATCCCGCACAAGGGTTCCTCCTTCCAGTACGGCTGGTGGAGCTACCTCGACAAGGACCTGCGCGCCGTCCTCGGCGACCAGGTCAAGGGCCCGCTGGCCCGCCCGTTCTGCGGCGGCGGCGACCTCACCGCCTGCCGGGGCGTCCTGCTGGACACCCTCAAGCGCGCGGCAGCCCAGACCCCGGCCCAGGTCTACCCGGGCGACCCGGACTGCTCGGCCGGCGACCAGTGGTGCGCCGACACGATCATCCAGCGCCCGCTGGGCGGCGTGACGGACGCCAAGACCACCTGGCAGAACCGGCCCACCTACCAGCAGGTGGTGCAGTTCCCCGGCCACCGCTGAGCCACCGGACGGCCGCCGGTGCCCCTCGCCGGGGCGCCGGCGGCCGTCACTTCGCCCGCGCGGCGGCGACCTCCGCGTCACCCTTCAGGTTGTTCGCCTCGCGGCGCAGCCGATTGCGCGCGTCCACGTAGGTCCTCCGGGTGGCGCTGGTGGTCAGCCGACCGGCGGTCCCATCGACCAACTCCCCCACGGTGTCGACCAGTTCGGCGATCGCACGCAGCAGCGCCGCCTCCTCCGCAGCCGGCACCAGGTCCCGCCCGCCCTCCCGGGCCTTCGGCAGCGCGTCCTCCCTGATCTTCGTCCTCGCCGCCCGAACCGCCTCGACCATGGCCCCGATCCCGCTGTCCATCCCGACTCCCTGTCCGCGCTCGGCTTCCGGTGTCCCGCGTGTCCCGGGGTTCCTTCCCTCCCCGCGCCCCGCTTAGGCCCGACCCGCCCAACCCGACGGGCGACGCCCGAGGACTGCCCCTAGCGTGGTCCGGGGACCGCCCGACCACCCCCGGGCCGGGTCCGACACCCGTACCAGGAGGCACACCGACCATGACCGCCAACCTCTCCGACCTCACCGGCGACTACGTCCTCGATCCCACCCACACCCGGATCGGCTTCGTCGCCCGGCACGCCATGGTGACCAAGGTCCGCGGTGCGTTCCACAAGTTCGAGGGCACCGCCCACCTCGACGGCGCGGACCCGACCCGCTCGACCGCCCAGCTGGTGATCAAGGCCGAGAGCATCGACACCGGCGTCGAGCAGCGCGACCAGCACCTGCGCACCAACGACTTCCTGGACGCGCCGAACTTCCCCGACATCACCTTCCGTACCAGCTCGATCGAGGCGCGCTCCGAGACCGAGTACCGCGTCACCGGCGACCTCACCATCAAGGAGACCACCCGCCCGGTCGCCATCGACTTCGAGTACACCGGCAACGCCGTCGACCCCTACGGCAACCTGCGGGTGGGCCTGGAGGGCTCGGTGACCATCAGCCGCAAGGAGTACGGCGTCACCTGGAACGCGGCGCTGGAGGGCGGCGGCGTCCTGGTCGGCGACAAGGTGGTCCTGGAGTTCGACATCTCCGCCGTCCGCCAGAAGCAGTGACCACCGCGGGAGCCCGTCGGCACCACCGGGAGCCCGTCGACCTCGGGGCGGCAGCCCGGCAAACCGCCGGACCGGTCGCCCACCGCCCGGCTAGTCTCCTGACATGGCAACAACAGACTCCCTCGCGACCGGCCAGCGCTCCCTCGGCGACCCCGACCTCGACTACCCGCTCTGGCCCCCGCTCACCGCGGGCTGCCCCCGCACCGGCACCGAGGACGTCTCCTACCCCGTCGAGGTCGACTACGCCTACGACAAGGCCGACCCGGCGAGCCTGTTCGCGCCCGCCCCGACCCGCGGCGGCCTGGAGCGCTGGGCCCCGCTGCTGCCGCCGCTGCTCGCGCCGGGCCTGGGCGAGGGCGCCACGCCGCTGGTCGAGATCGAACCCGGGGTGTACGTCAAGGACGAGTCGCGCAACCCCACGTGGAGCCACAAGGACCGGCTGAACCGCTGCACCACCGGTGCCGCCGTGGGCGTCGGCGCGCCCGGCATCGCGGTCGCGTCCTCCGGCAACCACGGCGCCTCGGCCGCGGCCTACGCCGCCCGCGCCGGGCTGCGCTGCGTCGTGTTCACCGGCCCCGACGTCCCCCCGAACGTCGACGCCTTCCTCAACGCCTACGGCGCGGTGGTGCTCCCGGTGCCGTGGGAGGCGCGCTGGCCGTTGCTGCGCCAGGTGGTCGACCGGCTCGGCCTGCACCCGGTCAGCAACCTGACCACCACCCACACCGGGCACGCGTACGGCCCCGAGGGCTACAAGACCGTCGCGTACGAGATCTTCCAGGACGTCGGCGTGCCCAGCGCGGTGTTCGTCCCCACCGGGTACGGCGAGCTGCTCTTCGGCGTCTGGAAGGGCTTCGCCGAACTGCGCCGCCTGGGCCTGACGGACCGGGTGCCGCGCATCCACTCCTGCGAGGCGGCGGCCTCCGGTCCGCTGGCCCGAGCCGTCGAGCAGGGCCTCCCGGCCGCCCGGGTGACGGTGGGTCCTAGCAACGCCTATTCGATCGCCTCCCCGGTGAGCGGCTACCGCGGGGTGGTCGCCGTCCGGGAGAGCGGTGGCCGGGCGCTGACCCTGGACGACCGCCGCCTCGCCGACGCCCAGCGCGAGCTGGCCCGCGCCGGCCTGTGGACCGAGCTGTCCGCCGCGGCCGGCCTCGCCGGACTGCGCAGCCTCGGCGAGCCGGACCTCTCGGACGGCCCGGTGGTGTGCGTGTCGACCTCCACCGGCTTCAAGGACCTGGGTGTCGGCAGCCGCCGGACCGAGCCCGTCGCCCCGGAGTGGGACGCCGTCCTCCGCCGCCTGCGGGCCGCCGGGATCACCGGCTGACGCCCGGCCGCCGGCCGCCCTTCACCGCGGGGCCCTCGGCGTCCGCACCGAGGGCCCCCGCCCCGCTACACCGTGGTGCGGGCCCGGCGCACCAGCCACCAGGTCACGGCCAGGGACACCGCGAACAACCCGAGGTTCAGCCCGTTCTCGATCAGGTGGAAGGTCCCCAGCCGACTCGCCGGCTGCAGGCTCTGCTGGATACCGGCCAACCCGTGCTGCTGCAGGCAGGAGGTGAACGCCTCGGTCCGCCCGTCGGGGACGCTGCCGCACCACTGCCCCATCACCTCGTTGTACGGGTGGAGGGCCCCGCCCGCGTCCACGAAGGGCGCCTTGCCGCCGTCCAGCAGCAGCTCGTTGGCCACCGGCGCGAAGGGGTCGACGCCCTGGCCCCGCTCCACCCCGAGCCCGATCGTCCGGGTCACCGGGTCCATCAGGTGCGGCCGGAGCTGCTCCATCAGCATCGTGCGTGCGCCGAAGGCGCCGAGCACCGCCACGAACGCGGGCAGCAGCCGGCGCAGTCCCGCCCCGAGCGCCACGCCGAACATCCCCCAGCCGAGGGCGAGCGTGAGCGGCAGCCAGCCGCCCGCCTGGTAGAGCGTCCCCTCGAACAGGCTCCGCCGGTCGGCGAGGTGGACGAGCTGGGCGACGTGCAGGCACTCGGCGGCGAGCGCCGCGGCCAGCCCGCCGACGACGGTGCCGAGCACGGCCAACTTGCCGAACAGCCACTGCTGCGGGCTGACGTCCTGGGACCAGGCGAGCAGCAGGGTGCGCTGCTCGTACTCCCGGGCCAGCAGCGGCACCCCGATGAACATGCCGAACATCGCGGGCAGCAGGACCACGAAGTTCAGCTGGTAGCCGGCGATGTCGGCACCGTGCCTGATCCGGGCGAGCCGGTCGTCCGCGACGGCCTTGGCGCAGTCCGGTCCGTGGCACAGGTCGAGTGCGCTCTGCAGGTCCGCGGCGTTGACGGCCATCCAGACCAGAAGGGCGAGGGTGGTGACGGCGACGCCGATCAGCTGCCAGCGGTGCTGGCGCCAGCTGAGCCAGAGGATGCCGCGCCACAGGTGCCCCCGACCGGCGGGTGCGGGCCGGGTGGCGGCGGGCAGTGGGGTGGCGGCCGGGGCGCTCACCGTCCGGTCTCCCCGAGCGAGGTCCTCAGGTAGCCGAGCACGATGTCCTCCAGGGTGACGGGGTGGCCGGTCCAGCCGGGGGCGTGAAGCGGGGTCGCCGCGCCGAGCAGGGTGCGCACCACGAAGGTGGACTGCCTGGCGGTGTGGTTCTCGTGGACGACCTCCCCCTCGACGGGCGGCCGTTCGGCCCGCGGGCCGGTCAGCCGCACGTGCTGGGCCAGGAGGTCCTCGACCTCGCCGTCCAGGATGTTCCGGCCGTGCGAGAGGAGCAGTAAGTAGTCACCCACGCCTGCGAGTTCGGCGACGACGTGGGTGGACAACAGCACCGTCATCCCGGTCTCGGCGACCTCGCCGAGCAGTTCGCCGGTGACGGCCTTGCGGGCGACCGGGTCGAGGTTGGCCAGCGGCTCGTCCAGCAGGAGCACCGACGGGCAGGCGCCGAGCGCGACGGCCAGCGCGACCTGTGCCTGCTGCCCGCCGGAGAGCTTGTCGCAGCGCCGCGCCGTCGGGATGTCGAACCGGGCCAGCCAGGCGAGCGCGCGGGCCTGGTCCCAGACGTGGTTGGTGTGGCGGCCGAAGTTCAGCATGTCGGTGACGCTGAAGTCGCGGTAGAGCGGCTTGTCCTGGGAGAGCAGCACCACCCGGCCATCCGCCCGGTACTCCCCGGCGGTGGGCTTGAGCATGCCGCCGGCGATGCCCAGCAGGGTGGACTTGCCCGCGCCGTTCGCGCCGACCAGCGCGACCACCCCGCCGGGCGGGAGCGAGAAGCTGCAGTCGTCCAGGGCGGTCACGCCGCGGTAGCGCTTCGTCAGCCCGCGCGCCTCCAGGGCCGCGGTCACGCCCCGGCCCCCTGGCGCGTGTCGCGCTCGGCGGCGGCCGGTTCCTCGGCGAGCACGGCGGTCACCAGGGCCTTGACGTCCTCGTCCTCCAGCCCGGCCTCGCGGGCGTCCGCGACCCAGCGGGCGAGCCCGGTGCGCAGCCGCGCCATGTCGTGCGGTTCGACGGCGCCGAGCGAGCCGGTGACGAAGGTGCCGGAGCCCTGCCGGGCCTCGACCAGGCCGCCGTGCTCCAGCTCGCGGTAGGCCTTGAGCACGGTGTTGGCGTTGACCGTGCACGAGACGACGACGTCCCGGACAGCCGGGAGGCGGTCGCCGGGCTTCAGCAACCCCAGCCTGAGCGCCTCCCGTACCTGCTGCACGAGCTGCGCGTAGGCCGGGAGGCTGTCCGTCCGGTCCACATGGAATTCGATCACGGGGCATCTCCTCGGTCGTTGAGGCCTGCCCCTGAATTGTTATGGTCTAGTAGAACACTAGTCAACCACTACACCGAAACGCTGCTCACCCGACCGAACCCGCCGCCCCGGAACACCGGGGCCGCCGCTCAGAGCTCCACCAGCACCTTCCCCCGGTTCGCCGAGCGGTCCACGTAGAGGCTGCGGTACGCGGCGGGGATGCTGTCGAAGCCCCGGTGCACCGTCTGCTGGTACGTCAACTCCCCACTGCGGACCAGCGCGCCGAAGTCCCGCCGCAGCGCCGTCCAGTTCTCCTCGGTGAACCACTCCAGCGAGAAGATGCCGCGGATCGTCGTGCGCGGGTACATGATCATCGGAAGCAGCCGGGGCCCGGCCCAGTCGCCGCCGACCTGGCTCCCCCACTGCCAGCAGACCGCCACCCGGCTCTCCACCGCGAGCATGCCGAAGACCACGTCGGTCAGCACCCCGCCGAGGCTGTCGAAGTAGCGGTCGACGCCGTCCGGGGCCAGCTCGGCGAGCTCCTTCGCCAGCCGTTCGGGCGCGTCGCCGTCGCGGTACAGCACCACCCCGTCGAAGCCCAGCTCCCACAGCCGCTCGGCCTTCTCCGGCGTCGCCGTGGTGCCGATCACCCGGGCGCCCCGGTGCCTGGCCAGCTGCCCCACCAGCGAACCCACGGCCCCGGAGGCCCCGCTGACCAGCACGGTCGACCCGGGGCGCACGTCCAGGAACTTCTCGACCGTCCCCCAGGCCGTCATCCCCGGCCCGCCCAGGATGCCGAGCGCGGTGGACAGCGGCAGCACCTCGTCGTAGTGGCCCGGGTCCAGCCGGCGGAAGGCCGGGAAGACCATCGGGAAGGTGCCGGTCTGCCAGAGCCTCGGCGCGCCGTTGCTGATCACGTGGCTGCGCCAGCCGCCGAAGCCCTGCACCAGGTCGCCGGCCGCGAACGGCGCGGCCGGCCCGGCCTCCAGCACCTCCATGACCGAGTCGGCGCCCATGTGGTCGCCGATCGGGGTGTCCAGCGCGATGCCCTGCAGGTACGGGTCGACCGAGACGTACCGGGTGCGCAGCAGCATCTCGTCCTCGGCGAGCCGGACGTCCACCTCCTCCACGACCTTCCGGTACATCCGATCGATGTCCGGCACGCCGTCCACGTGCTCCCGGACGGTCCACTTCTCGATCCTCACGAGGTGACTCCAAACTGGCGCTCGACGGGTCCGACCGGGTCGATGAGCAGGGTGGGCGGCGGCGCGCTGTCGTCCACCTCGGCGGTGAACGGCTTGCGGTCGTCCCGGCAGACGAACTGGACGACGTGCCGGCCGGCCGCCGCCGCCCGGATCAGGCCGCCGGTGGTCGCCCACACACCGGAGAGGTAGAAGTTCGCCAGGCCCGGCAGACCCGGCCCGTTGCGCTTGATCTCCTCCTCCAGGGTCTCGCCGCTCTCCACGAAGGGCTGCCAGCCCAGCACCGTGCCGTCGTAGTTGCCGGTGTAGCGGACCTGGGTGAGCGGGGTGGAGACGTCCCTGACCGCCACCGCGTCCTTGAGGCCCGGGTGGTGGCCGTCCAGGAACTCGATCACCGCGTCCCGCACCCGGCGCTTCTCCCGCTGGTACTCCCGGCCCCGGCCGACCGGCAGGGTGTGCAGTTCCTCGCCGCGCCGCAGCCGGGGCGTCTGCTCCGCCCCGGTGCTCAGCGCGCGCCAGGGAGCGATGTCGCAGAAGTAGCTGGCGTAGACCACGGTCGTCCCGGCCGGGGACAGCTCCGGGTAGTGGCGGCTGCGGAACTGGACGTTGATGCTGGGGTGCCGGATCCCGGTGAGGCGGGCGGCGACCTCGTCCTCCAGCAGGTAGGTGGTGCACGGGTCGCCGGCCGGGAAGGGGCGGCGCAGGCCGAGGAAGACGGTCAGGTACCCGGGGAAGACCATGCCGGGCTCGGTGATGGTCCGGGTGTACAGCCGGCGGTAGGTGTCGTTCAGGTAGCGGCCCTTGAGCAGGTCCAGCATCGTCGTCCGGCCGTCGCAGGCCGCCACCACGATGTCCGCCCGCTCCTCCCGGCCGTCGCTCAGCCGCACCCCGACCGCCCGGTCCCGCTCGACCAGGATCTCGGTGACCTTGGCGTTGTACGTGATCTCGCCGCCGAGCCGCCGGTAGCGCTGCTCGACCGAGTGCGCCAGGCCGAGCGATCCGCCCTCCGGCACCCCGGCCGACTGCCCGGCGTGCGAGGCGAGTTGGAAGTACGTCGGCAGCACCGGGAAGTTGGGGTGCTTCTCGTACAGGATGAAGTTGAACGCCTCGCGCAGCAGCGGGCTGCGGAACCGCGCCGAGTAGTCGCTCATCAGCACCGTGATCGAGCGCCGGATCACGTTGAAGTACGGCAGGAAGGAGGCGAGCATCCGCCACCGCTCCCGCCGGCCCATCAGCCCGACCGGCTTGAGGAAGGGGTAACGGGCCAGTGCCAGGCGGAACTTGCGCAGACCGGCGCAGAACTGCCTGATCTGCCGGGCGTCCTCGGGCGCGAGATCCAGCAGGTGGGCCTCCAGCCGGTCCGGGTCGGAGTAGAAGTAGACCGCTCGGCCGTCCCGGGTGCGCACCACGTTGAACACGTCGAAGTTGCGCATCTGCTTGCCCTGCAGGGCGCCGAGCTCCAGCCAGATCCGGTGCATCTCGTTGCCCGGTCCGCTGCCCAGCAGCCAGCTGACGCAGCAGTCGAAGGTGAACTCGCCGCGCTCCCAGCCGGTGCAGCAGCCGCCGGGGATCTCGTGCATCTCCAGGATCCGGGTGCGGTAGCCGTTCATCTGCGCGTAGCAGCCGGTGGACAGGCCGCCGAGCCCGCCACCGATGATGACCATGGTCCGCCTGCCGGTCGTCGTCCCGCTCACTCCGCAACTCCCACTTCCGCCGCTTCCACTTCCGGCCCGACGGTGTCCGGCCCGACGGCGTCCGCCCCGATCGTGTCCGCCCCGACCGTGTCCGGCGCTCCCACGGTGGCCCGGTCGAGTTGCGGCAGGCTGCCCCACTTGCCCGGGTGCCAGGGCTCCCGGTTGTCGCTGGGCCAGGCCCGGAACGGCCGGCCGAGTTCCCGGCAGAGGTACTGCGCGGCGAACCGGCCGCTGGTGGCGGCCCGGATCAGCCCGCCGAGCGCGGTCCACTGCCCGGCCATGGAGAACCCGCCGAGGCCCGGCAGTCGCATCCGGTCCCGGTTGACCAGTCGGTTGGCGGCGTCCTCGGCCTCGGAGAAGGCCTGCCAGGCGAGGATGGAGCCGTAGGTGTTGCCGGTGAAGCGCTCGGTGGTCACCGGGGAGGCCACGTCGACAAGTTCGATCCTCCGGCCGAGGCCGGGGTACGTCCGCTCCAGGAAGCCCCGGACGAAGGCGGCGACCTCCTGTTTGCGCGCCCGGTACGCCTTGCGGTCCCGGAGCCGCAGGTCCTTCCAGGAGCGGTAGTCGCTGAAGTAGGTGCAGTGCAGCACCGACTTGCCGGGCGGTGCGAAGCCCTCCGCGTAGGACGAGCGCAGTTGCACCACCAGGCTGTGCTGGAGCGAGCCGGGCAGCCGGGCGCCGTCCTCGGGCGCCAGCAGGTAGGTGGTGCTGTGCGGCTCGCCCTGGGGCAGCGCGCCGTCGATGCCGACGAAGGCGGAGACCACGGCCGGGTACAGGTTGCCCGGCTTGTCGAGCAGTTCGCCGTACAGCAGGTCGGTGGCGGGGCTGGAGTAGCGGCCCTCCAGCAGCCGGTCCAGCACCGTCGGGCCGTCGCAGGCGGCGACCACGTGGTCGGCGAAGTGCCGTGATCCGTCCCGGAGTTCGACACCGACGGCGCGTCCGTCCTCGACCAGGATCCGCTCCACCCGGCAGCGGTAGCCGATCACCCCGCCGAGCGAGGTGTACCGCTCCTCCACCGAGCGCGCCAGCCCCAGCGAACCGCCCTGCGGGAAGCCGGCGTTGCCGTTGTGCGCGGCGGCCAGCGTGTACAGGTACGGCAGCAGCGGGAAGCCCGCGGGCTCCTGCAGGAACATGTTGGGGAAGGCCCGGCGCAGCAGCGGGTCCTGGAAGCGCTCCGCGAAACCGCTCATCGGGGTGGTCGCGGTGCGCCAGAACAGCCGGAAGGCGGGCAGGACGGTCCGCAGGGTGCGCAGCCGCTCCGCCGTGGTGCGCAGCGGCGGCGGGGTGAGTTCCCAGGGCAGGTCGATCGCGGCGAAGCGGCGCAGGTCCCGGCAGAAGGCGCGGATCGGCTTGGCGTCGCCGGGGGCGATGGCCAGCAGGTGGCGTTCCAGCCGGTCCGGGTCGCCGTAGAAGGTGACGGCGCGGCCGTGTTCGTCGACGACCCGGTTGAAGGTGTCGAAGCGGGTCACCGACTTGCCGTCCAGGGCGCCGAGTTCGCTCCAGACCTGGTGCGCGCCGGTGCCCTCGGCGGTGCCGATCAGCCAGTCGATGCAGTAGTCGAACAGGTAGCCGTGCCGGGACCAGGCGGTGCAGCAGCCGCCGGGCAGGACGTGCTTCTCGAAGATCCGGGTCTCCAGGCCGCTCATCTGCGCGTAGCAGCCGGTGGCGAGGCCGGCCAGGCCGGCCCCGATCACGATGACCCGGGGCGGGCCGCCGGGGGCCCGCTCCCTGGTGGACCAGTCCGGTCCGCGGTCAGCCGCGGCCATCGGCGGTGCCTCCGGCGAGGATGGCGCCCGCCAGTTCGGCGTTGCGGGCGGCGTGCTCGCCGTCGAGCATCTCGGCGTGGCTGCCGTGGCCGGCGTAGACGGCGGTGCCGGTGGTGGAGGCGCCGTGCCAGGAGCCGTCCTCGCCGCCGACGTGCACGCTCAGCCGCTCGCGCTCGCAGACCACGTCGAGGTGGGCGTGCACGGTGCCCGTGTTGGGGGTGCGGCTGCAGAACTCCAGGTAGTCCCGGGCCTGTTCGAGGGTCTCCCGGGCGACGATCCGCGAGCCGGTGTGGCGGTGCAGGTGTTCGTGGAGTTCGCGTTCGAAGACGGCCACGTGCTCCTCGCCGAGGTCGAAGGCGTCCAGGACGCGGTAGGCGTCCACCAGCAGCACCGAACCGACCGTCCGGCCCCGGCTTTCCAGCTCCTTGGCCACTTCGAAGGCGAGGTTGCCGCCGAGCGAGTAGCCGAGCAGGACGTGCGGACCGGACGGGTCCAGTTCCTCGACCAGGTCCGCGTAGCGGGCGGTCTTGTCGTCGCCGGTCAGGTAGTTGAAGGCGGCGATCCGGTGCTCGGGCAGGTGTGCGGCGAGCTGCCGGTAGACGAGGCCGTGGCCGCCGGCCGGCGGGAAGCAGAAGACCGTACGGCCGTGGGTCGCCTCGGCGTTGAACCGCAGGTAGGGCTGTCCGCCGGCCACCTCGCCGGTGATGATCTGCTCGATCGTGCGGGCCATGCCGTGCAGGGTGGTGACCTTGAACAGCAGGCCGACCGGGATGCCGATGTTGAACTCGGTCTGCAGGTGGTGGATCAGCTCGATGAGCCGGATCGAGCTGCCGCCGAGTTCGAAGAAGTCGTGCTGCAGGCCGACCTCCTCCAGGCCGAGCAGGGTGCGCCAGTGCTCGGCGACCCGGGTCTCGTAGAGGGTGACGGGCGGTTCGTGCTGGGCGCCGCCGGTGTCGGCCTTGGGCTCCGGCAGGGCGGCGAGGTCGACCTTGCCGTTCGGGGTGAGCGGCAGGGCGGGCAGCTCGGTGAGGTAGGAGGGGATCATCACGGTGGGCAGGTGCTCGGCCAGGTGGCGGCGCAGTTCGCGGCGGTCCAGCACGGTGCCCTCGGCGGGAACGACGTAGGCGGCCAGCACGGCCTCGCCGGAGGAGTCCTGGCGGACCGCCACGCAGGCCTGGGCGAGTTCGGGGCGGGCGGTGAGGTGGGCCTCGATCTCGCCCGGCTCGATCCGGTGGCCGCGGACCTTGACCTGGTTGTCGATCCGGCCGAGCAGGTGCGCGGTGCCGGCGGTGTCCCAGTGCCCGAGGTCGCCGGTGCGGTAGAGCCGTACGGGCGGGCCGTCCAGTTCCAGGGTGGTGAAGCGCTCGGCGGTCTGCTCGGGGTCGTTGGGGTAGCCGGCCGCGACGCCCGCGCCGCCGATCCACAGCTCGCCGGGCACGCCGGCCGGGACGGGCTCGCCGTACGGGTCGAGGATGTACAGCGCGCAGTTCGGGAAGGGGCGGCCGATCGGCACCATCCGGCCGGGTTCCAGCTCCTCGGCCGCGCCCTCGTAGTAGGTGCTGTCGACGGTGGCCTCGGTCAGCCCGTAGGAGTTGACCAGCCGGGTCCGCTCGCCGCACAGGGCGCGCAGCCGGCGGTGCTCGGCGGCCTTCCAGGAGTCGGAGCCGACGATGACCAGCTTGAGGAAGTCCAGCCGCAGGCCGTCGCGTTCGCAGTGGGCCAGCAGGGCGCGGGCCACGGCGGGCACGAACTCTCCGCAGTCCACGGCCTCCTCGCGCATCACCCGGTGCAGCCGGGCGGTGTCGAAGAGCAGTTCGCGGTCGACCAGGACGAGGGTGCCGCCGGTGCCGAGCGCCCGGGCGAGGTCGCCGGAGAAGACGTCGAAGGCGGTCCCGGCCATCTGCAGGTGCACCCGGGCCTCGGTGTCCAGCCGGTACTCGGCGCGCCAGCCGGCGGTGACGGCGGCCAGGTTGCGGTGGTCGACCCGGACCCCCTTGGGGC
>NZ_JBEORY010000065.1:0-49364 GCF_040302665.1 Kitasatospora sp. NPDC097691 | reverse complement strand
CCGGAGCCGCGCCCGGTGCGGGCGGGGACGAGGGTACGGGCAGAGGCGGGGGCGGGAACGCGGGCGGACAACGTGCGCGGATCGGGCTGGAGTTGCTCCCGTTCCTGCTGGTCGGCCTGGTGTACGCGGGCATGGAGACCAGCATCGGCACCTGGCAGTCGACCCAGCTGGTGCGCGACGGCTGGAGCACGCAGGCCGCGACGACGGCGGCCTCGGGATTCTGGGCCGGGATGGCCGTCGGGCGCCTGGTCGTCCCGCAGTTGACCAGGCGGCTGCCTGGCCGGACCACGCTGCCGGCCCACCTGGCCGCCGGGCTCGGCGCGCTGGCGCTGGCCGCGGTGCCGCACCTCGCGGTGGTGGCCTACCCGCTGGCCGGGCTGGCGCTGGCGCCCGTGCTGCCAACCCTGATCGCCTGGGTCTCCGGTGTGGCGGAGGTGCCGCAGCAGGCGACCTCGGTGCTGACGCTCTGCTGCATGCTCGGCAACGCCGTCGTGCCGGCGGTGGTGGGGGCGCTCGGCGGGTCGGGCGGGGCGGTGGTGATCCCGCTGCTGCTGGCCGGGGCGTGCCTGCTCTGCCTCGGGCTCGCGCTGTGGCTGCGGGCTGCTCGGCGGGTGGGCGGATAGGCGGGCAGGCGGTAGGCGGGTGGGCGGTGTCGGTGCGCAGGACGTCGGATGGGCCGACTTCCTGCGCACCGTGCCGCACGCGCCGGCACCGCGCGCCGCGCACCAAGCACCGAGCACCGAGCGCCGAGCGCTGTGCCTCAGCGCGGGCGGGTGCGGTTGTGGATCGGGCCGCCCGGGGCGTACCAGCCAGCCTTCTTGCGGACGGTCGGGTTCGGGTCCCCGTCGTGCGCGGCCTGCAGGGCGGCGAGGGCGTGGGGATCGGTGTGGACGAACTTGCCGACGAGTTCGGCGGCCATCGTGCGGACGTGCGGGTCCGGGTCGGTGGCCAGGTGCCGCAGCGCCGGGGCGAGGACCCGGTCCGCGCCCGGGGCGCAGGTGTCGCCCTTGCAGCGGTCGCAGGCCAGGGCGTGGAAGGCGGCGATCCGGACGCGGGCGTCCGGGTCGTCGGCCATGGTGATGAGCAGGTCCATCGAGTCCAGGTCGACCAGGTGGTCGAGGAGGCGGCAGCAGCCCTCCCGTACGGCCGGGTCGGCGTGGGAGAGGCCGGTGCGGATGGCGTCCAGTGCGTCCGCCCCGCGGCGGAGCAGCGCGTGGTAGGCGGCCACGGTGCGCTGGGGGTCGCCCAGGCACGAGACGAGGGCTTCGTTGTCGGTCCGTGCGAATCCGAGCATGGGGTGAGTGTCCGCCCCAAGGGGGTTCGGGGCAAAGGGATTTCGGGTTGAGGTGGCGGTCTCGGGAGGGGGCTCAGCGGGCGCGGCGGGTGCGGCCGTGGACGAAGAGGGAGAGGCAGGCGACGGCGGTGATGCCGCAGGCGACCATGCCGAGGCCGAGCAGCATGATCGTGGTGTCGTCGACGCCCTGGACGGACTCGTGGGCGGTGTGGCCGCCGGCGTCGACGGTGACCTTCTCGCCGTCCGGGTGGCCGGAGATGTAGTCGACCATGGCGATGATGCCGCCGACACAGAGCGCGGCGCCCAGGAGCAGCCAGCCGCCCGCCTTGCGGGTCCACTCCTCGCCGGTGAGCAGGCGGGCGTCCGGGCAGTGGTCGATCACGGCGTTGCCCAGGGCGGGGGCGCTGGTGGCCAGGCCGTCGATCCGGACTCGCGTGCCGTCGGCCAGGGTGAGGATGCAGCGGTAGTCGTTGCCGAAGCGGTGGGCGAAGGCACCGACCGAGTCCCGGCGGGTCGGGACGGTGATGGCGGCGACCTGGGACCAGCGCCAACTCCCCTTCGGGCCGCGGGCGTTGCCGTGGACCAGGCCGTGCTCGTGGACGTCGAAGTACTCGCCGCCGCCACCGCGCAGGGCCCGTGCGGCCTGGGTGAGGCCGATGCCGAGCCCGCACAGGCCGAGGCCCAGGGCCGCACCGAGCCCCTGGCCGCCGCCGGCGGAGCCGTCGTCGCCGTCCTGGAGGAGGGCCCACAGGCCCAGCCAGGAGGTGAGGATGCCGATCGGGAGGGCCCACGCGGCGTTGACCCAGCGGGTGCCGTTGGCGACCCGGTGGCGGCCGAGGTGGGCTCCGAGGGCTTCGGGGGCGGCGGTGGTGTCGGTCACGGTGGTCAGTCAAGCAGGGTGGTTCGTTCACCTCAAGGGTGTTGACGTGGGCCGGAGTTGGCGCGGTCGGATGGGGCCGGGAACCGCCCGGCCGGATGGGGACGGGAACCGCCCGCCCGGAGGGGTCCGGGCGGGCGGGGGCGGGCTCGGGTGCGGGGGCGGGGCTACATCGGGCCGGGCTTGATCATGGCGAAGGGGGCGCCCTGGGGGTCGGCGACGACGGTCATCCGGCCGGCCACCATGTCGAAGGGCGGGGCGAGGACGGTGCCGTTGCGCTTGACCAGGGCGTCCACGGTGGAGTCGACGTCGTCGACCGCGAAGTAGGTCAGCCAGTGCGCCGGGGTGCCGGGCGGGTCGTTGGCGAGGAGGGTGGCGCCGCCGACCGCGCGGCCGCCGACCCGCAGCTCCCAGTAGGAGTCCGCGCCGGCCAGCGGCTCGATCTCGATGCCGAACGCCTCGCCGTAGAAGGCGGTGGCGGCCGGGATGTCGCTGGTGTGCAGCTCGTTCCAGGTCAGCGCACCGGCCTGGTTGACCACCTGGGCGCCGAAGAACTCGCCGGGCTGCCAGGCGCCGAAGACCGCGCCCTGCGGGTCGGCGGCGATCAGCATCCGGCCCAGGTTGCCGACGTCCACCACCGGGACGAGCAGGGTGCCGCCGGCGGCGACGATGGCGTCCTGGGTGGCCTGGGCGTCGGTGGTGGACAGGTAGGTGTTCCAGACGGTCGGCGGCTCCGGCATCCCCTCGGGGGCCATCGCCGGGCCGATGCCGGCCGCGGCCTTGCCGTCGAGCGCGCAGACCGCGTAGCCGCCGAACTCGGCCGGGCCGGGCCGGCCCTGCCAGCCGAAGAGGTCACGGTAGAAGTCCAGTGCGGCCTGCTGGTCCTTCGCCATCAGATCGACCCAGCAGGGCGTGCCGGTCGCGTACGGGGTGGTGACTTCAGGCATTTTGACCCTTTCCGGTGGGTTTGCTGCCGGTCACGATTTCGTCGCGGGAGGCGAATCGCCACTCGACACGCCGCCGTGGCGGTGGGCCGCCGGGTGGCGGGTGAGGGTCGGGGTGGGGTCGGACGCGGGGGCACGGAGGGCGGCGACTTCGTCGTCGGCTCGCTGGAAGGCCTGTGGTGGTCGGACCGGCCGGAGGTCTTCACCACGCGGGAGAAGGACTCCTGGAACTGGACCATGCTCATCGGCATGCCGGCGTGGATCACCGAGGAGATGATCGAGGAGGCGAAGCGGGCGGCGTCGGCGAAGAAGAAGCTCCCGGCGATCGCGGAGATCCGGCGGGTGGCGCTGCACGAGGGCCTGAGCGCCCAGGTGCTGCACGTCGGCTCGTACGAGGACGAGACCCCGGTGCTGGACGAGCTGCACCGGGTCTTCCTCGCGGCCCAGGGCCTGCGGTTGTCGGGCCTGCACCACGAGGTCTGCCTCGGCGACCCGCGGAAGACGGCGCCCGAGAAGCTGAGGACCGTCCTGCGCCAGCCGGTCGAGCGCCTGGGCTGAGGGAGCGGCCGGTCCCGTGCCGCGCAGGACCGCGCGGCACGGGACCGCAGCGCGATCCACCGGCGGGCGATCCGCCGGAGGGCGCAGGTGGAGGGCCTGCTCCGGGGGGTCGGGGGCTGCGGCACGATGGACCACGTGACACAGCGGAGATACGAGTACGCACCGCCGAACACCCTCCCCGGGCTCCTGCAGCGCGGCCGCGGCCTGGGCGCCACGATGGCGGCGGAGGACCCGGCGGCCGCCGCCGACCTGGTGTACGGCTGCATCCGCTGGGAGTGGCGCTGGGACACGGCGGTGGACGACCGCCACCTCTACCTCGCCCGGCTGGTCCGGGACCTGGAGCTGCCGCTCGCCCCCGTGGTCGAGCTGCTGGCCGGGGACGACGACGCCCGCGGCCGGGCGGCCGGTGTGCTGGGGCTGCTGGCGCGCGGCGGCTCGACCGAGGCCCGGGACGCGCTGCGGGCGCACCTGCCGGAGGAGGAACAGGAGGCGGGACGGCGGGAGCCCGCCGATGTTGAGCCGCCGGCCGGGCAGGGAGGGCAGCCGGACGTCCCGGCGCTCCTCGCCGCGCTGGAGCGGGACTGGGTGGACCGCACCTGGTGCGGCCCGATGCGCACGGCGCGCGGGCTGGCGCGAGCCGGAACGGAGGCCGCCGGAGCGATCTCCCTCCTGCGCCGCTTCTGGCTGTGGACGCCGCACTCGCACGAGCGCCCGGCGTACCTGGAGGCGCTGGCGGCGCTCGGCTCCGCGGGCATGGCCGAGGCGTACACCGAGTCGCTCTGGGACTGCGAGGCTCGAGCCCGGCTGCTCGGCGTCGGGCACGCCCCCGACCTCCCCCGCGTGCGGGACCGCCTGGTCCGCCTCCGGGACGACCCGATGGAGGACGCGGCCGTCCGGACGGCCGCCACGACACGGCTCGGCGGCGGCTCGGCGGCGGGCTCGATCGGCGGCGGGCTAGAGTAGACGCGTGAACGTGTGAGTGATGGTCCGGACCCCGTGAGGCGGTTCGGGCCACATCCATTTCCAGGGCTTTCCTCCCTGTGACCCGCGCGTTCGCCGGCCCACCAGACCAGCACCAGAGCCTCCGGAGGCCCCGCCTTGAGCGACCAGCCGTTCGCGCATCTGCACGTCCACACCGAGTACTCGATGCTGGACGGTGCCGCCCGGCTGAAGCAGATGTTCAAGGAGGTCGAGCGCCTCGGTCAGACCCACGTGGCGATGACCGACCACGGCAACATGTACGGCGCCGCCGAGTTCCACCGGCAGGCCACCGACGCCGGCATCACCCCCGTCATCGGCATCGAGGCGTACGTCGCCCCCGAGTCGCGCTCCAACACCAAGCGCATCCTGTGGGGCCAGCCGCACCAGAAGAGGGACGACGTCTCCGCGTCCGGCGCGTACACCCACAAGACCATCTGGGCCCGTAACAAGGAGGGCCTGCACAACCTCTTCAAGCTGACCTCGCGCTCCTACGCCGAGGGCTGGCTGGTGAAGTGGCCCCGGATGGACAAGGAGCTGATCTCCGAGCTCTCCGGCGGCCTGATGGCCACCACCGGCTGTCCCTCCGGCGAGGTGCAGACCCGGCTGCGCCTGGGCCAGTTCGACGAGGCCGTGAAGTCCGCCGCCGACTACCAGGACATCTTCGGCAAGGAGAACTACTTCCTGGAGCTGATGGACCACGGCCTCGACATCGAGAAGCGGGTCCGCGACGGGCTGCTGGAGATCAGCAAGAAGCTGAACATCCCCCCGGTCGTCACCAACGACTCGCACTACACCACCGAGGCCGACGCCGGCGCGCACGACCTGCTGCTCTGCGTCCAGACCGGCAAGAACCTCTCGGACCCGGACCGCTTCCGCTTCGACGGCACCGGCTACTACATCAAGTCCGCCGCCGAGATGTACGCGCTGGACTCCTCGGACGCCTGGCAGGAGGGCTGCCGCAACAGCCAGATCCTCGTCGCCTCCCGGGTCGACACCGAGGGCATGTTCAAGTTCAAGAACCTCATGCCCCGCTTCCCCATCCCGGAGGGCTTCGAGTCCGAGGCGGACTTCTTCAAGTCCAAGGTCTGGGAGGGCATGGACTGGCGCTTCCCGGGCGGGTACGACGAGGAGCACAAGAAGCTCGCCGAGTACGAGATGGACACCATCATCCAGATGGGGTTCCCGGCGTACTTCCTCGTGGTCGCCGACTTCATCATGTGGGCCAAGAGCCAGGGCATCGCGGTGGGCCCCGGCCGTGGTTCGGCGGCCGGCTCGCTGGTCGCGTACGCGATGGGCATCACCGACCTCGACCCCATCCCGCACGGCCTGATCTTCGAGCGCTTCCTCAACCCCGAGCGCATCTCGATGCCCGATGTCGACATCGACTTCGACGAGCGTCGGCGCGGTGACGTGATCCGCTACGTGACGGAGAAGTGGGGATCCGACAAGGTCGCCATGATCGTCACGTACGGCACCATCAAGGCGAAGGCCGCCATCAAGGACTCCTCGCGGGTCCTCGGCTACCCCTACGCGATGGGCGACCGGATCACCAAGGCCATGCCGCCGGACGTCATGGGCAAGGGCATCCCGCTGTCGGGCATCACCGACTCCTCGCACCCGCGCTACAGCGAGGCCGGCGAGATCCGCGGGCTGTACGAGACCGACCCGGACGTCAAGAAGGTCATCGACACCGCGCGCGGCATCGAGGGCCTGATCCGCCAGCCCGGCGTGCACGCCGCCGGCGTCATCATGTCCGCCGAGCCGCTGACCGACCACATCCCGGTCTGGACCCGGCACACCGACGGCGTCACCATCACGCAGTTCGACTACCCGACTTGTGAAGGCCTCGGCCTCCTCAAGATGGACTTCCTCGGCCTGCGCAACCTGACGATCATGGACGACGCCGTCAAGGCGATCGAGAAGAACAAGGGCGTCAAGATCAACCTGCTTGATCTGCCCCTGGACGACAAGCCGACCTACGAACTCCTCTCGCGCGGTGACACGCTCGGCGTCTTCCAGCTCGACGGCGGCCCCATGCGCTCGCTGCTGCGCCTGATGAAGCCCGACAACTTCGAGGACATCTCCGCCGTCCTCGCGCTGTACCGGCCGGGCCCGATGGGCGTCAACTCCCACACCAACTACGCGCTGCGCAAGAACGGCCAGCAGGAGATCACCCCGATCCACCCGGAGCTGGAAGCGCCCCTGGAGGAGGTGCTCCGGCCGACGTACGGCCTGATCGTCTACCAGGAGCAGGTGCAGAAGGCCGCGCAGATCCTCGCCGGCTACTCGCTCGGCCAGGCGGACCTGCTGCGCCGCGCCATGGGCAAGAAGAAGAAGGAGATCCTGGAGGCGGAGTTCGTCCCCTTCCAGAAGGGCTGCCGCGAGCGCGGCTACTCCGACGCGGCCGTCCAGGCGGTGTGGGACGTCCTCGTCCCCTTCTCCGGCTACGCGTTCAACAAGGCGCACACCGCGGGCTACGGGCTGGTCTCGTACTGGACGGCCTACCTCAAGGCCAACTACCCGGCCGAGTACATGTCCGGCCTGCTCACGTCCGTCAAGGACGACAAGGACAAGTCGGCGGTCTACCTCAACGAGTGCCGCAAGATGGGCATCAACGTCCTTCCGCCGGACGTCAACGAGTCGGACTCGGACTTCACCCCGCACGGTGACGACACCGTCCGCTTCGGCCTCACCGCCATCCGCAACGTCGGCGGGCCGGTGGTCGAGTCGATGATCCGGACGAGGAAGACCAAGGGGAAGTTCTCCTCCTTCCCCGACTTCCTGGACAAGGTCGAGTCGGTGGTCTGCAACAAGCGGACCGTCGAATCGCTGATCAAGGCCGGGGCCTTCGACTCGCTCGGGCACACCCGCAAGGGGCTCAGCGCGCAGTTCGAGCCGATGATCGACAACGTCGTCGGGGTGAAGCGCAAGGAGGCCGAGGGGCAGTTCGACCTGTTCGGCGGCGACGCCACGGACGACGAGCCGAGCTTCGGGCTCGACGTCGTCTTCTCCGAGGAGGAGTGGGAGAAGTCCTTCCTGCTCACCCAGGAGCGGGAGATGCTCGGCCTGTACGTCTCCTCGCACCCGCTGCACGGCATCGAGCACGTGCTCGCCGACAAGGCGGACTGCGCGGTCGCCGACCTCGCGGAACGGCCGGACGGCTCGATCGTCACCATCGGCGGCATCATCTCGGGCCTCCAGCGGAAGATGACCAAGCAGGGCAACGCCTGGGCCATCGCGACCGTCGAGGACCTGGCGGGCTCGATCGACTGCATGTTCTTCCCGGCGAGCTACCAGCTGGTGTCCTCCCAACTGGTCGAGGACGCCGTGGTGTTCGTGCGCGGCAAGCTCGACAAGCGGGAGGACGTGCCGCGGCTGATGGGGATGGAGCTGTCCGCCCCCGACCTTTCGAACGCGCACGCCGAGGCGCCGATCACCATCAACATCCCGAGCGGGAAGGTCACGCCGCCGCTGGTGGCGCGGCTGGGCGAGGTGCTGGGGAGCCACCGGGGCACCACCGAGGTCCGGGTGCGGCTGGAGAGCCGCACCAAGACGACGGTGCTGCGGCTCGACCGGCACCGGGTGAAGTCGGATCCGGCGCTGTTCGGGGACCTGAAGCAGCTGCTCGGGCCGAGCTGTCTGGCGGTCTGACGGCCGAGTGCGGGTGCGGCCTGCCGCATCGCCCGGTTCCCCGCGTCCCCTTCGGGCGCGGGGAACTTCCGTTCGGGGGAGGAGGAGGGCGGGGAACAGGCGGGGGTCAGGAGCCGCTGCCGAGGCCCGGCGGTACCGCGGTGTGGAGGGCCGAGACGAAGGCGGAGATGGCCGGGTGGGAGCCGGCGCCGGCCCGGAAGGCGGCGCGGGTGCGGCGGTACATCGGGAGGCGGGTGAGGACCACACCGGGCGGGGGCTGGGCGGTGCCGAGGTGGGGGACGAGGGCCACGCCCTGGCCGGCGGAGACCAGGGCGAGGACGGTGGTGAAGTCGTCGATCTGGTGGCGGATCCGGGGGGCGAAGCCGGCCGCTTCGCAGGCGCGGACGGCCATGGTGTGGCAGAGGGTGCCGGGCGGGGACATGATCCAGGGCGCGCCGCGCTGCTCGGCGATCGTGCCCGGGGTGCGGGCGGCCAGGTACATGGGCTCGGTGAAGACCGGGCGGGTCGCCGCCAGGCCGGGTTCGGGGTCGGCCGGGACGAGGTCGTACTCGTGCACCAGGGCCACGTCCAGTTCGCCCGCGCGCAGGGCCGCGCCGACGGCCGCCGGGTCGACCTCGGTGACCATCGGCTCCAGTCCGGGGTGCCAGGCGGCCAGCTCGGCGAGCACCGCCGGGATGATCGCGCGGGCCGCCGAGGGATAGGTGCCGATCCGCAGCGGACCGGCCAACCCCCGCTTGGCGTGGGCGAGTTCGGCTCCCGCCTGCTCCAGCAGCGCGAGCACCGACTCGGCGTGCCGGACCAGGTTGCGCCCGGCCGGGGTGAGGGCGACCCGCCGGCCGGTGCGCTCCAGCAACGGGACACCGGCCTCCTTCTCCAGGACGGACAGCTGCTGGGAGACCGCGGAAGGGCTGAAGGACAGCGCCTCGGCGACGGCCGCGATGGTGCCGAGGTGGGCGAGTTCGCGCAGCAGGCGCAGGCGTCGGACGTCGAGCATCGGCTCAGCTTACGAGAAGCGTCGGAAATGTGAACTGGACCTGCGGTGACGGCCGGCCGCAGGATCGTGAGCATGGAACTCAAGGGCATCTACGTCCCCCTCGTCACACCGTTCGCCGCCGACGGCACCGTCGCCCTCGACGCGCTGGAGAAGCTCGCGCACGAGGTGCTCGACGCCGGTGCGGCCGGGCTGGTCGCGCTCGGCACCACCGGCGAGCCGGCCGCGCTGAGCGCGCAGGAGCGGGACGCGGTGGTGGACGTCGCCGCGGCCGCCTGCGCCACGCGTGGGGCGCGGCTGATCGTCGGCGCGCACGGCGGGGACACCCGGGCGACCGCCGAGTCGCTCGCCGCGCTCGGCGCACGGGTACCGCAGGCCGCGGCCGCGCTGGTCACCGTCCCGGCGTTCGTGCGGCCCGGCGAGGCGGGGACGGTCGCGCACTTCCGGGCGCTGGCCGCGAGCAGCCCGCTGCCGCTGGTCTTCTACCACATCCCGTACCGCACCGGGCAGCAGCTGTCGGCCGCCGCGCTGCGCGAACTCGCCGCGATCGAGGGCGTGGTGGGCGTCAAGTACGCGACCGGCGGGCTGGACCAGGCGGGTGTGGAGCTGCTCGCCGACGCCCCCGCGGGGTTCGCGGTACTGGCCGGGGAGGACGCCTTCCTCTCGCCGATGATGGCGCTCGGCGCGGCCGGCGGCATCCTCGCCTCCGCCCATCTGGCCACCGGCCGGTTCGTGGAGCTGGCGCAGGCCTGGCAGACCGGGGACGTCGACCGGGCGCGGACGCTCGGACACCGGCTGACCGGCCTGGCCCTGGCCGCCTTCGCGGCGCCGAACCCGGCGGTCACCAAGGGCGTGCTGCACGCCCAGGGGCGGATCCCGACCCCGGACGTCCGGCTGCCGCTCCTCCCGGCGGGAGGAGCGGAGGTCCGCGCGGCGCTCGACCTGGTGAGTGGTCTGGACCACTAGGGGTCTGTCCGGAGGGGCCTCTCACGCCGTGGCTCCCCCCTCTCAAGCAGTGGAACGGCAGGTCGCCCCACCCGCGTGACAAGGCATGATGGGCGGAGTGCGGCTGTGAACAGCACCATTCAGAGGAGTAGTCGGAATGAAGATCGGCATTGTCGGTGCCACCGGCCAGGTCGGCAGCGTGGTCCGCGAGATCCTGGCGGACCGTAACTTCCCGGTGGAGCAGCTGCGGCTGTTCGCCTCGGCCCGCTCGGCCGGGCGCACCCTGCCCTGGCAGGGCACCGAGGTCACCGTCGAGGACGCGGCCACGGCCGACTACACGGGCCTCGACATCGTGATCTTCTCCGCCGGCGGCGCCACCTCCAAGGCCCTCGCCCCCAAGGTCGCCGCGGCCGGTGCCGTCGTCATCGACAACTCCTCCGCGTGGCGCCGCGACCCCGAGGTCCCGCTGGTCGTCTCCGAGGTCAACCCCGAGGCCATCGCGGACCGCCCCAAGGGCATCATCGCCAACCCGAACTGCACCACCATGGCCGCCATGCCCGTGCTGCGCCCGCTGCACGAGGAGGCCGGCCTGGCCGCGCTGATCGTCTCCACCTACCAGGCCGTCTCCGGCAGCGGCGTCGCCGGCGTCGCCGAGCTGCAGGGCCAGGCCTCCAAGGTCATCGACGGCGCCGCCGCGCTCGCCCACGACGGCGCCGCGGTCGAGTTCCCCGAGCCCCAGGTCTACCAGCGCCCGATCGCCTTCAACGTGGTGCCGCTGGCCGGCTCCATCGTCGAGGACGGCTCCAACGAGACCGACGAGGAGCAGAAGCTCCGCCACGAGAGCCGCAAGATCCTCGGCATCCCGGAGCTGAAGGTCGCCGGCACCTGCGTGCGCGTCCCGGTCTTCTCCGGCCACTCGCTGCAGATCAACGCCCGCTTCGAGCGCCCGATCAGCCCCGAGCGCGCCGTCGAGCTGCTCACCGCCGCCCCCGGCGTCGAGCTGTCCGACATCCCCACCCCGCTGCAGGCCGCGGGCCAGGACCCGAGCTACGTCGGGCGCATCCGGGTGGACGAGACCGTGGACAACGGCCTGTCGCTGTTCGTCTCGAACGACAACCTGCGCAAGGGCGCCGCGCTCAACGCCGTCCAGCTGGCCGAGCTGGTCGCCGCCGAGCTCAAGGCCTGAAAACCCCGGAACCCGGCGCCCGGGGGCGGACCCCGGGCCCGCGGGCCGGTACACCGCCGCGTGACCTCGGGCGGGCTCCGTCGTTGAACGGGGCCCGCCTTCGCGTTCTTTGCGCTCCGTTGGGGCGGCTGTTGCGGTACCGGGACATCCGGCAAGGTTCGGCGGGCGAACCCCGGGTAAAAGGTGACCCAACGATCGGGCGACGACGGGGGCCCCTCACCTCGGCACGCCCGTACGGCGGGCGGACCGCCCACCCCGAACGACCCCACCCGACTGATTCCGAGGGCGAGCGAAAAGAGGTGCGCGATGGACCGCTGTGTCGTCCTGGTGGACGCCGGATACCTGCTGGGCGCCGCCGCCAGCCTGCTCGCGGGGGATCCATCCCGGTCCAAGGTCACGGTGAACCACACGGCCCTCATCACCGCCCTGCGCGAGCGCGCCGAGGCCGAGACCGGACTGCCACTGCTGCGCATCTACTGGTTCGACGCCGCACCCGACCGCCGCCCGATGCCCGAGCACCGTCGGCTGCGCGTCCTGCCCCGGGTCACCGTACGGCTCGGAGCGCTCACCCGGGCCGAGGGGCGCTGGGTGCAGAAGGGCGTGGACGCCGCGATGCACGCCGAGCTCTCCGAACTCGCCCGCAACCGGGCCTGCGCCGACGTCGTGCTGATCACCGGGGACGGTGACCTGCTGCCCGGCATGATGACCGCCAAGGAGCACGGCGTCGCCGTCCACCTCTGGGCACTGCAGGCCGCCGACGGTGACTTCAACCAGTCCGAGGACCTGGTCGGCGAAGCGGACGAACGGCGGGTGCTGGACCGGGAGTGGATCGAGGGCTCGTTCTCGCTGCGGGACAACTCCAACCTCTTCCCGGCGCCCGGGGCACGGCAGGAGATCGCCAAGATCCTCGCCGCCCCGCCCGCCGCGCTGCCCGGTGTGGTGCCGGGGGTGGCGCCGACGGTCCGCCCCGCGGCGGTGGCCGCGGTGGCGGCGAGCGCGACCGCCCCGGCCGCCGACGGGCGGCCACAGTCTGCGGCCGCGCTCAAGGTCGTCCCGACACCGAAGGACCTGGCCGGGCGGTCCCCGGCCGTCACACCGATCACCCCGGCGGCGAACGGGCACGGGCCGGCCGGCCACGCGGTCAACGGGCACGGCGGCCACGGTACGAACGGGCACGGGGCGAACGGGCACGGCGCGAACGGCCACGGGGCGAACGGCCACGGCGCCGTCGCACAGGCCGGGCCGGTGCTGCGGTGGTCCTCCGACCGCGGCTGGGTCGACCGGCCCACCCCGGAACCCGCCGTCACCGCCGGCGACAACCTGCCCACGCTCGCCCAGCTCACCACCGCCGAACAACGCTGGGCCGACCGCGAGGAGGACATCACCTCCATCGGCGGGGACGCCCACGAGGTCGGGCAGGTCTTCGCCCGCCGCTGGAGCGACCGGATCGGCGACTTCGAACGGCTCACCGTGCTGTGGCCCGACTACCCGCGCATCCCGCACCGCGTCGACGGCGAGCTGCTCCGCTACGCCGCCCGCTTCGGCCTGCTCGCCCACAAGGACGACCAGATCGACGAGCACGACCGCTACGCCATCCGGGCCGGGTTCTGGAAGGAGATGGCCGCGAGGGTGCCCGGCGGAACGATGGTCGTCGACGACTGAGGCGGCGGCCGGCACGGCGGCCGAGGCGCCGCCCGGGACGACCGGGACGGTGACGGACGGCCGCCCGACCGGCAGCCGGGTGTGACCGCGGCTTCCGGCGACCGGGCCCCGTGTCCGGTTCGCCCGTACGAGCGCGTAGAGTCTTCGGTCGTGAGTGAGACGGCCGGGCGAGCACCCGAGGAAACCCCGCCGTGCGTCGTCGTGCGCGACCTGGTCAGGACCTACCGCAGCGGGCGCGGCGCGGCCGCCACAGAGATCCGGGCCAACGACGGGATCAGCCTCACCGTCCGGCAGGGCGAGATCTTCGGGCTGCTCGGACCCAACGGCGCCGGCAAGTCCACGCTGGTCCGCCAGATCACCGGGCTGCTGCGCCCCGACTCCGGAACGGTCGAACTCCTCGGCCACGACATCGTGCGGCACCCCGAGCGGGCCGCCCGGCTGCTCGGCTACCTCGGGCAGGAATCCACCGCGCTGGACGAACTGACGGTCGCGCTCGCCGCCGAGACGACCGGACGGCTGCGCGGGCTCGACCGGGCCCGGGCCCGGAGCGCGGCCGGGAACGTCCTGGACGAGCTCGGGCTGACGGCCATCGCCGCACGGCCGCTCGCCAAGCTGTCCGGCGGGCAGCGACGGCTCGCCTGCTTCGCGGCCACCCTGGTCGGGGACCGGCCACTGCTCGTCCTCGACGAGCCGACCACCGGCATGGACCCCGTCGCCCGGCGGGCCGTGTGGAGCGCCGTCGACCGGCGGCGCGCCGAGCACGGGACGACCGTGCTGCTGGTCACCCACAACGTGATCGAGGCGGAGACGGTGCTCGACCGGGTCGCCGTGGTGGACGACGGCCGGGTCATCGCCTGCGACACGCCCGGCGGACTCAAGGCGCTCGTGGACGGCGACGTCCGGCTCGACCTGGTCTGGCGCGACGAGGCGCCGGTCGGCGTGCCCGCCGTCGCCGCGCTGCGCGAGCGGGCCGAGTGCACCGGCCGCCGATGGACCGTCCGCACCACCCCCGAGCAGGCCCGCGAACTGGTCGCCGCCGTCACCACCGGCCCGGCCTTCGCCGCGCTCGACGACTTCACCCTCGCCACCCCGAGCCTTGAGGACGCGTACCTCAAGCTGGGCGGCCGCCACGGAGGACTGGCCAAGTGACTCTGCTCTCGGTGCCGCCCCGGACCGGCCGGACCTCGGCCGGGCCCGCCCCGCTGGCCCCCGCGGCCAGGCTGCTGCCGGCCCTCGCCGCCGTGTACCGGGCGCAGCTCGCCCGGGCGCGGGTCGCGCGGATCCCGCTGCTGTTCGTCGCCACCTTCCAGTCCCTCGGCATCCTGGTGATGATGCGGGGCGTCGTGGAGGCCGGGCAGTCCTCGGCGGCGCGGTCGGTGGTCGCCGGGGCGAGCGTGCTGGTGGTGGCGTTCGTCGCGCTGAACCTGCTCGCCCAGTACTTCGGCAAGCTCCGGGCCACGGGCGGCCTCGACCACTACGCGACGCTGCCGGTGCCGGCGGCCTCGGTGGTGCTCGGGGCGGCCGCCGCGTACGCCTCGTTCACACTGCCCGGGACGGTCGTCACGGCGGCCGTCGGGGCCGTCATGTTCGGGCTGCCGCTCGGGCAGCTGTGGGTGCTGCTGGCGGTCGTGCCGCTCGCCGGGGCCGCGCTGGCCGGGCTGGGGGCCGCCTGCGGGCTGCTGGCACCCCGGCAGGAGATCGCGACCATGCTCGGACAGCTCGGGATGTCCGCCGCGCTGCTGCTCGGCGTGCTGCCGGTCGACCACCTGCCGCAGCCGGTGCTGTGGCTGCGGGACCTGCTGCCGTCCACGTACGGGGTGGAGGCCTTCGCGCGGACCTTCACGCCGGACCCGGACTGGGCGATGGTGCTCGCGGACCTGGGGGTGTGCGCCGGGGTGGGCGTGGTGTCGCTGGCCCTGGCCACCTGGGCGTACCGGCGGGCCGTCTCCCGGTAAGGGCCGAACGGGTGGTTGGGCCGTTCCGGGGGCTGTCGTGAAACGATGGGGCCTGTGACCGTACCGAACACACCTCCGGATCCCGCCCACGCCGATGTGCAGGCGGCGCCGGAAGACGCCGTGCCCGGCGCCGCGCCCGACGCCGTGTCCGACCCGTACGCGCCTCCGCAGTGGCCCGCGCCCGTCGCGTCCGACACGCAGGGGACCTCGCTGGTGCAGCGGCTGCTGCCGGAGGTGCGGATCGGGGCCGGGGTCGTCGTCACCTGCCTGGTGGCCGGGCTGGTGATGGCCGCGCTCTGGGCGTGGCTGGCGCCGAAGGTGCCGCTGGTCGTGGACGGGGACCGGATCCTCTACCTGGACCCCGAGGGCGAGCAGCGGGCCGGGGCCGACGCGGTGTTCGCGATCATCGGCCTGGGCGCGGGGATCCTGACCGCGCTCGGCGCCTTCCTGGTCACCCGGCGGCGCGGGGGCGGCATCGCGGTCGCGCTGGGGCTGGCCGTCGGCGGACTGCTCGGGTCGGTGGGGGCCTGGCGGATCGGGCAGTGGCTCGGGCCGGGCAAGGACCTGATCGGGGAGGCCCGGCGGGTCGGCAACGGCGGACACTTCGACGCGAACATCGACCTGGGGGCGCTGGGGGCGCTGCTGGTGTGGCCGATGGCGGCGATGGTGGTGCTGCTCGCGCTGTCGGCGGCGGTCGGGAAGCGGGAGGAGGACCCGCCGCCGTACTGGGCGCCTGCGGCGCAGGCTCCGGGTGGGTCGGTGGGGCCGGTGGGGTCCGCGGGGCCGCAGGGGCCGCAGGACCGGGTCTGAGGTTTGGTGGCAGGGCGGAAGGTCGGTGGTCCGGTACGGGCCCCGGGGCTTCCGCCCTGCGGCGTTTCCCGGGGGCTTTCCGGTCGGTGCGGTTCCTCGCGGCCCCGGGGGTGGTGGGGCGGTCAGCGGGCGATGGGGGCGGTCCGGGCGTTGGTGAGGGTGACGAGGTCGGTGGGGGCGAGTTCCACCTCCAGGCCCCGGCGGCCCGCCGAGACGTAGACGGTGGGGTGGGCGAGGGCGCTGGCGTCGATGACGGTGCGCAGGGGGCGGCGCTGGCCCAGGGGGGAGATGCCGCCCAGGACGTAGCCGCTGCTGCGTTCGGCGGCGGCGGGGTCGGCCATGGCGGCGCGTTTGCCGCCGACGGCCGAGGCCAGGGCCTTGAGGTCGAGCTGGCCGGCGACGGGGACCACACCGACGGTGAGGGTGCCGTCCACGTCGGCCACCAGGGTCTTGAAGACGCGTTCGGCGGCCACGCCGAGGACCTCGGCCGCCTCGCCGCCGTAGGAGGCGGCGGCCGGGTCGTGGTCGTAGGCGTGCACGGTGAACGGGACGGCGGCGGCTTCCAGGGCGACGGTGGCGGGCGTGCCCTGGCCGCCCTTCTTGGTCTTCTTGGCCATGCGGGGTCCTGGGGCTCCTGGGTCAGTTGGGGCTGAAGGACTGGCGGGTGAGGTCGACGGCGGGCAGCGAGGGCAGCCAGGTGAGGACGGCGGTCTCGCGACGCAGCAGGTCGAGTTCGGTGCGCAGGCGCTGGGCGGTGTCCGGGCAGGCGAGCAGCCGCTGCTTGACCGGGGTCTCGAACACCGAGGCGGCGGCGACCAGGTAGGAGAGCACCTGCGGGTCGTCGGGCAGGTCCTGGCGGCCGACGGTGCTGGCCTCGCGGGCGCCGGCGAGGCGCTTCTGGTACACCCGGAACGCCCGCTCGACCTCGGCGGCCAGGGCGCCGGAGCCCTCGCCGGGGCGCTCCTCGATCGGCTCGATCTCGCCGGTCAGGTACGGACCGGAGGCGTCCACCGAGCGCAGCCGGAACCGGGTGGTGCCGGTGACCAGGAGCTCGTAGCGGCCGTCCGGCTGGTGCTCGGCGGAGGCGACGTCGGCGACGCAGCCGACGGGGAAGATCGCCTCCAGCGGGTCCCCGGTGACGGTGCCGAGGCCGTCGAGCGGGCCGGCCGGGCCCTCCTCGGCCCGGACCGGGGCGACCTCGCGGCCGTCCTTGATCGCGAGGATGCCGAAGCGCCGCGGCGTGTCCTCGGGCTGTTCGAGCAGGTCGGCGACGAGACGGCGGTAGCGCTCCTCGAAGACGTTCAGGGGCAGCACCAGGCCCGGGTAGAGCACGGTGTTCAGCGGGAAGAGCGGCAGCCGTTCTGTCACGGCGGACAGCGTAGTTCCCCCGACCCGGCGTTCGTCGCTCGCCCGCGACGATCGGCGCCATCGGCGGCATCGGCGTCACCCGGGCCGTCCGCCCCGTCGGCGCCCCCCGAGCCGTCCGAGCTACCCGCGCTGGAGCATCCGCGTGGCGCCGGCGACGACGGTGGAGGCGAGCAGCCAGCCGATGATCACCAGTGCGGCGGAGATCCACTGGGAGAGGCCGCCCGGGTTCCAGCCGCCCTGGTTGAGGTCCACGATCGGCAGCAGCTGGTTGAGGGTGTAGAGCACCGGGCTCCAGTGCGGGCGCTCGTCGGCCTTGAGCGGGTCCAGCGGGTGGGTGGCGAACCAGAAGCTGCCGAGGATCCAGGCGAGCAGCAGCCACAGGCCCGCCCGGCCGGGGCGGTAGCCGTAGCCGACGGTGAGGTCCTGGACGGCGCCCCAGATCCGGGCGGGCAGCGGCAGGGTCCGACGACGGCGGCGCTGCTTGGCGTACAGCACCTCGCGGGCGTCGTCGTCGGCGCCGTCGCGGCGCAGGGCGGCGGCCAGCTGCTCGTAGGACTCGGGCTGGAACTCGACGGAGGAGCCCTCCAGCCACGCGATCCGGTCCTGGACCGGGAAGGCCGTGCTCGGGCGCAGGTTCTCGTAGACGAAGCCGGTGAGGCCCAGGTGCTTGCCGAGCGGCCAGGCCCCCGGGGTGTCGACCAGGTTGCCGACCCGGGCGCGGGAGAGTGAGACGGTGCCGGTGGGGCGGAACTTGCAGGTGAAGCGCAGCTCGGGGGTGTGGATGCGGCGCAGCGAGAGTTCGTCGTCGTCCTCCAGGTGGAATTCGCCGGAGATCAGGCAGGCGCCGTCGAAGCGGCTGTCGGAGAGCCGGACCCGGCCGAAGGCGCGGAAGGGGGTGACGGGGCCGTCGGGCGGCGGGTTCTCGCCGTACCCGGAGCCGTAGTAGCCGCGGGAGCCGACCCAGCCGAGGTCGGCCGAGCCGGTCAGGTAGAGGGTGTGGCCGACGGTGACCCGGACGGCGTTGAGGCAGGTGCGGTTGAGCTGCCGGTCGGCGCGCAGCTGGGCGCCGCGGAGCGAGAGCCGGCCGCCTATCCGGGCCGTGCGGATGCTCAACTCGCCCGTGGTCTCCATCCGTTCGGCCTCGAAGTCCTGGTTGACGGTGATCCCGTCGGCGGAGACGGCGCGGCCGTAACGGTCACCGCCGATGACGGCCTGGTTGAGCAGCAGGTCGGTGCCGATCCGGGCGTCGGTGAGCCGGATGCCGTCGCGGAAGCGGCAGCGGGCGAGGTGGAGGTCGCCGGTGGTGGAGAGCCGGGAGGCCTCCAGCCGGGGGATCAGGCAGTTCACGAAGCGCAGCGTGGAGGCCGCCGCCTCGGAGATGAGGATCTTGTGCTCGAAGCGGCAGTTGTGGAGCTCGACGTAGGCGCCGATGGCGGCGCCGGCCAGGTTGAGCGCGCCGGTGACCAGGACGCCGCTGAGGCGCAGTGAGGCGACGTGCCCGGGTGCGGGCTCCGGGCCGACCAGCAGCAGGTGGGCGAGCACCTCGGCGCGGACGGTGCGCCGGGCGCCCCAGACGGCGTCGCCGAAGGGGTCGTCGGTGTCGGCTTCGCCACTACGGAGGTCCAGGATCTCGCCCTGGTGGTAGGCCTCCCAGACCTCGCGTTCGGTAGCGGTCCAGCCCTCTGGAGCGCGATCCGCCATGGTTTCCCCCGTCCCCCGGTCGTCTCGCCTTTCGTATCACGGACTGAAATGAGGGACCAGCGATTCCGGTCACTCCTTACACTGGGTGGCGTGATCTCTCGAATCGACCTCCGCGGCTCGCTCGACGACCCGCGTGACCTGCTGCCCCGTGCCGAGTTCGACGTCGCGGCCGCCCTGGAGAAGGTGCGGCCGATCGCCGAGGACGTACGCCATCGCGGGGTCGCGGCGCTGATCGAGATCACCGAGCGCTTCGACGGCGTCCGCCTGGAGTCCACCCGGGTGCCGGCCGAGCAGCTGACCGAGGCCCTGGAGACGCTGGACCCGAAGGTGCGCGCCGCCCTGGAGGAGTCGATCCGCCGGGCCCGCGCCGTGCACGCCGACCAGCGCCGCACCGGGCACACCACCCAGGTGGTGCCGGGCGGCACGGTCACCCAGCGCTGGGTGCCGGTCGAGCGGGTCGGGCTGTACGTGCCGGGCGGTCTGGCGGTCTACCCGTCCTCCGTCGTGATGAACGTGGTGCCGGCCCAGGAGGCGGGCGTCCGCGGCATCGCGGTGACCTCCCCGCCGCAGAAGGAGTTCGACGGCCGCGTCCACCCGACCATCCTGGCGGCCTGCGCCCTGCTCGGTGTGGACGAGGTCTACTCCGTCGGCGGCGCCCAGGCCGTCGCGATGTTCGCCCTCGGCACCGAGGAGTGCGCGCCGGTGAACATGGTCACCGGCCCGGGCAACATCTACGTGGCCGCCGCCAAGCGCTACTTCGCCGGCCGGATCGGCATCGACTCCGAGGCCGGCCCGACCGAGATCGCCGTCCTCGCCGATGACAGCGCGCTGCCGTCCGACGTCGCCGCCGACCTGATCAGCCAGGCCGAGCACGGTCCGACCTCCGGCTCGGTGCTGGTCACCGACTCCCCGGCGCTCGCCGACGCGGTCGAGGCCGAGCTGGCCGAGCAGGTCGCCCGGACCAAGCACAGTGAGCGGGTCGCCGAGGCGCTGGGCGGCAAGCAGTCCGGCATCATCCTGGTCGACGACCTGACCCAGGGCCTCGCCGTGGTCAACGCGTACGCGGCCGAGCACCTGGAGATCCAGACCCGCGACCCGCACGCCGTGGCCGCGCGCGTCGTCAACGCGGGCGCGATCTTCATCGGCCGGTGGACCCCGGTCTCGCTGGGCGACTACGCGGCCGGCTCCAACCACGTGCTGCCGACCGGCGGCTGCGCCTGCCACTCCTCCGGACTGTCGGTGCAGACCTTCCTGCGCGGCGTCCAGGTCGTCGAGTACGACCGGGACGCCCTGGCGGACGTCGCCGCGCACGTGGTCAACCTGGCGAACGCCGAGGACCTCCCCGGCCACGGCGACGCCGTCAAGGCCCGCTTCGACTGGACGGTGCCCGGCTCGTGACCGCCATCGACGATCTCCCCATCCGGGACGAGCTGCGCGGCCAGTCCCCGTACGGCGCGCCGCAGTTGGACGTCCCCGTCCAGCTGAACACCAACGAGAACCCGTACCCGCTGCCCGAGGAGCTGGTGGCCCGGATCGCCGAGCGCGTCGCCGACGCCGCCCGCGGGCTGAACCGCTACCCCGACC
This sequence comes from Kitasatospora sp. NPDC097691, assembly GCF_040302665.1. Classification (NCBI taxonomy): domain Bacteria; kingdom Bacillati; phylum Actinomycetota; class Actinomycetes; order Kitasatosporales; family Streptomycetaceae; genus Kitasatospora; species Kitasatospora sp. NPDC097691. Next base: position 28,857 of record NZ_JBEORY010000065.1, on the reverse strand, counting down.
GGGACGCGGTCGAGCTGCGCGAGGGCCTGGCGGCGTACCTGACCCGCACCACCGGCTTCCCGGTCGTGCGCGAGCAGGTGTGGGCCGCCAACGGCTCCAACGAGGTGCTCCAGCAGCTGCTGCAGACCTTCGGCGGCCCCGGCCGCAGCGCGCTCGGCTTCGAGCCCTCGTACTCGATGCACGCGCTGATCTCCCGGGGCACCGGCACCGCCTGGATCTCCGGCCCGCGCAACGACGACTTCACCATCGACGTGGACGCCGCTCTCGCGGCCATCGCCGAGCACCGGCCGAACGTGGTCTTCATCTGCTCGCCGAACAACCCGACCGGCACCGCCGTCGAGGCCGACACCGTGCTGCGGCTGTACGAGGCCGCCCAGGCCGCCCGGCCCAGCCTGGTCGTCGTCGACGAGGCGTACGTCGAGTTCTCGCACCGGGCCTCGCTGCTGCCGCTGATCGAGGGCCGCCCCAACCTGGTGGTCAGCCGCACCATGTCCAAGGCCTTCGGCGCGGCCGGACTGCGCCTGGGCTACCTGGCCGCCGACCGGGCGGTGGTGGACGCCGTCCAGCTGGTCCGCCTGCCGTACCACCTCTCCGCCGTCACCCAGGCCACCGCGCTGGCCTGCCTGGAGCACACCGACACCCTGCTCGGGTACGTCGGCCGGCTCAAGGAGGAGCGCGACCGGCTGGTCGACGCACTGCGCGGGATGGGCCTGGAGGTGACCGACTCGGACGCCAACTTCGTCCAGTTCGGCCGCTTCGCCGACACCCACGCCGTCTGGCAGGCCATCCTCGACCAGGGTGTCCTGGTCCGCGACAACGGCGTGCCCGGGTGGCTGCGCGTCACCGCCGGCACGCCCGCCGAGAACGACGCCTTCCTGGACGCCGTCCGCACCGTGATCAAGGAGCTGTAACCCCGTATGTCCCGCATCGGACGCGTCGAGCGCACCACCAAGGAGACCTCCGTCCTGGTCGAGATAGACCTCGACGGCACCGGCAAGACCGACATCTCCACGGGCGTCGGGTTCTACGACCACATGCTCGACCAGCTCGGCCGGCACGGTCTGTTCGACCTCACCGTCAAGACCGACGGCGACCTGCATATCGACACCCACCACACCATCGAGGACACCGCCCTCGCGCTCGGCGCCGCCTTCAAGCAGGCGCTCGGCGACAAGGTCGGCATCTACCGCTTCGGCAACTGCACGGTGCCGCTGGACGAGTCGCTCGCCCAGGTCACCGTGGACCTCTCCGGCCGGCCCTACCTGGTGCACACCGAGCCCGACATGGCGCCGATGATCGGCAGCTACGACACCACGATGACCCGGCACATCCTGGAGTCCTTCGTGGCCCAGGCGCAGATCGCGCTGCACGTCCACGTGCCGTACGGGCGCAACGCCCACCACATCGTGGAGTGCCAGTTCAAGGCGCTGGCCCGTGCGCTGCGCTACGCCGCCGAGCGCGACCCGCGCGCGGCCGGCATCCTCCCGTCGACCAAGGGTGCGCTGTGAACAACTCTGCGATGATCCTCGTCTTCGTCGGCCTGTTCCTGGTCGGCGGGGTGATCTCCTTCTGGAAGCAGAAGCAGTCGAAGGGCGTCATCCTGGTGCTGGCGTTCGGTGCCGTGATGTGCCTGGCCTCCGGCCTCATGCGCCTGTAAGACCCGTCGTAGAGAGACTGGACACCTGAACATGGGCAAGAACGTCGTCGTCCTCGACTACGGCTCCGGCAACCTCCGCTCCGCGCAGCGCGCCCTGGAGCGGACCGGGGCGAACGTCACGGTCAGCTCCGACTACGACACCGCGATGGCCGCGGACGGCCTGCTCGTCCCCGGCGTGGGCGCCTTCGAGGCCTGCATGCGCGGGCTGAAGTCGGTCCGCGGGGACTGGATCATCGGCCGCCGCCTGGCCGGCGGCCGCCCGGTCATGGGCATCTGCGTCGGCATGCAGATCCTCTTCGAGAAGGGGGTCGAGCACGGCGTGGAGACGGCCGGCTGCGACGAGTGGCCGGGCACCGTCGAACCGCTGGAGGCCCCGGTCGTCCCGCACATGGGCTGGAACACCGTGGACGTGCCCGAGGGCACCCGGATGTTCGCCGGCCTCGACCCGGAGACCCGCTTCTACTTCGTGCACTCCTACGGCGTGCGGCACTGGGAGCTGGAGAGCCACAGCGCGCGGATCAACCCGCCGCTGGTCACCTGGGCCACGCACGGGCAGCCGTTCGTCGCGGCCGTCGAGAACGGTCCGCTGTGGGCCACCCAGTTCCACCCCGAGAAGTCCGGCGACGCCGGCGCCGCCCTGCTGACCAACTGGGTCAACACCCTCTGACTGTCTGAGAGTTGCTACTGATGAGCCGCCTCGAACTGCTTCCCGCCGTCGACGTCCGCGACGGCCGGGCCGTCCGCCTGGTCAAGGGCGCATCCGGCACCGAGACCTCCTTCGGCGAGCCGCTGGCCGCCGCTCTCGCCTGGCAGAACGCCGGCGCCGAGTGGCTGCACCTGGTCGACCTCGACGCCGCGTTCGGCACCGGCTCCAACTACGAGCTGCTGCGCGACGTCACCGGCCGGCTGGACATCAAGGTCGAGCTGTCCGGCGGCATCCGCGACGACGAGTCGCTCGCCCGCGCCCTCGCCACCGGCTGCACCCGGGTCAACCTCGGCACCGCCGCCCTGGAGGCCCCCGAGTGGGTCGCCAAGGCCATCGCCGAGCACGGCGACAAGATCGCGGTCGGCCTGGACGTGGTCGGCACCACCCTGCGCGGCCGCGGCTGGACCCGCGACGGCGGCCAGCTCTTCGACGTGCTGGCGCGCCTCGACCAGGAGGGCTGCGCCCGCTACGTCGTCACCGACGTCAACCGCGACGGCACCCTGACCGGCCCCAACCTGCAGCTGCTGCGCGACGTCTGCGCCGCCACCGACCGCCCCGTCGTCGCCTCCGGCGGCGTCTCCTCGCTGGACGACCTGCGCGCCATCGCCTCCCTCGTTGGCGAGGGTGTCGAGGGTGCCATCGTGGGCAAGGCACTCTACGAGCAGAAGTTCACCCTCGAAGAGGCCCTGGAGGCGGTTTCAGGATGACGGACGGTCGGATCGTACGCGGACGTGTCGGCGGATTCTCCCCCTGGGAGGACGAGTTCGGCTACTCCCGGGCCATCGCGGCGGGGGACCATGTGCACGTGGCCGGCTCCACCGCCTGGGTGGACGGCCGGATCGAGCACGAGGGCGACCCGTACCGGCAGACCCTCGCCGCGTTCGGCGTCGGGCTCAAGGCCCTGGCCGCGTACGGTCTGACCGCGGACGACGTGGTCCGCACCCGGATGTACATCACCCACGTCCGCGACGCCGAGGAAGTGGGCCGCGCCCACCGCGAACTCTTCGACGCCGCACGCCCGGTGGCCACCATGGTGGTGGTCGAGGGCCTGATCGACTCCCGGATGATGGTCGAGATCGAGCTCGACGCGTACCGCTCCGGGCTGGCAAAGACCCTGGAAGGCCAACAGCCGTGACCCTCGCCGTACGAGTCATCCCCTGCCTGGACGTGGACGCCGGGCGGGTGGTCAAGGGCGTCAACTTCCAGAACCTGCGCGACGCCGGCGACCCGGTCGAGATGGCCAAGCTCTACGACGCCGAGGGCGCCGACGAACTGACCTTCCTCGACATCACCGCCTCCTCCGGCGACCGCGAGACCACCTACGACGTGGTCCGCCGCACCGCCGAGCAGGTCTTCATCCCGCTCACCGTCGGCGGCGGCATCCGCGCCGTCGAGGACGTGGACAAGCTGCTGCGGGCCGGCGCCGACAAGGTCGGCGTCAACACCGCCGCGATCGCCCGCCCGGAGCTGGTCCGGGAGATCGCCCGGCGGTTCGGCCGGCAGGTGCTGGTGCTCTCGGTCGACGCCCGGCGCTGCCCGCCCGGCACGGAAACCGAGTCGGGCTTCGAGGTGACCACCCACGGCGGGCGCCGGGGCACCGGCCTGGACGCCGTCGAATGGGCGGGCCGCGCGGCCGAGTTGGGCGCGGGGGAGATCCTGCTCAACTCGATGGACGCGGACGGCACCAAGGACGGCTACGACCTGGGGATGATCCGGGCCGTGCGCAAGGCCGTCTCGGTGCCGGTGATCGCCTCCGGCGGCGCCGGCAAGCTCGCCGACTTCGCACCCGCCGTCGAAGCGGGCGCGGACGCGGTGCTGGCCGCCAGCGTCTTCCACTTCGGGGACCTGCGGATCGGCGAGGTCAAGGGCGCGCTGCGGGAGGCCGGGCACCCGGTGCGGTGACCCGCGTCGACCCGTGCGTCGAGCCATGCGTCGACCCGTGCGGAGCTCGGGGCCCGCGGTTCCTCGGAACCGCGGGCCCCGCTCGCGTTCTCAGGACTCCCGCGGCTCGCCCTTGATCAGGGCGAACGGGGCGCCGTTCGGGTCCGCCAGCCAGGCCAGCCGGCCGACGTTCTCCACGTCCGAGGCCGGCATCAGCACCGAGCCGCCCGCCGCCGTCGCCTTGGCGATCACCGCGTCCACGTCGGCGGCCGCGAAGTACGGAGTCCACGCGGAGGGCTGGTCCGGGGTCATCGTCGGGGCGATGCCGCCGAAGCTGGTGGCCTGCTGGTCGCCCTCGGCGGTCGAGATCACCCGGTAGGTCATCCCCGGCGACGGCTCGAAGTTCTCCACCCGCCAGGCGAACAGCCGCTGGTAGAACCCGAAGGCCCCGTCCTGGTCCGAGGTGTGCAGTTCGGACCAGACCAGGGTGTCGTCCTCGGAGACGGCGTCCAGCCCCTTGGTGTTCCCCGCCTGCCAGACCGCGAACTCGGCGCCCTGCGGATCGGTGAGCGCGGCGAACCGGCCCTCCTGCATGACGTCCATCGGCGGTACCCGGACGGTGGCGCCGGCCTGCTCGGCGGCCTTCACCGTGGCGTCCACGTCCTCGCTGCGGAAGTACGTCGTCCAGGCGGACCGGGCCCCCGCGTCCAGGTTGCCGAGGGCGCCGACGGTCTTGCCGTTCAGCTGGAGGAAGCCGTAACCGCCGGCCTCGGGGACCTCCTGGAAGGTCCAGCCGAAGACCTTGTTGTAGAACTCGGCGGTGGCCGGGATGTTCGGGCTGCCGAGGTCGATCCAGCAGGGGGATCCGGTGGGGAAGTCGGTGGTGAGCATGGAGTGGTGCCCCTTCGACGGAGAGTGACCGGGGAGGTTCCGTCGGGCGCGCGCACGCCCCCTCCCCGGCCACCTGCGAGTCTGCACCCGGGCACTGACATCCGCACCCGGGCACGGACGTCCGCACGCGGGGCGGGGCGGGGCTCTGTGGGTGCGCCTGCGGCGCCGCCGCCTACAGCCAGCCGCGCTGTGCCGCCTTGAGGCCGGCCTCGAAGCGGCTGGCGGCGTCGAGCCGCTCCATGAGGGCGGACATCTGGCGGCGTACGGTCCGCACCGAGATGCCGAGCCGCTTGCCGGCGGCCTCGTCGGTCAGGCCCGTCCCGAGCAGCCGGAGCAGGTCGCGCTCGGCCGCGGTGAGGCCGGTGTCGTGGTGGGTGGGCTGGTCGGCGCCGAGCGGTACGGCGGTGGACCAGGCCTGTTCGAACAGGGCGACCAGCGAGGCGACCAGCCCGGGCTCGCTGGTGCACAGCGCCCCGAGCCTGGTCTGCGTCGGGTCGATCGGGACGACGGCGGTGTGCCGGTCGAAGACCAGCAGCCGGGGCGGCAGCAGGGGCGCCGTCCGCACCTGGCCGCCGAGCTCGGTGAGCCACTGGGCGTACGCGTGGGTGGCCTGGTCGTTGCGGACGCTGTCCTGGTAGAGCGTCCGCATGGTGACGCCGCGCTCCAGCGCGTCCTGGTCGAGCGGACGGGCGGCGTCCATGCTCGCCTGGGACTGCGCGCCGCCCGAGATCGCGGCGAGGAACTCCTCCCGGAGGTCGCGCGCCAGCATCTCGAGCTTGGCCTGGATCGCGTCCATCCCGACCAGGCGCTCGGTGGCGTCCGAGGTGGTGTTGGGCACCAGGTCCGCGTAGGCGGCCACGGCCCGCGCCACGGCGGCCTTGCTGGCGGCCAGCTCCTGCTGGCGGCGGGCGAGGTCGTCCTCCTGGCGGCGGATGACGGCCTCCAGGCCGATCGCCGGGCTGACCGGGCGCAGCGCGCCCGAGACCTCCTGGGAGGGGCGCAGCAGCGTCAGGTCCGCGAGTTGGTCGAGGGCCTCTCTGACGGCGGTCTCGGAGAGGCCGAGGCGGCGGCACAGGACGGTGACCCCGCACCCGGGCTCGACCAGCAGGGCCGCGTAGACGGCCTCCGCCGTAGGGTCCAGTCCCAGCACTTCGAGCACGATTCCCCCCGGACTCGGCGATGCGCGCGGCCAGCTCATGTCAAGGCCGTCGACAAGATTCTCACAGCTTACAAATGTGTGTGCAAGGAGATCTGACGATGCGTCGGAGCGGCGGAGGGGGCTGCGGAGGCGTCCGGGGCGGAAGGGGTTGAAGGGGCTGAAAGGGCGGCAGAGGTGGCCGGGGCGGCTGGGGTGGCGCCATGCTGCCTGGCCTGATGATGCCTCGGGCAAGGCCTTCCGCAGCACCGCCCGGGGCTTGCAGGATGGGAATCACCGAGCCGGGGGCGCCGAACCCCGGGCCGGCGGGACGGCGGGAACCAGCCGGCGTCCGACGCACCGACCGATCATCAACAGGGGGTTGTTCTCCATGCGGATTACCGCTCGCGTTCCCGGTGTCCTCGCGGCTGCGGCAATGGTGGCCACGCTCGCTCTGCCGACCGCCACCGCCTTCGCCGCCGCACCGGCCAGCGCACCGGCCGGCGCGGCGGGCGTGTCCGCGGCGAGCGACCCCGGCGCGGGCGACCCGGGTGAGGGCGCCCCCGTCCGCACCGGGGGCGGCAAGGGCGGTCTGGGTGACCCGGGCAGCATCAGCTGGGACAACAAGAAGTGACCGCCGCCGACTTCGCCGTCACCGGCCGCTCGAACCGAGCCAGATGCACATTGTCCGCCTCACCCTGACGAGCCCCGACCGGCGTCCGCCGACCGCTGCCGACGCCCATGTCCTGAAGGACGTGCTCTGGGCCCACGCCGATCCCTTCGGCGGCCTGGAGCACGTCCAGTCGAGGGCCCGTCAGGACTCCATCGACCTCGTCGTCTTCACCAGCGGCGGGAGTGGCGACAACGCCCCCGCCCTTTCGCTGGCCATCTGTTCCGCCGCCATCGCGCGGTCTCCGGCCTTCCAGTCCTGGCACGTTTCCGTCGCCGGCTGACGGCCGTCCGCTTCCTGCCGGAGTCCGTCCGGCGCTCCCTCTTCCGGTGATCCGGGCGCCGTCGCGCCGCGCCGGTCCTTTCGATGCCATTTTCAGGAGTACGCATGTCCCGCAGGGCTTATCTCCGCACGTCCGCCGCCGCCCTCGGGCTGGCCGGTTCGCTCTCGCTCGGCCTGGTCGTCCAGGGCGGCACGGCGTTCGCCGCCGATCCCGCCCCCGCCCCCGTCGCCGGCACCGCGGTCGCGGGCGGCGAGTACGGGGGCGCCGGCCAGCCGGTCGGGGTCGCCCAGGCGCCCGCCGCTGACGGGTCGTCGGCGGCCGCGTCCGTCCTGGCCCCGGCGGTCTCCCGCAGCGAGGCGATCCGGCGCGCCAAGACCTGGGTCGGCATAGGCCTCGACTACAGCTGGACCGGCTCGCACAACGGTTACCGCACCGACTGCTCGGGTTACGTCTCGATGGCCTGGAAGCTCGACGACTCGCTGACCACCGACACCTTCGGCCCTCGGGGCGTCACGGAGCACATCGACAAGGGCGACCTCAAGGCCGGCGACGCGCTGCTCAACGACGACAGCGGGGCCCACGGCCACGTGGTGCTGTTCGAGAAGTGGACCGACTCCAGCCACTACATGGGCTACGAGTTCACCGGCAGCGGCGTCCACTACCGCGAGATCCCCTACCCGTACTTCTCCGGCTACGGCACCTTCGTGCCGGTCCGCAACAAGTCCATCCGCGAGGACGGTCCGTCCGACCCCGGGATGACCGACCTGACGGCGGGTGACTTCAACGGGAACGGCAAGAAGGACCTGGTGGCGGTCGAGGTGTCGACCGGCAAGCTCTGGTCGTACCCGGGGACGGGGACGGGGGCGCTGGGGAGCCGGGTGCTGATCGGCAACGGTGGTTGGAACGGCATGAGCAACCTGGCCGTGGGTGACCTGAACAGGGACGGCAAGGACGACATCGTCGCGACGGAGAAGTCGACGGGGAAGCTGTGGCTGTACCCGGGGACGGGCAGTGGTGTGGGTGACCGGGTGGAGATCGGTTCCGGTGGCTGGAACGGGATGAACAACACGGCTGTCGGTGACTTCAACGGTGACGGCAAGGACGACGTCGTGGCGAGTGAGAACTCGACGGGGAAGCTGTGGCTGTATCCGGGGACGGGCAGTGGTCTGGGGAGCCGGGTGGAGATCGGTTCCGGTGGCTGGAACGGCATGAACAAGATCGTCAGCCCTGGTGACATGAACAAGGACGGCAAGGACGACATCGTCGCGACCGAGACGTCGACGGGGAAGTTGTGGCTGTACCCGGGTACGGGGCGCGGTCTGGGTGACCGGGTGGAGATCGGTACCGCGGGCTGGAACGGGATCTCCGACTACGCGGGTGCGGACTTCACCGGTGACGGTATCGGGGACCTCGCGGCCGTCGACTCCGACCCGGGGCAGACCGGGAAGCTCTACCTCTACAAGGGCACCGGAAGCGGCCTGAGCGCCCGCACCGAGATCGGCTCCGGCGGCTGGTAGTCCCCACGCCGGCTCCGCCGGCCGCCCCCGGCCGCCCGGCCGGCCGCTGAAACCGGGGGCGGGCCCGCGACCACCGCGCGGGCCCGCCCCGGCCCTCCCCGCTCACCTTCCCTGACCTGCTGCGCGCGCCGCCCTGCCCGGATCCGTCCCCGGGTGGCTCCGCCCTGCCCGTTTCCCTGGAGAGATCCGTGAACCACCACCGTCTGAGGGGTGTCGCCGCGCTCGCCGTGGCGGCCGGTGCCCTCACCGTCACCCTGCCGCTGGGACAGGTCGCCGCCCAGGCGGCCGAGCCCGTCGGCGCCGAGTCCGCTACTGCCGAGTCCGCTGTTGCCGGGCAGAGCGTCAAGACCGTTTCCTACCAGGGGCTTTCGCTCCAGGTGCCGTCGAGCTGGCCGGTGGTCGACCTGGCCCAGGCGCCCGACACCTGCGTCCGGCTCGACCGGAACACCGTCTACCTCGGCCACCCCGGCGCGGACCAGAACTGCCCGACCCACCTGATCGGGGAGAAGGCGGACGCGCTGGTCGTCGAGACCTTCTCCGGTTCCGCCGAGCGGGCCGACCTCGCCACCGTCACGGTGCCGGCCGGCCGCGGCGTCCCGACCCTGCCGGACAGTGACGGCCAGGAGGCGCGGGTGGCCTTCGAGGGCGCCGGCGTCTACGTGACGACCAGTCACGCCTCCGCCTCGGCCGCCGCGGTGCAACGCATCCTCGCCTCCGCCTCGATCGGCGACGGCGCCGCCGCGGCCCCCGTGCCGCAGCCCCCGAAGGCCGTCCCCGGCGCCCTCGCCGCGCCCGCCGGGGCGTCGGCGGCCGCGTCGGAGACGCCGGGCACCGGCTACACCGGCAAGGCGTTCGACGCCTGCGCCGCCCCCTCCTCCGGCGCGATGGCGGACTGGGCCTCCTCGCCGTACCGGGGCGTGGGCATCTACATCGGCGGTCCGACCCGGGTCTGCGCGCAGAACAACCTCACCGCGTCGTGGGTGGCGCAGCAGAGCAGCGCCGGCTGGCACCTGCTGCCCGTCTACGCGGGCACCCAGGCCGCGGGGATCTCCTCCTCGGGCGCCGAGGGTCAGGGCCGGGCCGCGGCGGAGGCCGCCGTCAAGCTGGCCAAGGGCCTGGGCTTCACCACCGGCACGGTGCTCTACACCGACATGGAGGACTACTCGCCCGGCTACCGCACCAATGTGCTGAACTACCTGTCGGGCTGGACCGGCCGACTGCACGAGCTCAACTTCCGTTCAGGCGTCTACAGTTCCTCGTCCAGCGGGATCAAGGACATGGCCGGCGCCTACAACTCGTCCAGCTTCGACCGCCCCGACGTGGCGTGGTCCGCGAACTGGAACAACGCCGCCGACACCGACGACGGTTACATCCCGGCGGGGTACTGGTCCAACCACCAGCGCGTCCACCAGTACGCCGGCAACGTCACGGAGTCGCACGGCGGGACCACCATCAACATCGACCGGAACTACGTCGACGTCGCCGCCAAGGCCCCGGTGAACGACCCCGGGATGACCGACCTGACGGCGGGTGACTTCAACGGGAACGGCAAGAAGGACCTGGTGGCGGTCGAGGTGTCGACCGGCAAGCTCTGGTCGTACCCGGGGACGGGGACGGGGGCGCTGGGGAGCCGGGTGTTGATCGGCAACGGTGGTTGGAACGGGATGAGCAACCTGGCCGTGGGTGACCTGAACAAGGACGGCAAGGACGACATCGTCGCGACGGAGAAGTCGACGGGGAAGCTGTGGCTGTACCCGGGGACGGGCAGTGGTGTGGGTGACCGGGTGGAGATCGGTTCCGGTGGCTGGAACGGGATGAACAACACGGCTGTCGGTGACTTCAACGGTGACGGCAAGGACGACGTCGTGGCGAGTGAGAACTCGACGGGGAAGCTGTGGCTGTACCCGGGGACGGGCAGTGGTCTGGGGAGCCGGGTGGAGATCGGTTCCGGTGGCTGGAACGGCATGAACAAGATCGTCAGCCCCGGTGACATGAACAGGGACGGCAAGGACGACATCGTCGCGACCGAGACGTCGACGGGGAAGTTGTGGCTGTACCCGGGCACGGGACACGGCCTGGGTGACCGCGTCGAGATCGGTACCGCCGGCTGGAACGGCATCTCCGACTACGCGGGCGCTGACTTCACCGGTGATGGCATCGGGGACCTCGCGGCCGTCGACTCCGACCCGGGGCAGACCGGGAAGCTCTACCTCTACAAGGGCACCGGCAGCGGCCTGAGCGCCCGCACCGAGATCGGCTCCGGCGGCTGGTGAGCCGCCGAGCGCACCGGCACGGTCCCGAATCCACGTACGCCAGCACCGACTTCAGGGGGAGAACACCCATGTCCGCACAGACCCGTATGCGCAAGAGCCTGGCCGTCTTCGCGCTGAGCCTCGCACCCCTGGCCCTCGCCGGCACGGCCGGCGCCGCGACGGTCGGCACCTGGGACAAGGTGGCCGCCTGCGAGAGCAGCGGCAACTGGTCCATCGACACCGGGAACGGCTACTACGGCGGCCTGCAGATATCCGAGTACAACTGGCAGCACTACGGCGGCACCCAGTACGCGGCCTATCCGCACCAGGCGACCAAGAAGGAACAGATCCTGATCGCCGAGAAGATCCTCGCCGACCAGGGGGCCGGCGCGTGGACCTGCAGCCCCGGCACCGGGCTCTCGACCGACCACGCTGACCCGTACCCGGCCGGGCCGGCCGACCCGGGGATGACCGACCTGACGGCGGGTGACTTCAACGGCGACGGCAAGAAGGACCTGGTCGCGGTGGAGGTCTCGACCGGCAAGCTGTTCCTCTACCCGGGCAACGGGAAGGGCGCACTGGGGAGCCGGGTGCTGGTCGGCAGCGGCGGCTGGAACGGCATGAGCAACCTGGCCGTGGGCGACCTGAACGGCGACGGCGGGGACGACATCGTCGCGACCGAGAAGTCGACCGGCAAGCTCTGGGTGTACCCGGGCAACGGCCACGGCGTCGAAGGCCGGATCGAGATCGGCAGCGGCGGCTGGAACGGCATGAACAACACCGCGGTGGGCGACTTCAACGGCGACGGCGTGGCCGACGTCGTGGCGAGCGAGAACTCGACCGGCAAGCTCTTCCTCTACCCCGGCCTCGGCGGGGCCCTCGGCAAGCGGGTGGAGATCGGTACCGGCGGCTGGAACGGCATGAACAAGATCGTCAGCCCCGGTGACATGAACAAGGACGGCAAGGACGACATCGTCGCGACCGAGAAGTCCACCGGCAAGCTGTGGCTGTACCCCGGCACGGGACACGGCCTGGGTGACCGCGTCGAGATCGGTACCGCCGGCTGGAACGGCATCTCCGACTACGCGGGCGCTGACTTCACCGGTGACGGCATCGGGGACCTCGCGGCCGTCGACTCCGACCCGGGGCAGACCGGGAAGCTCTACCTCTACAAGGGCACCGGCAACGGCCTGAGCGCCCGCACCGAGATCGGCTCCGGCGGCTGGTGACCGGGGGCCCTGCGGCCCCGACCCGGTGACGGAGTTCAGGGCGGACGGCGGGCCCGCCGGTCAGGGGAAGGCCCCGACCGGCGGGCCCGCCGCACGCTCGGGCGCCCTACTTCGGGGGCAGCGGCAGGGCGTGGCGGAGGGCTTCGACGGCGTCGGGGGCACCGTCCACGTCCAGGGTGGTGCGGGCGCCGCGGCCGTAGGTGAAGAGGACCAGTTCGCCCGGGTCGCCGGTGACGTGGACGGTGGGGGCGCCGGCCGGGCCGACGGTGAGGGACCGGCCGTCGGGGCGGGCGAGGACCAGGCGGACGGGGGAGCGGCGGCCGGCCTCGAAGCGGGCGATCATGGGGAGGCGGCGCCACAGGGCCTCGGCGCGGCCGGGCGGGACGGTCTGGGGGGTCCAGTCCTCGGCGGCCCGCAGGACGTCCTCGGCGTGCACGAAGTACTCGACGGTGTTGGCCGCCTCGTCCGCGCCGGGCAGGGCGAAGGGGGAGTAGACCGGCGGGCCGGAGCGGAAGAGGCGGATCAGTTCCTCGTACGGCCGCGCGGCGTAGTCGTCCTGCACCCGCCGGGTCCGGGCGGCCAGGGCGGTGATCCGGATCCCCGCCGCCGCGTCGGGGCGACGCTCCCGGATCACCAGGTGGGCGGCGAGGTCCCGGGTGGTCCAGCCGGCGCAGAGGGTGGGGGCGTCCGGCCCTGCGGCGGTGAGGAGTTCGGCGAGGCGGTGGCGTTCGGCGAGAGCGTGGTTCGACATGGTGGAAGCCTATGGCCCGTCCTCCGTTCGAAGACGGGCCCCAGGACCCGGCCTACGGGCGGAGGTGGCCGGTGAGTTTGGGGCCGCCCTGCTTGTTGGCGGCGGTGAGGGTGCAGGTGTAGTCCCGCCAGCCCTGCTGGTAGTTGACCAGGGCCGGGCCGAACTGGCGCCCGTAGTACGTCTTTCCGTCGGCCTGCCTGGCCTTGGCGGCGGCCTCGGCCTCCTTGCAGCCGTCCCGCATGGCGAGGGCGATCGGGATCTCGCCGGTCAGGTTGTCGGCAAGTTTGAGGTCGGCGATCACCTCGCCGTCGTGCTCGCCGCTGCAGGGGCGCTCCTCGGCGCGGGTGATCACCGGGCTCAGCTGCGGGTGGTCGAAGCAGGTGCCGACCGCGAAGAAGGCGTACGGCGGCGGCGGCTTGGTCGGGGTGGGCGTGGGTGTCGGGGTGGGGGTCGGCGTCGGGGTGGCCGTGGGGGTGGGCGGCGGTGCGGCGGCGGGCTTCCTGTCGTCCGGCCAGAGCGCCGCGGTGGCCACCACCGCGAGCAGGACGACCAGCACGGCGACGACGGTGAGGACCAGGCCGCGGGAGGCGGCTGCGGGCGGCTGCTCGGGCGTCATGGCCACGAGGATGGCCCACGAAGGGGCCGCCCGGCAGGCGGTTGGCCGAACTCGCCCCGGACGGGCGGCACAACCGGGACCACCGGTCGGACGGACCCGCCGGGACGGCCGACCGGACTGACACAATGGGCCCCATGTCCACCACACCCGCCACTCCCGGCACCACCGCCCTGGCTCCCGAGATCGCCGCCCGTCTCAAGCGCACCGAGGACGGCCTGCTCCCGGCCATCGCGCAGCAGTACGACACCGGCGAGGTGCTGATGCTCGGCTGGATGGACGACGAGGCGCTGCACCGCACGCTCACCACCGGCCGCTGCACCTACTGGAGCCGCAGCCGCCGCGAGTACTGGGTGAAGGGCGACACCTCCGGCCACGTCCAGGTGGTCAAGTCGGTGGCACTGGACTGCGACGGCGACACCCTGCTGGTCAAGGTCGACCAGACCGGCGCGGCCTGCCACACCGGCGACCGCACCTGCTTCGACGCCGACGTGCTCCCGCTCTCCTGACCCTCCCTCCACTCACAGAACTCAAGAAGGTGCCGCCCCGCATGGACCTCGAAGCCTTCCGCAAGCTCGCCGTCGACACCCGGGTCATCCCGGTCACCCGCAGGCTCCTCGCGGACGGCCTCACCCCGATCGGTCTGTACCGCAGCCTCGCCGCGGAGCGGCCCGGCACCTTCCTGCTGGAGTCCGCCGAGCAGGGCCGCAGCTGGTCGCGCTACTCCTTCGTCGGGGTGCGCAGCGCCGCCACGCTCACCGCCGACCGGGACGGCGACGCCCGCTGGCTCGGCACCCCGCCGGTCGGCATCCCCACCACCGGCGACCCGCTGCAGGTGCTGCGCGCCGCCCTGGAGGCGCTGCACACCCCGCGGCACGCCGACGACGGCCTGCCCCCGCTCACCGGCGGCCTGGTCGGCTACCTCGGCTACGACATCGTCCGCCGACTGGAGAAGCTGCCCGACCTCAACCCGGACGACCTCGGGCTCCCCGAGCTGACCATGATGCTGGCCACCGACCTCGCGGTGCTCGACCACGCCGACGGCACGGTGCTGCTGATCGCCAACGCCGTCAACCACAACGACCTGGCCACCGGCGTGGACGAGGCCTACGCGGACGCGGTGGGCCGTCTCGACGCGATGGAGGCCGACCTGCTCAAGCCGGTCGACCCGGGCCTGGCCACCTTCACCCCGGCCGGCCCCGGCGAGGTGCACTCGCCGTTCGGCGGCGAGCCGTACCGGGCCGCGGTGGACGAGATCAAGGAGCGGATCCGGGCCGGCGAGGCCTTCCAGGTGGTGCCCTCGCAGCGCTTCGAGGCGCCCTGCCCGGCCTCCGCGCTGGACGTCTACCGGGTGCTGCGCACCACCAACCCCAGCCCGTACATGTACCTGTTCCGCTTCCCGGGGCCGGACGGCACCGCCGAGGGGGGCTTCGACGTGGTCGGCTCCAGCCCGGAGGCGCTGGTCAAGGTCACCGACGGCGAGGCGATGCTGCACCCGATCGCCGGCACCCGGCACCGCGGCGCGACCCCGCACGAGGACGCGGCGCTGGCCGCCGAGCTGCTCGCCGACCCCAAGGAGCGGGCCGAGCACCTGATGCTGGTCGACCTCGGCCGCAACGACCTCGGGCGGGTCTGCGAGCCGGGCAGCGTCGAGGTGGTCGACTTCATGCAGATCGAGCGCTACAGCCACGTGATGCACATCGTCTCCACCGTCACCGGCAAGGTCGCGCCGGGGCGGAGCGCCTTCGACGTGCTGACCGCCTGCTTCCCGGCCGGCACCCTCTCCGGCGCGCCCAAGCCGCGGGCGATGCGGATCATCGAGGAGCTGGAGCCCACCCGCCGCGGCCTGTACGGCGGTTGCGTCGGCTACCTGGACTTCGCCGGGGACTCCGACACCGCGATCGCGATCCGTACGGCCGTGCTGCGCGACGGCACGGCCTACGTGCAGGCCGGCGCGGGCGTGGTCGCCGACTCCGACCCGCACGGCGAGGACACCGAGTGCCGCAACAAGGCAGCCGCCGTGCTGCGGGCCGTCGCCACCGCCAATACGCTGCGGAGGCCGGAACTGTCCTGAGGTGTGAGGAGGCGGCCCGGATGCCCGAGGTGCCGTACGACGAGCTGCGCTGGGAGGTCGTGCTGAGCGCGGCCGGGCAGTTCGCCGAGCAGCCGGCGGGCCACGGCCGGGTGCTGTCCGGCGTGGCGGTGGACTTCCCGACGGCGCCCGGCGGCCCGGACGTGATCGGCCCGACCCCGACCCCGGACGCGGCCGGCCCGACCCCGACCCCGGACACGGCCGGCCCGACCCCGGACGCGGCCGTGCTCGCCCCGGACCTGGTGGTGCTCGCCCGGGGCGCGGTGCGGGGCGAGCGGGGCCGGTTCGGCGCGGCCGGGGTCGAGGCCGTGCTGGAGGTGGCCCGGCCGGACCTGGCGGAGGCCGGGCGGGCGTACGCGAGCAGCGGTGTGCCGCTCTACGTGGTGGTCGATCCGGCGGCGGCGGTCTGCACCGTGCACACCGCGCCGTCCCCCGAGGGGGTGTACCGGGAGGCCGAGCGGGTGCCGTTCGGCAACGACCTGTTCCTGTCGCTGGGCGGGCGGACGGTGGTGCTGCGGACGGACCCCTTCCCCACGCCGTCCCCCACCCCGGGTGCGGACCGGGGTGTCGGTCGGGGGATAGTGGACGGGTGAGTGCTGACCAGACCCCCGCCCCCGCCGCCTCCAGCCGCCGCACGCTCGGCGTGATGCTGCTGCTGACCGTGCTGAGCGCCGTCCTGGTGCTGACCGCGGTCGGGCGGACCTGGGCCGAGGGGCGGGCGGGCACCCTGGACGTCGCCGTCACCGGCGGCACGATCTCCGAGCTGCCCGGCGGGCTGGCCCTGGTGGGCCTCGCCGCGGCCGTCGCGGTGTTCGCGGTGCGCGGCGTGGGACGGCTGGCCGTCGGGGCGCTGACCCTGCTCGCCGGGATCGGCGCGGCCGCCGCGTCGGTCGCCGGGGCCGGCGACACCGCCGCGCTGGACGCCGAGGCGGCCCGCAAGCTCGCACTGACCGGCTCGGCGGCCACCGGGGTCTCGCACACCGCCTGGCCGTGGGTCGCGTTGGTCGGCGGCGTGCTGCTGGCCCTCGCCGGACTGCTCACCCTGCGCTACGGCCGCCGCTGGCCCGCCATGGGCAGCCGCTACGAGGCGCCGACCGGAAAGGCCCCGGCCAGGACCCCGGCCAAGGCCGACACCCCGGGCGACCTGTGGAAGGCGCTGGACCGCGGCGAGGACCCCACGGCCGTCTGAGGCCCGCACCCGTCCGGGCTCGCGGCCAGGGCGCCGCAGCCGTCGCGGCGGCCCCGCACGCCGCCGCACGGGCCCCGTGGCCGCCCGACGTGCACATGTGACGCGATAGACCCGCCACCCGCTTTGGGGCGCCGGTGTGTGGCCCGGCACAATGGACTCCGTCAACCCGCCGGCGGCCCCGCAGGCCCGGCCGGGCCCCGAGAGCCAAGGAGCACCACTCAGATGGCAGCAGCAGCACACGGCCACAACCCCGCCGCCTGGACCGGCGTCGTCATCTCCTTCGTCGGTTTCGGCATCGCGGGTGTCGCGATGATCCTGCCGTCGGTGCTCCTCGTCTGTGCCGGCCTGGCCGTCGTCGTGGCCGGTGGCGTGGTCGGCAAGGCCATGTCGATGGCCGGCATGGGCAAGCAGCCGAGCACCAATGTCTACAAGTCGGCCGAGGAGCAGGTCGCGGCCCGCGAGGCCCGCGCCGTCGCCGCCGCTGCCACTGCCTGACGACCGGCTCACCGTACGGGGGGCCCGACCCCGCTTCCGTACGACTCGCCTTTTCGCACAACCGAACGGCGGGCGCGCCGCGCCCGCCGTTTCGTCGTGTCCGGGCCCGGACGCGGGCAGAATCGGGGCGTGAACGCCGCCCCCACCGCCTCCGCCCCGCCGACCGTGCTGCGCCGGCTGGGCCCGCCGCTGACCGCGCTGGCGGCGGTGGCCGTCCCCACCGCGTACGTCGCCGTGGTCGACCCCAACAGCCCCGGGCACTACCCGGACTGCCCGTTCCTGACGGCCACCGGCTGGTGGTGCCCCGGTTGCGGCGGGCTGCGCTGCGTCCACGCGCTCACCCACGGGGACCTCACCGGGGCCCTGCACGACAACGCCGCCGCCGTCCTGCTGTTCGGCGTGCTGGGGGTGCTCTGGCTGCGCTGGGCCTGGGCCGCGCTGACCTGCGGACCGCCGCCCCGGGTCACCGTCGGGGGCCGGCGCTGGGCGCTGATCGCGCTGCTCGTGCTGGTGTTCACCGTGGTGCGGAACTCGCCGGTCGGAGCCGGTCTGGCGCCGCCCCTGGTGTGAGTGCAGGCTCCTGACCGGCAACCGCCCTCGACGTGGGTGGAGAAGCGGTGAAGTCGCAGTTGAGCGCGGCCGGAGCCGGGGTCCGGTCCGCGAGACGCGCGCCGGGCGGATGCGCCCCGCGCTCCCGGGTGCCGATACCATCGAAGAGCCGGCGGGTCACCGCCCGCCCGGCTCTCGCTGGCCAACTGGCAGAAACGATGGGGGCTCCTGAGTGAGTGTGCTCGACTCGATCATCGAAGGGGTCCGCGAGGACCTCGCCGAGCGGCAGGCCCAGGTCTCCCTGGACGAGCTGAAGGAGCGCGCCGCCAAGGCCCCGGAGGCCAAGGACGGCGTCGCCGCCCTCAAGGGCGACGGGGTCCGGGTGATCTGCGAGGTGAAGCGCTCCAGCCCGTCCAAGGGCGCCCTGGCCTCGATCGCCGATCCGGCCGCCCTGGCACGCGACTACGCGGCCGGCGGTGCCGCCGCGATCAGCGTGCTGACGGAGCAGCGCCGCTTCGGCGGGTCGCTGGCCGACCTGGACGCCGTCCGCGCCGCGGTGGACACCCCGCTGCTGCGCAAGGACTTCATCGTCACCGCCTACCAGCTGTGGGAGGCCCGCGCGCACGGTGCCGACCTCGCGCTGCTGATCGTCGCGGCGCTCGACCAGTCGGCCCTGGTGTCGCTGATCGAGCGCGCCGAGTCGATCGGTCTCACCCCGCTGGTCGAGGTGCACGACGAGGACGAGATCAAGCGCGCGGTGGACGCCGGGGCGCGGATCATCGGCGTCAACGCCCGCAACCTGAAGACCCTGGAGGTGGACCGCAACACCTTCGGGAACGTGGTCCACGCCATTCCGGACGGCATCGTGAAGATCGCCGAGTCCGGGGTCCGCGGCCCGCTGGACGTGATCAACTACGCCAACCTCGGCGCCGACGCGGTGCTGGTCGGCGAGTCCCTGGTGACCGGCAAGGACCCGCGCGCCGCGGTCGCCGACCTGGTCGCCGCCGGGGCCCACCCGGCCGTCCGGCACAAGGACTGACACAGCCCGATGAAGATCGCCGCCCGACTCGCCCCCGGTTGCCGCCCGCGCGGCTGCCGC
The DNA here is from genome assembly GCF_040302665.1 of Kitasatospora sp. NPDC097691. Classification (NCBI taxonomy): domain Bacteria; kingdom Bacillati; phylum Actinomycetota; class Actinomycetes; order Kitasatosporales; family Streptomycetaceae; genus Kitasatospora; species Kitasatospora sp. NPDC097691. The sequence continues at coordinate 9,848 of NZ_JBEORY010000065.1, read as the reverse complement.
GCGCCCGCACGCCGGGTGCTGGGGCGTCGGGTGCGGTACGTGATCGGCTGTGAGCCCGGGCAGGTGCCGGGACGGCGATGGCGCGTGACGCGCGGCTGACCCCAGCCGATCAGACGTCACTGTCGTCAACTCCCCAAGGGAAACCACATGTCCGAGAAGGACTACCTGCCCGGTGCCCAGGTGCCGGACGTGCGCGGATACTTCGGCGCGTACGGCGGCCGCTTCATCCCCGAGGCGCTGGTCGCCGCGGTCGAGCAGGTCGCCGAGGAGTACGAGAAGGCCAAGACCGACCCGGCCTTCGCGGCCGAGCTCGACGCGCTGCTCAAGGACTACACCGGGCGCCCGAGCCCGCTGACCGACGTGCACCGCTTCTCCGCCGAGGCGGGCGGCGCGCGCATCCTGCTCAAGCGCGAGGACCTCAACCACACCGGCTCGCACAAGATCAACAACGTGCTGGGCCAGGCGCTGCTCACCAAGCGGATGGGCAAGACCCGGATCATCGCCGAGACCGGCGCCGGCCAGCACGGCGTGGCCACCGCCACCGCCTGCGCGCTCTTCGGCTTCGACTGCACCGTCTACATGGGTGAGGTCGACACCCAGCGCCAAGCGCTGAACGTCGCCCGGATGCGGATGCTCGGCGCCGAGGTGGTGGCCGTCAAGTCCGGCAGCCGGACCCTGAAGGACGCCATCAACGAGGCGTTCCGCGACTGGGTCGCCAACGTGGACTCCACCCACTACCTGTTCGGCACCGTCGCCGGGCCGCACCCGTTCCCGATGATGGTCCGCGACTTCCACCGGATCATCGGCGTCGAGGCGCGGCAGCAGGTGCTCGACCGCACCGGGCGGCTGCCCGACGCCGTGGTCGCCTGCGTCGGCGGCGGCTCCAACGCGATGGGCATCTTCCACGAGTTCATCCCGGACGCCGACGTGCGCCTGATCGGCTGCGAGGCGGCCGGCGAGGGCGCCGACACCCCCCGGCACGCCGCCACCCTCACCAAGGGCGACCCGGGCGTGCTGCACGGCTCCCGCACCTACGTCCTGCAGGACGAGGACGGCCAGACCATCGAGTCGCACTCGATCTCCGCCGGCCTCGACTACCCGGGCGTCGGCCCGGAGCACGCCTGGCTGAAGGACACCGGACGGGCCGAGTACCGCCCCGTCACCGACGACGCCGCGATGCAGGCGCTGCGGCTGCTGTCCCGCACCGAGGGCATCATCCCGGCCATCGAGAGCGCCCACGCCCTCGCGGGGGCCCTGGAGCTCGGCCGCGAGCTCGGACCGGAGGCCACCATCCTGGTCTCCCTCTCCGGGCGCGGCGACAAGGACATGCACACCGCCGCCGAGTACTTCGGCCTGTACGACGAGCCGGGCGCCGGCACCGGCAACGGCTCCGCCCAGGGGGGTAACTGACCATGGCTGCTTCGAAGCTCAGCGGAGTCCTGGCGGCCGCCAAGGCGGAGGACCGCGCCGCGCTGATCGGCTACCTGCCGGCCGGCTTCCCGACCGTCGACGGCGGCATCCGGGCGGTCAACGCACTGATCGAGGGCGGCTGCGACGTGGTCGAGGTCGGCCTGCCGCACTCCGACCCGGTGCTGGACGGCGCCGTCATCCAGACCGCCGACGACATCGCGCTGCGCGGCGGCGTGCGGATCAAGGACGTGCTGCGCACCGTCCAGGAGGCCGCGGCCGCGCACCCCGAGGCGGCGGTGCTGGTCATGACGTACTGGAACCCGGTCGACCGCTACGGCGTGGCGCGCTTCGCCGCCGACCTGGCGGCCGCGGGCGGGGCCGGCTGCATCCTGCCGGACCTGCCGGTGGAGGAGTCGGAGGAGTGGCGCAAGGCGGCGGACGAGCACGGGCTGGACACCGTGTTCGTGGTCGCCCCCAGCAGCAAGGACGCCCGGCTGGCCGAGGTCACGGCGGCGGGCAGCGGGTTCGTGTACGCGGCCGCGGTGATGGGCGTGACCGGCACCCGCTCGGCGGTCGGTTCGCTGGCCGAGGACCTGGTCGCGCGCACCCGGGCCACCACGGACCTGCCGGTCTGCGTCGGGCTCGGGGTCTCCGACGCCGCGCAGGCGGCGGAGGTCGCGCGGTTCGCCGACGGCGTGATCGTCGGTTCGGCGTTCGTGAAGCGGATCCTGGAGGCGGGCGACGACGAGGCGGCGGCGCTGGACGCCGTGCGGGCGCTGGCCGGGGAGCTGGCGGCGGGCGTGCGGAGGCGCTGACGCGCGCCGGAAACGGTCGGTCGACGGCCCGCCACTCCTCGGGGAGTGGCGGGCCGTCGGGTTTCCGCGGGCGGGGTCGGGCCGGGGGCGGACCCGAACGAGTGAACAGTGATGGCGACACGCATCAGGCGGGGTTGACGGACGTTGAGTGGAGGGACGAGTGCACGAACGAGGTGCACGGGGGTAGCGGAGCGAGCGAAGGGGTGAGCCGGTGCGGGGTTTTCATCGGGCCGTTCTGCTGCGGGCGGCGGCCGCCGCGCTGGCTCTGGGCGCCGCCGTCGGGGCGCACACCGAGGTGGGTCAGGCGCTGGCCAAGCGGGGTGCGGAGCGGGCGGAGCGGGACGCGGTCGCGTGTGCCGAGGCGGCCCGGTGGGACGCCGCCGAGCGGGCGGGGCACGGGCGTCCGGACCTGTTCGACCCGGGGCGGATGCCGGGGTGCCACTGACGTACGGGTGTTCGCGAGGATTCGGACAGGTCGTCACTCTTCCGGCTTAATTCCCGAATGAGGAGGAACCCCCCTTCCTCCCTTACGGTTCGTCAGGAAGTGAACGAGTTTCCCGAGGGGGGTTCCCTGATGGCCGGCCCGGCAGCGCAGCCCGGTGGCCCGGCTCCCGCACCGTCGGAGCGGCGGCCGGTACCGGTCTGGAGCGAGTGGGTCGGCACGGCCGTACGGCTCGGCCTCGCGGTGGTGTGGGGCTGGGCCGGGCTGGCCAAGATCGCCGACCCGGCGGAGGCCGCCCAGGCCGTCCGGGCCTACGAGATCCTGCCCGAGAGCCTGGTCAAGCCGATCGGCTACGGCCTGCCCTTCCTGGAGCTGGCGCTCGCCTTCCTGCTGCTGATCGGACTCGGCGTCCGGCTGGTCGCCGGGGTCTCGGCGCTGCTGCTGCTCGTCTTCATCGCCGGGATCGCCTCCGCCTGGGCGCGCGGCATCTCGATCGACTGCGGCTGCTTCGGCGGCGGCGGGCACGTCGACGAGTCCCAGACGAAGTACCTGCAGGAGATCCTGCGCGACACCGGGTTCCTGCTGCTGTCCGGGTGGCTGCTCTGGCGGCCCCGTACCCGGTTCTCGGTGGACCGCTGGCTGGCGACCTGACCCGCCGGCCCCGCCGCACCCCCGTCCCCGCCCACCCCGCACCCGACGAAGGCCCCCGACCGTGGATGTCAAGGCAATGAGCGAGAAGAACCGAGAAGGCAAGCGCACCGCCCGCGAGCGGATGCAGGAGCAGCGGGCGGCCGAGGAGGCCTCCGCCCGGCGCAGGAAGAAGCTGGTCGTGGGCGGCGCCGTGCTCGCGGTGATCGCCGCCGCCGTGGTCGTCGGCGTCGTGGTGCAGAACGAGCGCTCCAAGCCGGAGACCCCGACCGCCGCCCCGGCCGGGACCATCGGCGACAAGAACCTCGTCATCCCGGTCGGCGCCGGCAACGCACCCTCCGTCCTCACCGTCTACGAGGACCCGCGCTGCCCCGCCTGCGGCATGTTCGAGCGGGAGTTCTCGCCGACCGTCGACCAGCTGGAGGACGCCGGCAAGGTCTACACCAACTACCACATCGTGTCGTTCATCGACCGGGCCGTGCCGGGCAAGGGTTCCAAGACCGCCGCCAACGCGCTGGCCTGCGCCCAGGACGCCGGGCACTTCCGGGACTACCACGACGTGCTGTACCGCAACCAGCCGGAGGAGACCAACGACGCCTTCGGCGACAAGGCCGTCCTGCTCAACCTGGCGAAGCAGGTCAACGGCCTGGACACGCCCGAGTTCCAGGCCTGCGTCAACGACAACAAGTACGGCGGATGGGTGTCCTCGGTGCAGCAGGACTTCGACAAGTCCAGCTACAAGTCCACCCCGACGGTGCTGCTCAACGGCCAGCCGATCTACCCGAAGAACGGCAGCGAGGAGATCACCCCGGAGAACCTGGTGAAGTGGGTGGAGGCCGCGAACCAGGGCAAGCAGCCCGGCACGGCGGGCTCGCACGGGCAGACCCCGGCGCCGACCAGCACCGCTTCGGAGGCCAACAACCCGTCGCCGAACGCCGGCTGAGCCGCGTACCCGGCCGCCGTCCCCTCCCCGTCCGGAGGCGGCGGCGGCCCTGTTGTTCGGTTTCTGTGACCCCGGGGGTGTCGGACCCGGGCCATCGACCCTGTAGCGTCGGAACTGCCATGGATATCGCCTACATTCCCAGCCCGTCGCGGGGCGTCTGGAACCTCGGACCAGTCCCGCTGCGCGCCTACGCCTTCTGCATCATCCTCGGTGTCGTCGTCGCCGTCTGGCTCGGCAGCAAGCGCTGGGTCGCCCGGGGCGGTGCCAAACACACGGTCGGTGACATCGCCGTGTGGGCCGTGCCGTTCGGCCTCGTCGGCGGCCGCCTCTACCACGTGATCACCGATGGCGGCCGGCTGTACTTCGGTGAGGGGAAGAACCCCTGGAACGCCCTCAAGATCTGGGAGGGCGGCCTCGGCATCTGGGGCGCGATCGCGCTGGGCGCGGTCGGCGCCTGGATCGGTGCCCGCCGCCGGGGCGTGCCGCTGCCCGCCTACGCCGACGCCATCGCGCCGGGCATCGCGCTCGCGCAGGCGCTGGGCCGCTGGGGCAACTACTTCAACCAGGAGCTGTACGGCCGCGAGACCACGCTGCCGTGGGGCCTGAAGATCCACAAGGTGCTGCCGGACGGCACGGTCGTGGACGGCGTCTACCACCCGACCTTCCTGTACGAGTCGCTCTGGTGCGTCGGCGTCGCACTGCTGGTGATCTGGGCGGACCGCCGGTTCACGCTGGGCCACGGCCGGGCCTTCGCGCTGTACGTCGCCGCGTACACGGTGGGCCGGTTCTGGACCGAGTGGCTGCGGATCGACGAGGCGCACGTCTACTTCGGCCTGCGCCTGAACGACTGGGTGTCGATCGCGGTGTTCCTGAGCGCCGTGGCGTACCTGGTGATCGTCGGCAAGAAGCGGCCCGGTCGGGAGGACCCGGCGAGCATCGACCCGGCCGCGCACCTGGAGGCGGAGGGCGCCGAGGGCGGAGCCACGGAGAAGGCCCGCGCCAAGGGTGCGGTGAAGGCCGATGCGAAGGTCGCGGAGAAGGCCCGCGCCAAGGGTGCGGTGAAGGCCGACGCCGAGGTCGCCGAGGGCGGGGACGGGGCGAAGTCGTCCCGGTCCGTGGACGGAAAGCCGGCCGCCGCACCGGCCGCGGCAGCCGCCGACAAGGCCGACGAGGACGCCAAGAACCCGATCTGACCTGGGGCTTCCCCCGACCGGGGCCACCCTTCGCAGCGCTTGCGAAGGGTGGCCTCAGTCGTGTTCGGACAGCCTTACTTTGCTGGAAATGCGCAGGTCAGGAGGGCTACGGTCAGGGCGGAGCAATGACGACGGAGGGGACAGGGACATGAGTGCGACCACGCTGGAACCGGAGGCCGGGCACCAGCCCCGGATACCCGCGGCCGGCCACCACCGGGACGTCAACGGCGGCTGGCTGCGCCCGGCCGTGTTCGGCGCGGTGGACGGCCTGGTGTCCAACTTCGCGCTGATGACCGGGGTGGTCGGCGGCGCGGTGTCCAACGGCACGGTGATCCTCACCGGGCTGGCGGGCCTGGCGGCCGGTGCCTGCTCGATGGCGGCGGGGGAGTACACCTCGGTGGCCTCGCAGCGTGAGCTGGTGCAGGCCGAGATCGAGGCCGAGCGGCTGGAGCTGAGCCGCAACCCGCACGGCGAGCTGGCCGAACTGGCCCAGCTGTACGTCTCGCGCGGGGTGGACCCGGAGCTCGCCCACGAGGTGGCCCGGCAGCTGTCCGTCGACCCGGAGCTGGCCCTGGAGGTGCACGCCCGCGAGGAGCTGGGCATCGACCCCACCGACCTGCCCTCGCCGCTGGTCGCGGCCGGGTCGTCGTTCCTGTGCTTCGCGCTCGGCGCGCTGCTGCCGCTGCTGCCGTACCTGCTGGGCGCGACCTCGCTGCTGCCCGCCCTGGTGCTGGCGGCGGCCGGGCTGTTCCTGTGCGGCGCGGTGGTGGCCCGGGTGACGGCCCGCAGCTGGTGGTTCAGCGGGCTGCGGCAGCTGGTGCTGGGCGGTGCGGCGGCCGGGGTGACCTACCTGCTCGGCTCGCTGATCGGCGGGCACGTGGGCTGAGGCCCGCCGGGCCTTCGTCAGAACCTGTGGGATGACCCAGAACTGTGCATGATTATGCCGGGCAATGCGTGACGTTTCACACATGGGCGTCGCGTCATGCCTGGCCTAGTCTCACCATCCGGGCCTCGGTGCCGCGGATTCGCATCCGTGGGCCGACTCCCGGAATGGATTCGCAGGCGGCCATGATCGGCCTCTGTGGCGATCCGGTTTCGCCCCTGTTTCAGGCCGGGGACGGTTGGGCACAATCGTCGGGACGCGCACTGTGGCACGTCCTTCTTCCCACACCCCCTGACCTGCGACTCGTCCCGCCATGTGGACGGGATATTCCGCTTCTCGGGATCCTGGGCATCATGTAACTTGCACGACACCGCACCATCGCATCAGGGCCAACGTCGTCCCTACTTGCACCAACTTGCCGAAAGACGACGACGGGAGAGCCGATGCTGTCTGCATCCATGCACTCCGCCAACGAGCCCCAGGCCGGCGCCGCCCGCCAGCCGTACTCGCTCGTGCCGGATGCGCGACCTGCTGCTCAGGGCCTGTACGACCCGCGAAACGAGCACGATGCCTGTGGCGTCGGTTTCGTCGCCACGCTGACCGGCATCGCCGACCACACCATCGTCGAGCAGGCATTGAACGTCCTGCGCAACCTGGAGCACCGCGGCGCCACCGGCGCCGAGCCGGACTCCGGTGACGGTGCGGGAATCCTGACCCAGGTCCCCGACGCGTTCCTGCGCGGCCGGGTCGACTTCGAACTCCCGGCAGCCGGCGCCTACGCCGTCGGCATCGCCTTCCTGCCCGACGACGACGACGAGGACGCCGCCGCCGTCGCGCAGATCGAGGCCATCGCCGCCGACGAGGACCTCACCGTCCTCGGCTGGCGCGACGTCCCCGTCACCCCGGACCTGCTCGGCACCACCGCACGCAGCGTGATGCCGCGCTTCCGCCAGGTCTTCCTCGCGCACGGCGAGAAGGCCGGCATCGAGCTCGACCGGATCGCCTTCGTGGTCCGCAAGCGCTCCGAGCGCGAGGCCGGGGTCTACTTCCCGTCGCTGTCCGCGCGCACCATCGTCTACAAGGGCATGCTGACCACCGGCCAGCTGGAGCCCTTCTTCCCCGACCTGTCGGACCGCACCTACGCGTCCGCGATCGGCCTGGTGCACTCGCGGTTCTCCACCAACACCTTCCCGAGCTGGCCGCTCGCCCACCCGTACCGCTTCGTCGCGCACAACGGCGAGATCAACACGGTCAAGGGCAACCGCAACTGGATGCGCGCCCGCGAGTCCCAGCTCGTCACCGACCTGATCCCCGCGAACCGCAACGGGCAGGGCCTGGAGCGGATCTTCCCGATCTGCACCCCCGACCACTCCGACTCCGCCTCCTTCGACGAGGTCCTGGAGCTGCTCCACCTCGGCGGCCGCTCGCTGCCGCACTCGGTGCTGATGATGATCCCGGAGGCGTGGGAGAACCACGCCACCATGGACCCGGCCCGCCGCGCGTTCTACCAGTACCACTCCAACCTGATGGAGCCCTGGGACGGCCCGGCCTGCGTCACCTTCACCGACGGCACCCAGGTCGGCGCCGTGCTCGACCGCAACGGCCTGCGCCCGGCCCGCTACTGGATCACCGAGGACGGCCTGGTCGTCCTCTCCTCCGAGGTCGGCGTGCTCGACATCGACCAGGAGAAGGTCGCCAAGAAGGGCCGCCTGCAGCCCGGCCGGATGTTCCTGATCGACACCGCCGAGGGCCGCATCGTCGAGGACGAGGAGATCAAGTCCGCCCTCGCCGCCGAGCACCCCTACCAGGAGTGGGTCGGGGCCGGGCAGATCCAGCTCGCCAAGCTGCCCGAGCGCGAGCACATCGCGCACACCCACGCCTCCGTCACCCGCCGCCAGCAGACCTTCGGCTACACCGAGGAGGAGCTGCGGGTCATCCTCGCGCCGATGGCCAAGACCGGCGGCGAAGCCCTCGGCTCGATGGGCACCGACTCGCCGATCGCCGCGCTCAGCGAGAAGCCGCGCCTGCTGTTCGACTACTTCGTGCAGCTCTTCGCGCAGGTCACCAACCCTCCGCTGGACGCCATCCGCGAGGAACTCGTCACCTCGCTGCTCTCCAACCTCGGCCCCGAGGGCAACCTGCTGGCCGCCGAGTCCGCCTCCTGCCGCTCGGTCGGCATCACCTTCCCGGTGATCGACAACGACGAGCTGGCCAAGCTCGTCCACATCAACGCCGACGGCGACCAGCCCGGCCTCAAGGCCGTCACGCTCTCCGGCCTCTACAAGGTCTCCGGCGGCGGCGAGGGCCTGGCCGCCCGGCTCGCCGCGATCGCCGCCGAGGCCGACGCCGCGATCGCCGACGGCGCCCGGATCATCGTGCTCTCCGACCGGCACTCGGACGCCGAGCACGCCCCGATCCCCTCCCTGCTGCTCACCTCCGCGATCCACCACCACCTCATCCGCACCAAGCAGCGCACCCAGGTGTCGCTGCTGGTCGAGGCCGGCGACGTCCGCGAGGTGCACCACGTCGCGCTGCTGATCGGCTACGGCGCCGGCGCGGTCAACCCGTACCTGGCCATGGAGTCGGTCGAGGACCTCGTCGCCCAGGGCGTGTTCATCCAGGGCGTCGAGCCCGAGAAGGCCATCAAGAACCTGATCAAGGCGCTCGGCAAGGGCGTGCTCAAGGTCATGTCCAAGATGGGCATCTCCACCGTCGCCTCCTACCGCGGCGCCCAGGTCTTCGAGGCCATCGGCCTCTCCCAGGGCCTGGTCGACGGCTACTTCGCCGGCACCACCACCAAGCTCGGCGGCATCGGCCTGGACGAGGTCGCCAAGGAGACCGCCGCCCGGCACGCCAAGGCGTACCCGGCCTCCGGCATCCCCGCCGCGCACCGCGCGCTGGAGATCGGCGGCGAGTACCAGTGGCGCCGCGAGGGCGAGCCGCACCTGTTCGACCCGGACACCGTCTTCCGGCTGCAGCACGCCACCCGCAACCGCCGGTACGACATCTTCAAGCAGTACACGGACCGGGTGAACGAGCAGTCCGCCCGCCTGATGACGCTGCGCGGCCTGTTCCGGCTGGACGGCCTCGACCGCGAGCCGATCCCCGTCGAGGACGTCGAGCCGGTCTCCGAGATCGTCAAGCGCTTCTCCACCGGCGCCATGTCGTACGGCTCGATCTCCCGCGAGGCGCACGAGACCCTCGCCATCGCGATGAACCGCCTCGGCGGCAAGTCCAACACCGGCGAGGGCGGCGAGGACCCGGACCGCCTGTACGACCCGGAGCGCCGCTCGGCGATCAAGCAGGTCGCCTCCGGCCGCTTCGGCGTCACCTCCGAGTACCTGGTCAACGCGGACGACATCCAGATCAAGATGGCCCAGGGCGCCAAGCCCGGCGAGGGCGGCCAGCTGCCCGGCCACAAGGTGTACCCGTGGGTCGCCAAGACCCGGCACTCCACCCCGGGTGTCGGTCTGATCTCCCCGCCGCCGCACCACGACATCTACTCGATCGAGGA
>NZ_JBEORY010000064.1:0-49750 GCF_040302665.1 Kitasatospora sp. NPDC097691 | reverse complement strand
AAGGAACGGACGCTTCCTTCGGACCGCCTTCCAGCGGACCCTCCGGGCTTCGTTCTTTCGTGTTTCCAGCTTACCAGATGTTTTCCGCTCCGTTTACCGGAGCTTTTCGCATCTGAAATCTGGCGTTAACCGCCGAGTTGCGGCGACTCGACCAACCATAGCGGGTCGGTGACCGCAGCGCGAATCGAGGCGCGCCCGGCGTCACCCGTATGGCGGCATGATTTGTTGCTCTCGCGAGCATATACAGCAATGGTCCCGATTCGCCAAGATGCCTGTAGAGTGCGGCGCATCGGCCGAGAGGACTAGACCACTCGTGGGCCGGCGGGACGCCGGCCGGCAGGTGGGCGGAGGGCGGGTTGTTCGCCCTGGAATGTTGACAGATGTCCGAAGTTGACATGATTTAGGCTTCAGCTGATCGTCGTGCCGCTCCTCGCGGCCGCTCGCTGTACTGCGCACTTGGGAGGCACAACCATGACCACTGTGACGTCGCCGCTGACCGGCCGGGTCGTCGGGCTCGCCGGCGTGCCCGACCCGGTGTTCTCGGGCGCGATGGTCGGTCCCGGTACGGCGATCGACCCGGTTCGTCGGCCCACCGAGGCGGTCGCGCCGGTGGACGGGGTCGTCGTCTCCATGCACCCGCACGCCTTCGTCGTCGTGGACGCCGAGGGCCACGGGGTGCTGACCCACCTCGGGATCGACACCGTCCAGCTCAACGGCGAGGGCTTCGAACTGCTCGTCAACAAGGGCGACACGGTGACCCGCGGCCAGGCCGTCATCAAGTGGGACCCGGCCGCCGTGGAGGCCGCCGGCAAGTCGCCGATCTCGCCGATCGTCGCGCTGGAGGCCGCTCCGGACTCGCTCGGCGGCCTGCGGGAGGACGGCGAGGCCGACTCCGGCGACGCCCTGTTCAGCTGGAGCTGACCTCTCGACCACGGACACACACCCGCCCCGCAGGAAGTGACGGGGCGGCCCGGCACTCAGCGGTTCCCGGCGGGGCCGCTCATCTCAGCGGAGACAGGTAGATGGAGAAGACACTGCGCGGCGTGGGTGTCAGCCACGGGGTCGCGATCGGCCAGGTGCGGCACATGGGGACGGCAGTGCTGGAGCCCCCGGCCACCCAGATCCCGACCGAGGACGCCCCGCGGGAGCAGGCGCGGGCCCAGGCCGCCGTGGAAGCGGTCGCCGCCGACCTGATCGCGCGCGGCAACCTGGCGGGCGGCGAGGCGCAGGCCGTTCTGGAGGCCCAGGCGCTGATGGCGCAGGACCCGGAGCTGATGGCCGACGTGTCCCGCCGGATCGCCGTCGGCAGCAGTGCCGAGCGCGGCGTGTACGACGCGTTCGCCGCCTACCGCGCATTGCTCGCCTCCGCCGGGGAGTACCTGGCCGGTCGGGTCGCCGACCTGGACGACGTGCGGAACCGGATCGTGGCCCGGCTGCTCGGGGTGCCGATGCCGGGTGTGCCGGACAGCGACGAGCCGTACGTGCTGTTCGCGCGGGACCTCGCGCCGGCCGACACCGCGCTGCTGGACCCGACGCTGGTGCTCGGCTTCGTGACCGAGGAGGGCGGGCCGACCAGCCACAGCGCCATCCTGGCGCGGGCGATGGGCGTGCCGGCGGTCGTGGCGCTGCCCGGTGCCACCGATGTCGCCGAGGGCACCGTCGTCGCGGTGGACGGCAGTTCGGGCGATGTGCTGCTGGAGCCGTCGCAGGAGAAGCAGGACGAGCTTCGGACGGTCGCCGCCGAGCGCAAGGCCGCGCTGGCCGCCTCCTCCGGCCCGGGGCAGACCTCCGACGGGCACCGCGTCCCGCTGCTGGCCAACGTGGGTGGCCCGGCGGACGTGCGGGCCGCGCTGGAGAACGGCGCCGAGGGCGTCGGCCTGTTCCGTACCGAGTTCCTGTTCCTGGACGACTCGGCGAAGGCTCCCAGCGAGGAGAAGCAGGTCGAGGCGTACCGCAAGGTGCTGGAGGCCTTCCCCGAGGGCCGGGTCGTGGTCCGGGTGCTCGACGCGGGCGCGGACAAGCCGCTGGACTTCCTGACCCCGGTGGACGAGCCGAACCCGGCGCTCGGCGTGCGCGGTCTCCGTACCCTCCTGGAGCACCCCGAGGTGCTGCGCACCCAGCTGCGGGCGCTGGCCACGGCGGCCGAGGGTCTGCCGGTGCACCTTGAGGTGATGGCCCCGATGGTGGCCGACCGCAAGGACGCCAAGGACTTCGCGACGGCGTGCCGCGAGGCCGGGCTGCAGGCCAAGTTCGGGGCGATGGTGGAGATCCCGTCGGCCGCACTGCGGGCGCGGGCGATCCTGCAGGAGGTCGAGTTCCTGTCGCTGGGGACCAACGACCTGGCGCAGTACACCTTCGCGGCCGACCGCCAGGTCGGTGCGCTGGCGCGGCTGCAGGACCCGTGGCAGCCGGCGCTGCTGGACCTGGTCGCCTCGGCGGCCGACGCCGCGCGGGTGAGCGGCAAGAGCTGCGGTGTCTGCGGTGAGGCGGCTTCCGACCCGCTGCTGGCCGTGGTGCTGACCGGTCTGGGCGTCACCAGCCTCTCGATGGGATCGGCGTCGATCCCGTACGTGCGGACCGCGCTGGCCAAGTACACGCTGGCGCAGTGCCGCCGGGCGGCCGAGGCGGCCCGGGCCGCGGACAGCGCCGAGGAGGCGCGGGCCGCGGCGCAGCAGGTGCTGTCCGGCGAGTAGTAGTCACGACGGCAGGCACACGGACACGAGAAGGGCGCCCCCACCACGGCGGTGGGGGCGCCCTTCTCGTGTGTGTCGGGGAGGTCAGGCCTGGCGGTCGACGCGGAGCTGCTCGAAGTAGCGCAGGTGCTCGACGTTGTCGACGGAGCCGGGGTTGACGGCCTGCTCCAGCGGGGTGCCGGAGAGGATGCGCTTGACCGGGACCTCGATCCGCTTGCCGGTGAGGGTGTGCGGGAGGCCGCGGACGGCGATGACCTCGTCGGGGACGTGGCGCGGGGAGAGTTCGGTGCGCAGCGAGGTGCGGATGCGGCCGATGAGGTCGTCGTTCAGTTCGGCGCCGGGGGCGAGGACGACGAACAGCGGCATCCAGTAGCCGCCGTCGGGCTCCTCCAGGCCGATGACCAGGGACTCGGCGATCTCGGGGAGGCGCTCGACCACCTCGTAGATGTCCGAGGAGCCCATCCGGACGCCCTGGCGGTTGAGGGTGGAGTCGGAGCGGCCGTGGATGACGACGGTGCCCCGGGAGGTGACCGTGATCCAGTCGCCGTGGCGCCAGACGCCGGGGTAGGTGTCGAAGTAGCTGTCGTGGTACCGGGTGCCCTCGGGGTCGTTCCAGAAGCCGGTGGGCATCGAGGGGATGGGCTTGGTGACGACGAGTTCGCCGACGGCGTCGGTGAGCGGCTTGCCCTGGACGTCCCAGGACTCGACGGCGGCGCCGAGGCACGGGGCCTGGATCTCGCCGAGGTACACCGGGAGGGTGGGGACGCCGCCGACGAAGCAGGAGCAGACGTCGGTGCCGCCGCTGACGGAGGCGAGCCAGACGTCCTCCTTGACCTCGTCGTAGATCCAGCGGAAGCCGTCGGGCGGGAGCGGGGAGCCGGTGGTGCCGATGCAGCGCACGGCGGAGAGGTCGAGGTCCCGGCCGGGGTGGAGTTCGGCCTTGCGGCTGGCGATCACGTAGGCGGCGGAGGTGCCGAGGACGGTCGCGCCGGTGCGGGCGGCGACGGACCAGAGGGCGCCGGTGTCGGGGTGGCCGGGGCTGCCGTCGTAGGTGACGATCGTGGCCCCGACGAGGAGGCCGGCCAGCAGGAAGTTCCACATCATCCAGCCGGTCGAGGTGTACCAGAGGAAGCGGTCCTGGGGGCCGAGGTCGAGGTGGAGGCCGGCCTGCTTGAGGTGTTCGAGCAGGATGCCGCCCTGGCTCTGGACGATGGCCTTGGGCAGGCCGGTCGTGCCGGAGGAGTAGAGGACCCAGAGCGGGTGGTCGAAGGGGACCGGCTCGAAGACCGGCTCGACGTCGTCGGCGACCAGGTCGTCCCAGGTCAGCGCGCCCTCGGGGGCGGGGCCGCCGAGCAGCGGGACGTGGACGACGGTGCGCAGGCTCGGGAGTTCGCGGCGCAGCTCGGCGACGACCTCGGTGCGGTCGTGGTCCTTGCCGCCGTAGTGGTAGCCGTCGATGGCGAAGAGGACGGCGGGCTCGATCTGCTGGAGGCGGTCGAGGACGCTGCGGGCGCCGAAGTCGGGGGCGCAGCTGGTCCAGATCGCGCCGACGGCGGCGGTGGCGAGGAGGGCGACGGCGGCCTGCGGGATGTTGGGCAGGTAGGCGCCGACGCGGTCGCCGGGGCCGATGCCGTGGGCGCGCAGGGCTGCGGCGAGGGAGCCGACCTGGCGGCGGAGTTCGGCCCAGGTCAGGACGACGGGCTGCTCGGTGGTCTCGTCGAGGTGGAGGATCGCGGGGCGGTCGGCGTTGGCCCCCTTCTCTCCGTCGGGGCCGGTCTCGGCGGCGCGCAGGGCGTGCTCGGCGTAGTTGAGGCGGGCGCCGGGGAACCAGCGGGCGCCGGGCATGGCCGGGTCGGCGAGGACGGCCTCGGGGGCCTGGGTGAAGCGGACGTCGAACCACTGGGTGACCGCTGTCCAGAAGCGGTCGAGGTCCTCGGTGGACCAGGCGTGCAGGTCGGCGTAGCGCTCGGCGGCCTGCCGGTCGTCGGCGGCGGGGGCGAGCGGGGCCGCCGGGGCGCCGTGCTGTTCGGCGGCCCAGGCCTGGAAGGCCACCAGGCTGGTGGCGGCGGCGCGAGCGGGGGCGGGGCGCCAGAGCGGCTGGTCCTGGGGTGGGGTGCTCACGGTGGTGGTCTCCCGGCCGGTCGGTGGGGACGGGAGGGCTTGTGGCAGACCCGTCCGGTTGGGCTGTCGGTGCAGACCATGCCATGTGAGCGGCCGTCGCGCCAGGGTCGGCCGGTGGGCGGTCGGGTGGTTCAGCGGGGGGTGAACTCTCCGCTGAACCAGCGGCGCAGGATGCTGTTGTGGAAGTCCCAGACCAGTGCGGTGTCGGCGGTGGCGAGGTACCAGCCGTCGGTCTCGTCGGTGGGCCGCGAGGGCGGGAGCTCGGCGAGCGGGCGGGCGGGGAGCAGGCCGCAGAGGATCACGAAGCGGCCGTTGGGGTCGGAGGCGGTGTGGATCAGGGTGACCTCGGCGGGGTCGGCCGCGATGCCGGTCTCCTCGCGCAGTTCCCGGACGCAGGACTGCTGCCAGGTCTCGCCGTAGTCCATGTAGCCGCCGGGGAAGGCGAGTTCGCCGTATCCGGGCTCGATGGTGCGGCGGATGACGACCAGCGCGGGGTCGTCGTCGGGCCTGGTGACGGGGAGGACGGCGACCGTGACGGGCAGCGGGTTGCGGTAGCTGATCTCGGCGCAGCCGGGGCAGGTGCGGGGCCAGGCGCGGGTGTCGGGCGGGTAGGGCGTGCCGCAGAAGTGGCAGTGGGAGAAGGGCCGGTGGACGGTCTGGGTCGCTTCGTCGGTGGTCATGGCCGGATGGTAGCCCGGTGGCCGACGGGGATCCCGGGGTGTCCGGTGAATCAGTGCGGCGGGCCCTCGCCGGGCTGGTCCTCGCCGGGCTTGTGCTCGCGGGTGGGGCGGAGCAGGGCGGGGTGCAGCAGGCCGGCGCCGCCGGCGTGATAGGTGCGGGCGCGCGGGCCGCCGCGGGTGCCGCCGCGCTGCGTGGTGCTGCCGGTGCTCTCGACGAAGCCGGGGACGGAGAGGACCTTGCGGTGGAAGTTGCCGGGGTGCAGCTTCTCGTCCCAGACCGCCTCGTAGACGGCGCGGAGGTCGGGGATGGTGAAGTCGTGGGGCAGGAAGGCCGTGGCCAGTGGGCTGTATTCGAGTTTGGCGCGCACCCGGTCGAGCCCGTCGGCGAGGATCCGGGCGTGGTCGAAGGCCAGGGTGAGCGAAGTGGTGCCGGTGCGCCCGTCGACGCCACCCCCGTGGGTGTCGGCGGGCGCACCGGCGGCTCGGGACCGGCCGCTGGGCCGGAGGTCCAGGTCGCGGACGGGGTGCCAGGCGGCGGCTGCGGCGTCCGTCCCGGCTTGGGGGTCGGGGAGGTCCGGTGCGAAGGCGAGGTAGGCGACGGAGACGATGTGCATCCGCGGATCCCGGTCGGGGGCGCCGTAGGTGCCGAGTTGCTCCAGGTGGAGGCGGCCGAGCCTGGCCTCGGCGTCGGCGGCGCCCTGCAGGCCCGTCTCCTCGGCGAGCTCGCGGGCTGCGGCCTCGTCCAGGCCCTCCTCGCCGGCCCGCAGGAAGCCGCCGGGCAGCGCCCAGCAGCCCTGGTAGGGCGGCGCGCCGCGCTCGACGAGCAGGACGTGCAGGAGGCCGCCCCGCAGGGTCAGGGCGACGACGTCGACGGTGACGGCGATCGGGGCGTAGGCGCGCGGGTCGTACGCGGCGAGCCACTCCTGCTCGGCCGCGGGCCCGCTGCCGGGCCGGTCGTCCGCTGCCATCGCCCTGCCCTCTCCGCGCTCGCTTCGGTGTTCGATTCGCTCTTCGGTTCGCTGTTCGGTGCCGTCGTTCTCGGGATGAGCACAACGTAGCGATTGCGTTCCCCGGCGGCAAATGGTTTTCCCGGCCGGTCGGGGCCTCCGCCTTCTAGGCTGTGACCAGCAACGACCGTGTCAGAAGGAGGCCGACATGCCCACTGCTCCCCCGCCGGACTTCGCCGCGGCGCTGGCCGCCGGTCCGCTGGTGCTGGACGGCGGGATGTCGAACCAGTTGGCGGCGGCGGGGCACGACCTGTCGGACGAGCTGTGGTCGGCGCGGCTGCTGGCGGACGAACCGGCGGCGGTGGTGGCGGCGCACCGGGCGTACTTCGAGGCCGGCGCGGACGTCGCCATCACGGCGAGCTACCAGGCCGGCTTCGAGGGCTTCGCGCGGCGCGGCATCGGCCGGGCGGAGGCGGCGCGGCTGATGGCGAGCAGCGTGGAGCTGGCCCGGGAGGCGGCGCGGGCGGAGCCGGGCGGGCGGCGGCGCTTCGTGGCCGCGTCGGTGGGCCCGTACGGGGCGGTGCTGGCGGACGGTTCGGAGTACCGGGGCCGGTACGGGCTGGGCGTCGCCGAGCTGGTGGCCTTCCACCGGCCCCGGCTGGAGGTGCTGGCGGCGGCGCGGCCGGACGTGCTGGCGCTGGAGACGGTGCCGGACGCGGACGAGGCCCGGGCGCTGCTGGAGCTGGTGCGCGGGCTGGGGGTGCCGGCCTGGCTGTCGTACAGCATCGAGGGCGACCGGACCCGCGCCGGACAGCCGCTGGCGGAGGCGTTCGCGCTCGCCGCGGAGGTGGACGAGGTGCTGGCGGTGGGCGTCAACTGCTGTACGCCGCAGGACGCGGACCGGGCGGTGGCGGTGGCCGCCGGGGTGACCGGGAAGCCGGTGGTGGTCTACCCCAACAGCGGGGAGCGGTGGGACGCCGGGTGCCGGGGCTGGCGCGGGGAGGCGACGTTCCGCTCGGCCCGGGTGGGCGGCTGGCTCGCGGACGGGGCCCGGCTGGTGGGCGGCTGCTGCCGGGTCGGGCCGGACGGGATCGCGGCGCTCGCGGCGGAGGTGGCCGTGCGCCGGGGGCCGTCGATCGGCGTGGAAGCCTAGGTCCCGGGACCGGGTGCCGGCTCCGGGCCGAGGGCGGGTAACCGAGGGGGAAGGTGCACGGAGTCTGTACGGCCTGGCAGACTCGTCCCGTCACCACTGTGGTCGACATTGTCGACCACCTGTCAGCGCGGAGGTTCTCATGCCCGGCCCGATCCAGTCGCTTTCCCGGGCCGCCGCGATCATGCGACTGCTGGCCGGCGGTGAGCGCCGCCTGGGCCTGTCCGAGGTCGCGACGGCGCTGGACCTCGCCAAGGGCACGGCGCACGGCATCCTGCGCACCCTGCAGCAGGAGGGGTTCGTCGAGCAGGACCCGGAGAGCGGCAAGTACCAGCTGGGCGCCGAGCTGCTGCGGCTGGGGCAGAGCTACCTGGACGTGCACGAGCTGCGGGCGCGGGCCCTGGTGTGGGCGGACGACCTGGCCCGGGCGGCCGGCGAGACGGTCTACCTGGGGGTGCTGCACCAGCAGGGCGTGCTGATCGTGCACCACGTGTTCCGGCCGGACGACACCCGGCAAGTGCTGGAGGTCGGCTCGATGCAGCCGCTGCACAGCACCGCGCTGGGCAAGGTGCTGGTGGCCTACGACCCGGTCGCGCGAGGGGAGTTGGGCAACGGGCCGTACGAGTCGTACACCGTGCGCACGCTCACCGATGCGGCGGACGTGGACGCCGAGTGCGCGCTGATCCGCGAGCGCGGCTGGGCGGACTCGATCGAGGAGACCTGGGAGGGCGTGGCCTCGATCGGCGCGCTGATCCAGGACCGGCGGCGCAACCCGGTGGGTGCGGTGTGCATCAGCGGGCCGGTCGAACGGGTCTGCGAGGACGGCTTCGTGAAGCCCTCGCTGGTGGCCTCGGTGCGCAGCGCGGCGCGCGCGATCTCGCGCGACCTCGGCGCCGGGCGGTTCTGAGAGACGCATTCATTTCGTCACGCTGAGGCGCGGACGGGCGGTCGGCCTGTCCGCGCCTTGGCGTTTTGCCCCGTTTCGGGGCGCTCCGCTCGGTAACTTCGGAGGGCGGACGGAGGCAAGGGTCACAGCTGCGTAACCCTGCCTTGACGCGGGGCCGACCTGGGGAGGAAGCTTCCGCATGACGGTCGACATTGTCGAACGATGGCCGGGAGATCACTCCCACAGCGCGCTCACCCGCGAAGCGATCGACCGGCCGCCCACCCCCACCCGCACCTCCGGGCCATATGGACAAGGGAGTCTTTGTGTCCGCGTTCTCCAACGGCGACGTCTTCGTCGGCGAAACCCTCGGCACCGCCGCCCTGATACTCCTCGGCGGTGGCGTTTGCGCCGCCGTGACCCTCAAGAAGTCGAAGGCCGTCAACGCCGGCTGGCTGGCGATCACCTTCGGCTGGGGATTCGCGGTCCTCACGGCCGCCTACATGACCGGCGCCAAGTCCGGCGCCCAGCTCAACCCGGCCGTCACCCTCGCGCTCGCGGTCAAGAGCGGCGACTGGAGCCAGGTGCCGCTCTACATCGGCTCCCAGATGCTCGGCGCGATGATCGGCGCCGTCATGGTCTGGCTCACCTACCTCGGCCAGTTCCAGGCCAACGAGGAGCCCACCCTCGGCATCTTCTCGACCGGTCCCGAGATCCGGAACCCGATCCAGAACGTGCTCACCGAGGTCATCGGCACCTTCGTGCTCTGCATGGGCATCCTCACCCTCAGCCCCAAGCTCGGGGCCGGCGGCACCGCCGTCGTCGCGATCATCGTGGTCAGCATCGGCCTCTCGCTCGGCGGCCCGACCGGCTACGCCATCAACCCGGCCCGTGACCTCGGCCCGCGCATCGTGCACGCGCTGCTGCCGATCCCGAACAAGGGCGGCTCCGACTGGTCCTACGCCTGGGTCCCGGTCGTCGGCCCGATCATCGGCGGCCTCGTGGCCGGCGGCGTCTACAACGCCCTCTACTAGAGGCCCGCTCCACAGGGCAGAGTCGAACCAGCCGCACACGGGGGCTGACCGAGAAGCGCGTCAGGCCCACCCACCCCGTAACCCCCGAACCTGAGCCGAGGACCCTCCACATGACCTCCACCGGTAACTACATCGCCGCGATCGACCAGGGCACCACCTCCAGCCGCTGCATCATCTTCGGCGCCGACGGCCGGATCGTCTCCGTCGACCAGCAGGAGCACAGCCAGATCTTCCCGCAGCCCGGCTACGTCGAGCACGACGCCGCCGAGATCTGGACCCGGGTGCAGTCGGTCGTGCGCGGTGCGCTGGAGAAGGCCGGTCTGACCAAGGACGACATCCGCGCCATCGGTATCACCAACCAGCGCGAGACCACCGTCCTGTGGGACAAGAACACCGGTGAGCCGGTGCACAACGCGCTGGTGTGGCAGGACACCCGCACCGAGGCGCTCTGCCGCGAGCTCGGCCGCAACGTCGGCCAGGACCGCTTCCGCCGCGAGACCGGCCTCCCGCTGGCCAGCTACTTCGCCGGCCCGAAGATCCGCTGGCTGCTGGACAACGTCGAGGGCCTGCGCGAGCGCGCCGAGGCCGGCGACATCCTGTTCGGCACCATGGACACCTGGGTGATCTGGAACCTCACCGGCGGTGTCGACGGCGGCAAGCACGTCACCGACGTGACCAACGCCAGCCGCACCATGCTGATGAACCTGAAGACCCTGGCCTGGGACGAGGACATCGCCGAGTCGATGGGCGTGCCGATGGCCGTCCTGCCGGAGATCCGCTCCTCCGCCGAGGTGTACGGCGAGGCCGTCGGCGACCTGGCCGGCGTCCCGGTCGCGTCCGCGCTCGGCGACCAGCAGGCCGCGCTGTTCGGCCAGACCTGCTTCGACGAGGGCGAGGCCAAGTCCACCTACGGGACCGGCACCTTCCTGCTGCTGAACACCGGCGAGAAGATCGTCAACTCGTACCACGGCCTGCTGACCACCGTCGGCTACCGGATCGGCGACCAGGCCCCGGTGTACGCCCTGGAAGGCTCGATCGCCGTCACCGGCTCGCTCGTCCAGTGGCTGCGCGACCAGCTCGGCATCATCTCCACCGCCGCCGAGATCGAGACCCTCGCCAACACGGTCGAGGACAACGGCGGCGCCTACTTCGTCCCGGCCTTCTCCGGCCTGTTCGCCCCGTACTGGCGCTCCGACGCCCGCGGTGTGATCGCCGGTCTGACCCGGTACGTCACCAAGGGCCACCTGGCCCGGGCCGTCCTGGAGGCCACCGCCTGGCAGACCCGCGAGGTCGTCGACGCCATGCAGAAGGACTCCGGGGTCGAGCTCACCGCCCTCAAGGTCGACGGCGGCATGACCAGCAACAACCTGCTCATGCAGAACATCGCCGACGTCCTGGACGCCCCGGTCGAGCGCCCGTACGTGGCCGAGACCACCGCCCTCGGCGCCGCCTACGCGGCCGGTCTCGCCGTCGGCTTCTGGAACGACCTCGACACCCTGCGGGCCAACTGGCACCGCGCCGCCGAGTGGACCCCGCGCATGGACGAGGCCACCCGGGAGCGCGAGTACAAGAAGTGGCTCAAGGCCGTGGAGCGCACCATGGGCTGGGTGGAGGAGGAAGAGAACAACTGACCGACAAGCCGGCCGGGGCCCCGTGCCCCGGCCGGCCGCCCGCTGTTCAGGCAGCGGGTGTCTCCGCGTTTCACCGGCCCGCCGCACCGGGCCGACCGGTCCCTCCCGAAGGGGCCGCACCGCACACGAGAGGAGTAACGGCGCCGCCTGACCCGCGCGCCGTACACAACCACCATGGCAACCATCCCGACCCTGGGCGCCGAGCGCACCGCCGGCCGCACCGCCTCCCGCGCCGAGACCCGCGAACTGCTCGGCAAGGCCACCTACGACCTGCTGGTGATCGGGGGCGGCATCCTCGGCACGGCCGTCGCCTGGACCGCGTCCCAGGCCGGCCTGAAGGTCGCCATGGTCGACGCCGGTGACTTCGCCGGTGCCACCTCCAGCGCCTCCTCCAAGCTCGTCCACGGCGGTCTGCGCTACCTGCAGACCGGCGCGGTCAAGCTGGTCGCGGAGAACCACAAGGAGCGCCGCGCGCTCTCCACCGACGTCGCCCCGCACCTGGTCAACCCGCTGACCTTCTTCGTGCCGGTCTACAAGGGCGGCCCGCACGGCGCCGCCAAGCTCGGCGCCGGCGTCTTCCTCTACTCGGCGCTGTCCGCCTTCCGCGACGGCATGGGCCGGGTCTCCACCGCCGCGCACGCCGCCCAGCAGGTGCCCGCGCTGCGCACCGAGGGCCTGCGCTCGGTGGCCGTCTACGGCGACCACCAGATGAACGACTCGCGCGTCGCCGTGATGACCGTGCGCGCCGCGGTCGACGCCGGCGCCGTGGTGCTCAACCACGCCGAGGTCACCGGGCTGCGCTTCACCGGCGGCCGGGTCACCGGCGCCGAGCTCCGCGACCGCCTGGACGGCAGCGAGTTCGGCATCGACGCCCGACTGGTGCTCAACGCCACCGGCCCCTGGGTCGACCACCTGCGCAAGATGGAGGACGCCGGCGCCGCGCCGTCGATCCGCCTCTCCAAGGGCGCGCACGTCGTGGTCAAGCGCCGCTCGCCGTGGCGCGCCGCGCTGACCATCCCGATCGACAAGTACCGCGTCTCCTTCGCCATCCCGTGGGAGGACCACGTCCTGCTCGGCACCACCGACGAGGAGTACACCGGCGACCCGAAGGACGTCCGGGCCACCGACGCGGACATCGACCAGATCATGGGCGAGGCCGCGCACGCGATCCGCGACGAGCACCTCGACCGCGACCTGGTCACCTACTCCTTCGCCGGCCTGCGCGTGCTGCCGGGCGGCCCGGGCGACACCGCCGCCGCCAAGCGCGAGACGGTCGTCACCGAGGGCCGCGGCGGCATGCTGTCGGTCTCCGGCGGCAAGTGGACCACCTACCGCCACATCGGCCGGACCGTGCTGGAGAAGCTGGCCCACGTGCCCGGCACCAGCCTCGGCGAGGACATGTCCCCGATCGCCCCGACCGTCCCGCTGCCGGGCGTCGGCGCGCCGAACGCGGTGGCGCACCGCCTGCTGATCGACCGTGAGCCGGGCTCGCGGATGGAGCCGCTGGTCGCCAAGCACCTGGCCAGCCACTACGGCACGCTCTCCTTCGAGATCGCCCGCATGATCGACGAGAACCCGGAGCTCGGCCGGCCGATCCACCAGGACGGGCCGGACGTCTGGGCGCAGGTCGCGTACGCGGCCGACAACGAGTGGGCGTACACGGCGGACGACGTGCTGCGCCGCCGCACCACGATGACGGTGCGCGGCCTGGACACGCCGGAGATCCGGGACGAGGTCGACGCCTTCCTCGCGAAGCGGGCCGGCAAGTAACGACTGTTCCACTGCGGGCGGGCGTTCGGGGTTTCCCCGGGCGCCCGCCCGTCGTTTCGCCCGGGTGCCGTCGTGCGGGAGCGGCGTTGCGCGGGAGCGCTGTTACACGGGGGCGCTGTTGCGCGGGGTCAGATCGGTGCGCCGGCCTTCACCACGTGCTTGAGGTGCCGCTCCGGGCGGGTGAGGACGGTGAGGTCGGCCAGCGGGTCGCCGTCGACGACGAGCAGGTCGGCGTGGGCGCCGGGCGCGAGGGTGCCGATCTCCCCCACCATGCCGAGCAGCCGGGCCGCCGTGGTGGTCGCCGAGCGCAGCACGTCCGCAGTCGGCTGGACCTGGGAGCGGAGCGTGAACTCCTCCAGCTGGGCGGGGTGGAGCGGGCCGAGCAGGTCGCTGCCGTAGACGAGGTTGACGCCCGCGCGGTGGGCGCGCTCCAGGGCGTCGAGGCCCCGGTCGCGAACCTCGGCGAGCTTGCCGACGGACGCGGGCGGCAGGCCGGAGGCGGCGCCGAGCCTGGCGGTCTGCTCGTAGGCGACCAGGGTCGGGACGAGGAAGGCGTCCTTCTCCAGCAGCAGGGCGATCGTGGCGTCGTCCAGCAGGTTGCCGTGCTCGACGCAGCGCACCCCGGCCCGCAGGGCTCGGTCGATCGCGCGCGGGTGGTAGGCGTGCACGGTGACGTAGCGGTTGTGGTTCTCCGCCTCCTCGACCGCGGCGCGGATCTCCTCCTCGCTGTACTGGACGGCGGCGATCTCGTCGTGCGGGGACGCGACGCCGCCGGAGAGCAGCACCTTGAGGTGGCGTGCGCCCTTGCGGAACTCGTCCCGGGCGGCGGCCCGGACCGCGTCCACGCCGTCGGCGATCCGGCCGAAGTTCGGCCGGGACTCGCAACAGGGCAGGGCATCGTCGCCGAGCGGGCGCAGGTCGCCGTGGCCGCCGGTCTGGGACAGCGCCTTGCCGCCGTGCAGCAGCCGGGGGCCGAGCGCCAGCCCCTCGGCCAGGGCACGGGCCATGCCGTGGTCGGCGCCGCCGACGTCACGGACGGTGGTGAAACCGCGGCGCAGCATGCGCTCGGCCTCGGCGAGGGCGCGGACGGTCGCGTAGCCCGGGGTCCAGTCGGCGACGTCGTGCAGGTCGAGCGTGGTGACCAGCAGGTGGACGTGGGCGTCGATCAGGCCCGGCAGCACGGTGCCGCCGGCGGCGTCGACCACCCGGACGCCGTCGCTCGCGGCGGGCGGGCGGCCGGTGCCGGTGGCGGCGATCCGGCCGTCGGCGGCCTCCAGCCAGCCGAGGTCGGTGCGGGTGCCCTGCTCGGGGTGGAGCAGGTGGGCGTTGGTGATCAGCAGTCGGCTCACGGCGGTGGTCCCCCTCGGGTTCGGCGCGGAAGGTTCGGCGCGGAAGGTTCGGTGCGGATGGTTCGGTGCGACAGGTTCGACGGCAGGTTCAGTACGGCTCGTATTGAATACGACTCGTACTGAATACACCATGTATCGTTCTCCTGTGAACCCACCCCCCGCCGATGCCGCCGCTCCCCGACCGCCCCGCCGCCGTGTCCACACCCGGGCCCGACTGCTGGCCGCGGCGAGCGAGCTGTTCCTCACCGTCGGCTTCGCACGGACGAGCATCGAGGACGTCTGCACCGCCGCCGGCTACACCCGCGGCGCGTTCTACTCGAACTTCGGCAGCAAGGAGGACCTGCTGCTGGCGCTCTTCGACGACCAGGCGGCGCAGCGGATGACCGAGTTGGAGCAACTCGCCGCCGCCTGTGAGGAGTTGGCTCCGCAGGAACGGGCCCGGCTGCTGGTCGGGGCGCTGCTGCGGGTCGAGCCCGCGGAGAGCGGATGGATCCTGCTGTTCCTGGAGTTCCGCCTGGTCGCCGCCCGGACGGAGGGGCTGGCCGAGCAGGTCTCCGCGCACGACCGGGCGGTTGCCCGGGCGCTGGCCGACGTCCTGGAGCGGGCGCTGCCGGAGCTGGTGCCCCCGGGTGCGAGCGCCGGGCAGGCCGCGGCGGTGATCCTGGCCGCCCGGGAGGGGCTGCTGGCCCGGACGGCGGCGGGCGGGGTGGCCGCGGAGGAGCTGTTGGAGGCGACGGCCGCGGTGCTGTCGGGCCTGCTGGGCTGAGGAACGCCGAAGGGGCGGCACCCGTACGGTCACGGGTGCCGCCCCTCGGCGATGCTGCGGCTGCGGTGGAGCCGGCGGACCGCTAGATGATCAGGCTAAGCGGCAGGATCAGGGCTATGGCGACGACCGAGATCACCGTCTCCATCACCGACCAGGACTTCAGCGTCTGCCCGACGCTCATCCCGAAGTACTCCTTCACCAGCCAGAAGCCGGCGTCGTTGACGTGCGAGAAGAACAGCGAGCCGGCCCCGATCGCGAGCACCAGCAGGGCCGCGTGGGTCGAGGACAGGTTCGCGGCGAGCGGGGAGACGATGCCCGCCGCGGTGATCGTGGCGACCGTCGCCGAGCCGGTGGCCAGGCGGATCAGCACGGCGATCAGCCAGCCCAGCAGCAGCGCCGAGATGTGCCACTTGCTCGACCACTCGCTCACCGCGTTGCCGACGCCCACGTCGATCAGGGTCTGCTTGAAGCCGCCGCCCGCGCCGACGATGAACACGATGCCCGCGATCGGGCCGAGCGACTTGCCGACGGTGTCGGAGATCCGGGCCTTGTCGAAGCCGGCCGCCCGGCCGAGGGTCAGCATGCCGAGCAGGGTCGCGGCGAGCAGGGCGATCAGCGGGGAGCCGATGAAGTCGAACACCCGCTGGACCATGGCCTTCGGGTCGTCGATCACGACGTCGGCCAGCGCCTTGCCGAGCATCAGGACGACCGGCAGCAGGATGGTTGCCAGCACCGCACCGAAGGACGGGGTGCGGTCGTGCTCGGCCGTCTGCTCGGGGGCGGTGGCGGCCGGGATCTCCAGCGGTCCGACCCAGCGCTCGGCGACCCGCGCGAACAGCGGGCCGGCGATGATCAGGGTCGGGACGGCGATCAGCAGGCCGAGGGCCAGGGTGATGCCGAGGTCGGCCTTCAGGGCGTCGACGGCGACCAGCGGACCGGGGTGCGGGGGCACCAGGCCGTGCAGCACCGAGAGACCGGCCAGGGCCGGGATGCCGACCCGCATCAGCGGCACGTTGCCGCGGCGGGCGACCAGCAGCACGATCGGGATCAGCAGGACGACACCGACCTCGAAGAACAGCGGCAGGCCGAGCACGGCCGCGATCAGCGCCATCGCCCAGGGCAGCGCCCTGGTGCCGGTACGGGAGAGCACGGTGTCCGCGATGATGTTCGCGCCGCCGGAGTCGGCGAGCAGCTTGCCGAGCATCGCGCCGAGGCCGATCAGCAGGCCGACGCCGGCCACGGTGGCGCCGAAGCCCGTGGAGAAGCTGTTGAGCAGCTTGTCGAACGGAGCGCCCGCGACGGCGGCCAGCAGGCCGGAGCCGAGCGTGAGGGCGAGGAACGGGTGCAGCTTCAGCTTGGTGATCAGTACGACGATCGCACCGATGCTGAGCAACACCGCGACCAGCAGCTGGGAGTCGCTGCCGGTGTGCGGCAGGGCCGGTGGGGCGGCCGCCAGCAGGGTGGGGGCAATTCTCACGCGAGGTCTCCATTGACGGGCCGCAGCAGCGCCGCAGCCATCTCGACGAGTTCTTCGGGGGACGGGCCCACGTCCAGGACCGTGCCGCGCTCGTCCGCCCCCAGGGGTTCCAGGGCGGCGTACTGCGAGTCGAGCAGCGACGACGGCATGAAGTGGCCGGTGCGGTGGTTGAGCCGGCCCTCGACCAGCTCGTGGCCACCGCTGAGGTGCAGGAAGAAGGCACCCGGGCAGGCCGCGCGCAGGGTGTCGCGGTAGCGGTGCTTCAGCGCCGAGCAGGTGACCACGCCGCCGGCGCCGTCCTCGGTCCGCTCCTTGAGCCAGGCGCCGATGGCGCGCAGCCAGGGGGCGCGGTCCTCGTCGTCCAGCGGGATGCCGGCCGACATCTTGGCGATGTTGGCCGCCGGGTGGAAGTCGTCCGCCTCGGCGAAGGGGAGGTCGAGGCGGTCCGCCAGCCGGCGGGCCAGGGTGGTCTTGCCGACGCCCGAGACGCCCATCACCACGATGGTGAGGGGGGCCGCGGGGCGGTCGTGGTTCTCGACGCTGAGAGCCATGGGTGGTGCTCCTTCGTTGCCTGGCCGCCACTATCGCCTCAAAGATATGACGTATTCAAGTGTCGGAAACCAAATCGTCATACTTTTAAGGTGTGGGCTGGGTCGCAGGGCGGCGCGGTCGCCCGCGGGCCGAACGTCTAGGCTGGGCGGATGGAGATCCAGGGGCTGCCCGGGCGGCTGCTTGACGAGCTCGGGCCGGCGATCGCATCCGGGGAGGTTCCCGAGGGTTCGGTACTGCGCGGCGAGGAGCTGGAGGACCGGTTCGGGGTGTCCCGGACGGTCGTCCGCGAGGCGGTGCGGATCCTGGAGGGGATGCGCATGGTGGCGTCCCGGCGCCGGGTCGGGATCACCGTGCTGCCGAAGTCGCTCTGGGACGTCTTCGATCCGATGGTGATCCGCTGGCGCCTGGCCGGGGCCGACCGGCCCGCCCAGCTGCGCTCGCTCGGTTCGCTGCGGATGGCCGTCGAGCCGGCCGCGGCGGCACTCGCCGCCGTCCACGCCACCGATGACGACCGGCGCGAACTCAGCTCACTGGCCGTGGAGTTGACGGTCACCGCGCGCGACGCCGACCTGACCACCTTCCTCCGGCACGACATCGCCTTCCACGCCGTGGTGCTGCGCGCCTCCGGCAACGAGATGTTCGCCCACCTCGGGGACACCGTGGGGGCGGTGCTCACCGGGCGGACCGAGTACCATCTGATGCCCCATCAGCCGGAGCCTTACGCGATCCGGCTGCACCGCGAGGTCGCCGACGCGATCTGCTCGGGCCACGCCGAGGAGGCCGAGCAGGCGATGCGGACGATCGTCACGGGCGCCATGGAGGAGCTCAACCAGCAGCTGGGCTGAGCGGGCAGGTGGGCCGAGCCTCCTCGCGGCCGTTTCCCGGATGGCACGATTTGACGGCAGTTCGGTGGTTTCGGACGCATAGTCCCGGTTCGGCGGGGCAGAGTGAGCCTTGGGGGCGCATTTCGTGTGCGCCCGGTCCGTACCGTCACCGAAGTCCGCGCCTGGGGGTCGCCCGATGTCCGTGCCACGCCGCCGTCGCCGCCTGCCCGACGAGGTGCGCGCCGCCGCAGTCCGGGCGGTGCTCTCCCTCGCCTTCACCCTGGTGGGCGTGGTCGTCGCGACGTTGGCCTCGTACGCGGGCAGTTGGATGCTGACACCCGCACTGATGGCCATGGGGCTGGGGGTGTTCGCCACCATGTGGTGCCTGCTGGAAATCCTGATCTCCCGCCAGATCGCGGCGCAGCGGATCCGGACACCGGGATCGGCGCACCCGATGGCGGGCAGCAGGATGCCGCCGCCCGAGCCGTTGGCCGCCCGGCCCTTCCCCCGGCCCGGCGCCTCGGCCCCGCAACAGCCGAACCAGTCGGTGTACCAGCAACCCCAGCAGCGGCCGCAACAACCGCCGCACCAGCCACGGGTGTCGGCCCCGCGGCCGTGACACGGCGGGACGGGCCGACAGTGGCCGGCGCGGTCGACGACGTGGCCGCGCCCGCCCGGCACGCCCCCGCGGAGCACCCGGTCTCCACCGCCCCGCCCGTCCGACTCACGGCGGTCCCCGGCCGGTCGAGGGGCTAGTCGACCGGCACGACCCGGTAGTGGGTGGTGATCCGGGCGTCCCCGTCCAGGACGTGGAAGGCGAGCATCGGCGGGTGGTCGAAGGAGATGCCGCGCCCGCCCTCGCAGGGCAGGGTGATGGTGGACACCACGCCGGGCGCGACCAGCACCGGCAGTCCGGCGAAGGTGGTCGCGGCGGGAGTGTGGGAGTGACCGCAGAGCAGGGCGGCCACCCGGGGGTGCCGGCGCAGCACCCGCGCCAGGCGCACCTCGCCGAACTGGCGGATCCCGTCGACCATCGGTATGTGCAGTTCGACCGGCGGGTGGTGGAAGGCAACCAGGGCGGGCAACTCGGTGCGCCCTTCCGCGAGCCGGGTGTCCAGCCAGTCCAGCGTCTCCTCGTCCAGCAGGCCGTCGTGCTGCCCGGGTACGGACGAGTCGAGCATCAGCACGTCGGCGCCGGGGAGTTCGTGCAGGCGGTTGATCGGGCCCGCCGTACGCCCCTCCCCCGGCGCCTCGCCGAGCAGCACCTCCCGGTACGGGCCTCGCGCGTCGTGGTTGCCGGGGCAGGTGAGCACCGGGTGCCGGGACGTCAGCACCTTGGCCACCTGCTCGTACTCGGCGGTCAGGCCGTGGTCGGCGAGGTCGCCGGTGGCCACCACCGCGTCCAGCGGGCCGGGCAGGGCGTTGAGGTACGCCATCACCTGCTCGGCCCGCCGCCGGGCCCGCTTGCCGCGGTCCCGGCGGTGGTCCTGGCCGAGGTGGATGTCACTGAGGTGCGCGATCGTCAGCATGCCGATCACGCTAGTCAGTTCACGGCTGGGCAGGAACCTCCGCAGGGCGCTTGAACATCCGGGTGGCGGTGATCTCGCCGTGGACGGTCGGGCCGTCCGGGTCCTGCGCGGCGGGCAGGCCGGGGCGCAGGTGCTCCTCGACCGAGATGTACTTGAGGCCGGCCCGCAGGTCGGCGTCGTTGCGCAGACGGATCACCAGCGGGAACTCGGCGAGCGCGGTGGTGTCGAACAGGCCGGTGGTGTAGATGAGCTGGACGCCGAGCGCGTCGGCGACGGCGCGCTGGAGCTCCAGCAGGTAGGTGGCGTTGGCGCGGCCGATCGGGTTGTCCAGGAACAGCGTGCCGGCGTGCCGCAGCTGGGACTGGCCGCGGTCGTTGGCGCGCAGCGCGGCCATCGTGCAGTAGAGCGCGATCGCCGCGGTGAGCAGCTGGCCGCCGGAGAAGACGTCGGACATCTGGCCGACGCCGACCCGCTCGGCGCGCAGCACCGCGTCCGGCTTGAGGATCTCGACGCTGACGCCCTTGGGGCCGATCGCGGCGGCGACCCCGCGCAGCAGCAGGGACATGCCGTCGCGGCGCAGGTCGCTGTTCTTCTTGACGGCGGCGCGGGTGGCCTCGTCGATGACCTCGCCGAGGCGCTCGACCAGGGTGGCGTGGTCCGGGTCCTCGAAGCGGATCCGGAGGAACTCCTGGCCGGACCACTCGCCCAGTCCCTCGGGCAGCCGGGACAGCCGCTGGGCGGCGCGCAGGGTGGTGAGCGAGGACTCGACCAGGCCGCGCAGGCGGTCCACGATCGAGCCGCGGTTCTTCTCCAGCTGGGCGAGCTCGTCGGTGAGCACCCGCAGTCGGGGCGCGAAGGCGGCGGCCCAGGCGGCGGCGTGCTCGGGCAGTGCCGAGGCGGGCAGTTCGCGGATCTGCTGGCGGGCGGGGGTGCGGACGGCCTCGTAGCGGGCAGCGTTGGCGTGCCGGACGAGGGCGTCGGCGGCGTCGCGGACGGCGAGTTCGGCGCTGGACAGCTCGCCGGCGGCGGTGCGCAGGCTGCGGCGGGCGTCGGTCGCGCCGTTGCGGGCCTCGGCGAGGGAGCCGAGGTACGGCTCGACCGGGTCGTCCGGGTCCTCCTGGTGGTCGCGCAGGCCGTCGCGCAGCTGGCCGGCCAGCTCGTCGAAGTCGGCGGCGGCGGACTGGGCGGTGTCGAAGGTGCGCTGCAGGTCGGCGTGCGCGGTGCGGGCGTCGTCCAGGGCCTCGCGGCGTTCGGCGAGGCGGCTGGTGGCGGTGCGCAGCAGGGCCTGGGCGTGCTCCGGGTCGGTGGGGACGAGGTCCTCGGGCAGCTCGGTGTGCGCCTCGCCGTCGGTGGGGGCGGAGCGCTCGGCGTCGCCGCGCAGTCGGCCGAGCTGCTCGCTGGCGGTGGCGGAGCGGGCCTCGATGGTGGCGACCAGTTCCTCGGCGCGGGCGGCGGCGGCCTGGCGGGCCGGTCCGTCGGCACCGTCGGGGCTGCCGAGGAGTTCCTCGGCGCGGGTGCGCACCTTGTTGGTGAGGCGGTCGAGTTCGGCCGCGGCGGCGGCCTCGTCGCCCTCGGCGCGGGCCTGTTCGGCGCGCAGGTCGGCGCCGACGCCGACCTTCTCGTACAGCTGGGAGGCGGCACGGTAGGCCTCGCGCAGGGCGGGCAGCGCGGCGGGGGCGGTGTCGGCCGGGTCGTCGGTCTGCTCTGCGGCGGGGATCTCGGCGCGTTCGGCGCGCAGCGCGCGGGTCGTCCGGCGGGCGTCGTCGGCGGCGCGCTGGGCGGCGCGGCGGTCCTCGTCGCAGGTGCGGGCGCGGTCGGCGCACAGGGCCTGGCGGCGGTCGCACTCGGCGACGTCCTCGGCGAGTTCGCGCTGGCGGCGGGCCCAGTTGGTGCGCTCGCGCAGGCGGAAGGCGAGGCCGGAGAGGGCGTCGGCGCGGCGGCGGGCGCGCTGGGCGGCCTCGCGGTGCTCCTCGTGGGCGGAGGCGGCGGCGGCGTGGTCGGTCTCGGCCTCGTCGTGGTCGGCGCGCAGCGTGGCCAGGGCGGCGGCGGACTGCTCGGCGTGCTCGCGGGCGGCCTCGGCGGCGGCGGCGAGTTCGGCGAGGGTGCCGGGCGGGCAGCTGGCGTGCCACGAGGCGAGGCGGGCGGCGAGGGCGCGGTCGGCGCCGAGGCGGCCGGCGAGCTCGCGGATGTGCTCCTCGCGGGCGCTCGCCCGGGCGCGCAGCTCGCGGCGTTCGCCGTCGGCGGCGGACTCGTCGTGCATGGCCGGGTTCGGCGGCACGAGGAAGAAGGCGGGCTCGTCGGTGATGGGGGCGATCAGGGAGGCGGCGGCGCCGACGGCCACGGTGGAGCGCGGCAGCAGGGCGGCGGACTGCAGGGCCTCGCGGGCGCGCTCCAGCGAGGACGGGTCGGTGACGACGACGCCGTCGACGAGTTCGGGGCGGGCGGCGAGGATCGCGTCGTGGTCGGCCGGGTCGACGGACTGGGCGAGGTAGCGCCAGCCGGGCAGGGCCGGGATGCCGTGCTCGGCGAGGTACTCGACGGTCGCGAGGACGTCCGGGCCGGGCGGCAGCAGACCGCCGTCGCCGAGGGCGGCGAGGATGCGGGAGTCGTCGGCGGCGGCCGTCCGAAGGTCGAACAGGGTGCGCTCGGCGGTGGCGATGGCCTCGTCGAGGAGTTCGCGCAGGTACTCGGCGTTGCGGTCGAGGACGGCGGGGGTGAGGAAGCCGGCGTCCTCCTCGGCGTCGTCCTGGTACGGGGTGAGGGAGAGCAGGTCGGCGAGGCGCTGCTCGGTGGCGAGCAGGGCGGCGGTGCGCTGCTCGCCGGCCAGGGACCGGGCGGCGGCCTTGCGGGCGTCGCCGGCGCGCTCGGCGGCGAGTTCGGCGCGCGAGGTGGCGGCGGCGGCCTCGCGCAGCCGGGCGGCGCAGGCCTCGGCGGCCGTACGGGCCTGGGCGAGTGCGGCGGTGGCGGCCTTCTCGACATCGGCGGCGTGCAGCGCGGCGCGGGCCGGGTCCACGTCGCCGTCGGCGTCGATGAAGCCGGCCGCGACGGCGGCTTCGGTCTCCTGCTCGACCTCGGCGAGGCGCTGGCGCAGGTGCTCGGCCTCGCTGCGGGCCTTCTGGGCCGCGGTGGCGGCCTCGGTGGCGTCGGACTGCGCCTTGGCGCCGTCCTTCTGGAGTTCGCCCGCGCGCTGCTCCTCGGTGTCGGCGCGGGACTCGACGGCCGCGGCGGCGACCTCCAGGGCGCGGGCGAGGGCGGTCGCGGCGCGGGCGCGGGCGGCGAGCGCCGGGGCGGCGTCCAGTTCGGCCTCGCGGATGGCGGCGGCGACCCGGGTGACCCGGTCGGCGGCGGCGCGCTGGCGGAGCACCGCCTCGGCGGCCTGCCAGGCGGAGTGCAGGGTGCGGGCGTCGATCAGCTCCCGGCGCAGCGCGGCGGCTTCGGCGGTGGCCGCAGCGAGGCTCAGGGTGGCGTGCCGGTAGGTGAGTTCGTCGGTGATGAGGGTGTGCCGGGTGCGGTCGGACTCGGCGGCGGTGACGGCGCTCGCGGCGGCCGCGACCTCGATGGCGAGGTCCTGGGCGCGGTCGCGTTCGGCGCCGGCCCGGGAGGTGAGGGCGTGGGCGAGGCGGCGGGTTCGGCGCTCGGCGGTGCGGTGGGTCTCGCGGACGGTCTCGCGGGCGGTGGTGGCCTCGGCGATGCGCTCCAGCAGGTCGAGCGAGCCGGCGGTGAAGTCGCGTTCGGCGGTGAGTTCGGAGCGGCGGCCGAGCTTGGCGGCGAAGCCGTGGACGAGGTCGGCGAGGCCGTCGGTGTCCCGGGTGTCGGTGACGGCGCGCAGCAGGAGGTCGGTGAAGTCGCTGTCGTGCTTGACCGCGAAGAGGCCGGCCGCTTCGCCCTCGTCGGCGTTCATCTCGCGCTGGTAGCGGAAGAGTTCGGGGTCGAGGCCGAGTTCGCCGAGGTGCTCGGTCCAGCGGTCGTGGCCGTCCTCGAAGACCAGGTCGAGGTGGGGGTGGGCCTTGCCGGCCTCGGTGAGGGCGTCGCGGAAGCCCTTCATGGTGCGGCGGCGGCCGCGGGCCTTCTGGTCGCCGGCCAGGCTGATCCGCTCGGCGACCGGCAGGGAGTCGAGGGTGAGGCCGGGGCCGGGGCGGAAGGAGTACCAGGTCTCGGCGAACTTGCGCGGGTCGGAGGAGACCTGGCGGCCGCGCCACTCGCTGACCTTGCCGACCACGATCAGTTCGCCGGTGACGGTGTGCTGCCACTCCAGGGCGACGTGGCCGCAGTCGTCGGCGAGCAGGAACTTGCGCAGCACGCCGGAGCTGGCGCCGCCGAGGGTGTTGCGGTGGCCGGGGAGCATGACCGAGAAGATCAGCTTGAGCAGGACGGACTTGCCGCCGCCGTTCTCCAGGAAGAGCACGCCGGCGGGGGCTGGGCGTCGGACCGGGCCGTCGGTGTCCTCGCCGAACAGGCCGATCTGCTGCGGGGCCGGGTCGGCGACCGGCTCGCCGACGCCGCGCAGGTCGAGCACCGTGTCGGCGTAGCGGGCGCCGGCCGGTCCGATCGAGTAGAGGCGGACCCGGTTGAGCTCGTACATGTGCGGCGGTTCTCCGTGCGTCTGTGGGGTGCGTCTATGGGGTTGTCAGAGCGAGTGGAACGGCAGGCCTGCGTCGGCGACCAGCTCGTCGGAGGTGTCCGGCGGCAGCAGGCTGGCGGTGCCGTCGGAGACCGGGACGACACCCAGGTCGAGCAGTTCGGCCATGGCCGCGCTGCCGGCCAGGTCGCGGACCTGGAGCTGGTAG
This sequence comes from Kitasatospora sp. NPDC097691, assembly GCF_040302665.1. NCBI lineage: Bacteria > Bacillati > Actinomycetota > Actinomycetes > Kitasatosporales > Streptomycetaceae > Kitasatospora > Kitasatospora sp. NPDC097691. Next base: position 25,557 of record NZ_JBEORY010000064.1, on the reverse strand, counting down.
CGGGCGGTGGTGCGGTAGGTGCCGCCGGAGTCGTCGGAGACCTTCTGCAGGAAGCCGGAGTCGACCAGGAACATCACGGCCTTGGCGACGATGCCGATGGTGGAGCCGGAGAGCCGGCGGGCGTCCTTGGTGGCGCCGGTGGCGGTGCGCCGGGCCCAGACCCGCCAGGCGGCCTCCAGGCCGGGGGCGTCGGACTGCGGGTCGGTGTTGGCGCCCTCGACGTCGGCCTGCTCCTCCAGGCGGCGGCAGGCCTGGCGGACGAAGGAGTCGACGCCGTTGACGGTGATCCGGCCGAGGTAGGTGTCGTCGGCGAGGTCCTCGGGGCGGGGGAAGGCCATCGCGGCGACGGCCAGGTGGGCCAGGCCGTGCAGGAAGCGGTCGGTGGACTCGGAGGCGGCGCGGCGCGAGTAGTCGCCCATCCGGACGGCGAAGAGCGAGTCCTCGGCGGCGGCCACGGCCATGCCGGCGCGCGGCGAGACCTCCAGGACGACCAGGCCCATGCCGGTGGCGATGGCGTCGGCGAGCCGGGCGAACGGCGGGTCCTCGCGGTGGCGGCGCACGAGTTCGGCGTACTCGACGTCGCGGGCGGGCAGCAGCTTGGCCTGGAGGCCGAAGGAGACCAGCCGGGCGGCGTCGGCGACGTCGGCCGGGGTGATCGGCGCGGGGGCGGCCGGTTCGGTCTCGGTCGCCCAGGACGTGTCGTGGTGGGTCGTCACGGGCGGTGCTCCTCGGGGCTGTTGCTGCGGGTGTTCGGGTGGGTCGTCACGTTCGGGGGTTCCGGTGGGGCGTCACGTTCGGGGGTTCGGGTGGTGCGTCACGGCGGGCGTTCCGGTGGTGCGTCACGTTCGGGCGTCCGGGCGTTCCCGTGACGCGGTCCCGTGGCGCGGTCCGGTGGCGCCGTCCGGCCGGTCAGCCGGCGTCCTTGCGGTCGGCGGCCATGCCGACCGCGTCGAGCAGGGCGCTGCCGACGATCAGGTCGGCGCCGCCGAACTCCGGATCGTGCAGCGGGGTGCCGTCGTCCACGGCGAAGAGCAGCCGCTCCTCGCCCTGGCGGTAGGCGGTGCCGACCGGTGGGCTGGCGGCGTGCACGGCGAGCAGGGCGACCAGGTAGGGCAGGTCCGGGTCCTGCTTGCGGGCGTCGGCGAGCAGGCCGGAGAGTCGGCGGGGGGCGTCCGGGGGCAGGTCGAGCAGGACCAGCGCGGCCTCCAGCTGGGCCTCCGAGAACCGGCTGTCGTCCGGGGTGGCGACCAGGTCCGGGTCGGGCAGCTCGGCGCCGAGGTGCTCGCGCTCGACCGGCGGGGTGAGCAGCAGGTCGACCAGGTCGGCGACCCGGACCGAGACCGGGGTGCGCAGGCCGACGCCGCGGGCGAAGAAGGCGCCGGTCGGGCGGACGGCCTGCTCCACCGGCAGCCGCAGCACCGGGGCGAGCAGCTGCCCGTACAGGTCGATGCCGCTGCGGGCGCCGGGGGTGGCGAAGGCCTGCCGGTCCTGCTCGGCGCGGAACAGCGGGCCGGCTTCCAGCAGGCGGGTCTGCAGCTGGGTGTGGCGGCGGATGCAGTCCTTGACGATGTCGACCAGCTCGGCGGCGCGGCGCTTGTGCTCCGGGTCCTCGGCCTCGTCGCGGGCCTTGCGGATGTTGGTGAGAATCGCGTTCTCGTGCCGGTAGCGGTCGGCGATGTGGTCCAGCGCCTCCTCGATGAGGTCCGGGATGGCGCGCATCCAGTCGACGGCCCGGACGTTGCGGCGGGTGGCGTCGAGGGCGCGGCGCAGCGTCTCGGCGTACTGGACGGTGCGGTAGCGGGCCTGCTCGGCGGCGAGCTGGGCGTCGGCCAGGCGGCCGCGGCGGATCAGCACCTCCAGCTTGACCTCGGCGGCGATCTGGGCCGAGGTGACGTCGGTGTCGAGCGCGCCGACCAGGACGTTGACCGCCTCGTCGGTGGTGCGCAGGTAGACGCCGCCGTCGGGGCCGGGGACCTCTTCGATCAGCTTGAAGTCGTAGTCGCGGCGCACGTACGCGCCGTCCGCGCCGAAGGTGCCGTAGACGGCGCGGAAGCCGCGGTCGACGCTGCCGACGTTGATCAGCGACTCCAGCACCCAGCGGGCGACCCGCTCGTACTCGGCGGCGGGACGGCCGGCGGCCTGGGCGGCGACCCGGGGCAGCAGGCGGGCGAGGACGGTGTCGCGGTCGGCCCCGGTGTCGAAGTCCATGTTCAGCGTGACCAGGTCGATCGCGGCGAGGCCGACCTCGGCCATCGCGTAGCCGCCGTACTCGCCGGCCAGGTTGACCTTGCGGTTGTCCAGGTCGTGCAGCGGGGCGGTGCAGGCCAGCGCCTTGAGCCGGCGGGCCAGTCCCTCGTCGGCGGCGGGGCCGGGCGCGGGGCGCGCGACGGCCGGGCCGGCGGACGGACGGATGCCGGGCTCGGTGGGCGGGTCTGCGATGGCGGTCACGGAGGACAAGATTAGAGGTTCGCACCGACATCGACCGAAACGGACCTTGTGGCCGGACGGAGCGGCAGGTGGGCGGCGGTCCGGGGATCGTTTTCAGAACGCGGTTTCGACGGTATTCCGCCATTCTCGAACCGGCATTCGAGAAACCCGTGAGGGCGGCGCAATGGTTCGGTGATGATCGACCTATGATCACCCGACTGGCCAAAGCGGGCCTCGCCGTCGCGCTGTCCGTGACCACCCTCACCACCGGTGCCGTCCTCACCGCCGGCGCCGCCGCAGCCGCGGCCCCCAAGGCACCGAGCGCCAAGGCTCCGGCCCCCAAGGCACCGGCCCCCAAGGCACCGACCGCCACGGCGTCGACCTCCGCGCAGCACGTGACCGTCTCGCAGTCCGGGAACTACCCCGGCGGCTTCTTCACCACCGGCACCATGTCGGCGAGCTGGGTGTCCGCCGGCACCGCGGACCTGACCGGCCCGACCCACTTCACCGTCGACCTGCCGCCGGGTGTCACCACCGACGGCGCGATGTTCTACTCCACGCCGTACGACTACACCTTCACCGAGACGCTCTCGCCGGACGGCCGCCACCTGGAGGCCGTCCTCACCGGCACCCGGGTGGTCGGGAAGAGCGAGTTCATGAAGCTCAACCTGCGCACCACACCCGGCGTGCCGATCGCCGGCGTGATCACGGTGACGGCCGCCAACCCGAACGACACCGACCCGACCGGCCACGTCTCCCGCTACGACCTCGGCACCGGCGGCTACCTGCCGGCGACCGCCCAGGCCGCCCCGAGCGTCACCGGCCTCGACACCACCACCGGGCCGGGCACCGGCGGCACCGCGGTGACCGTCAGCGGCAGCAACCTCGCCCACGGCATGGTGCTGGTCGGCGGCGTCCCGGCGCCCGGCACCTGCACCGACACCGCCTGCACGGTGACCACGCCGGGCGGCTCGGGCAGCGCCCTGGTCAGCGTGGCGACGCCCGGCGGCACCGCTGCCGCACCGGCCGGCTTCGACTACACGGGCGCCGCTCCCCCGGCCCCGCCCGCGCCGGCGGTCACCAGCCTGAGCCCGGCCAGTGGCCCGGTCGCCGGCGGCACCCGGGTGAACGTGATCGGCAGCAACCTCACGTACGGGACGGTCGCGTTCGGCGGGGTCCCGGCCACGCACGTCTCCTGCGGCCCGTCCTTCTGCACGGCCACCGCTCCGGCGGGCTCCCGGACGGGCCCGGCGGACGTCACGGTCACCACGGCGGGCGGGACCAGCGCCCCGGTGACGTACACCTACACGGCGTAGCGACCCACCGTCGGTGCCCGGGTGCCTCGGCACCCGGGCACCTTCGCGTTTCCGGACGCCTCGGGACTCCCGCGGGTCCACCACAGGGCGAGTTGAACATGTTCAAAAGGAGGGTCTAGAGTCGGTTCCGCGCAGACGGGACAAGGCTCCGCCTGCAATTCGGAGGTGCAGAGGTGTACGAGACGGACGACGACCCCGGGGCCGTCCTTCGCAAGGTGGACGACGACCCCGCGGCCGTCCTTCGCAAGGTCCGGCGTTGGCTGTGGTTCTTCCTGGTCTGCCTGGTGCTCAGTGGCCTGACCGCGTTCCCGCTGGAGACGGAGACCCGCCTGCTGGTCGAATTCACGACCGGCCCGGCGGCCCCGCTGGCCGACCACTTCCCCGCCGCGACGGCCTGGTTCGAGCGGGTCCACGCGGGCATCGCCGAAACCGACGAGCGCTACCCCTTCCTGGCCTACGGCACCGACTGGCTGGCCTTCGCCCACCTGGTGATCGGCGCCGCCTTCTGGGGGCCGCTCAAGGACCCGGTCCGCAACATCTGGGTGATCCGCTGGGCCGCGCTCGCCTGCGGGGCCGTCATCCCCCTGGCCCTGATCTGCGGGCCGCTCCGGGGCATCCCGCTGGTGTGGCGATTCATCGACATGTCGTTCGGAGTCTTCGGCGTCATCCCGCTGCTGATCGTGCTGCGAGCCCTGCGTCCGCTGGAACGTTCCTTCCGGGAACCGCAGCCCGCGCACTGAGTCGGCCCGGCCCGCAGGCCCCGTGTGGCGCCGCCCCGGGGCGTGCGGGACCGGTCGCACGCCCCGGGCCCGGCGGGGCCCGGGTCACGGACAACGGCCTTCACCCGCAGGCCCTACCATCTGGCTCAACAGCTGCTGGGAGGCGGACGGGCGTGGCCGATGCGGTGATCGATCTCAATGCGGACCTCGGCGAGGGGTTCGGACGCTGGACGCTGACCGACGACGAGGCCCTGCTGTCGGTGGTGACCAGCGCCAACGTCGCCTGCGGCTTCCACGCCGGAGACCCCTCGACGATGCGCCGGGTCTGCGCACTCGCCGCCGAGCGCGGCGTCCGGATCGGCGCCCAGGTCTCCTACCGCGACCTCGCCGGCTTCGGCCGCCGCGCGATGGACGTCCCCCCGGAAGAGCTCGCCGACGAGATCGCGTACCAGATCGGCGCCCTCCAGGTCTTCGCCCGCGCCGCCGGCTCGAAGGTCTCCTACGTCAAACCGCACGGCGCCCTCTACAACCGGGTGGTCGCCGACTCCGACCAGGCCGAGGCCGTGGTGGCCGGCGTGCTGCGGGCCGGCGCGGTCTGCGACGGACCGCTGCCCGTCCTCGGACTTCCCGGCTCCCGGCTGCTCCAGGTCGCCGAGGGCGTCGGACTGCCCGTGGTCGCCGAGGCCTTCGCCGACCGGGCGTACACCCGCACCGGCACCCTCGTCCCGCGCCGCGAACCCGGCGCGGTGGTGCACGACCCCGAGGCGGTGATCACCCGCGCGGTCGACATCGCCCGGGACGGCGTGGTGGAGGCCGTCGGGGGCGACCGGATCACCGTCGAGGCCCGATCGCTCTGCGTCCACGGCGACACCCCCGGCGCCGCCCAGCTCGCCTGGCGGGTGCGCGGCGCCCTCGCCTCGGCCGAGGTCCGGGTGGAGGCGTTCACGTGACGGCCGGCGGCTCCGATTCCGGCGCGGGTGATGGCGCCGGGTCACGGCCTGACGCCGCGCGGTCGGCCGGGTCGGGGCAGCAGCCGGGGCCGGTGCGGCGGGTCGGCGAGCGGGCGTTGCTGATCGAGCTGCCCGGGACGGCCGAGGTCACGTCCCTGTACGGATGGCTGCGCGAACAGCGGGAGGCGGGCACGCTCGGCGAGGTCGAGGAGCTGGTGCCGGCCGCCCGCACGGTGCTGCTGGACGGCGTCGCGGACGTCGACGCCGTGGTGCGGCTGCTGCGCACCGCCCGTCCGACGGTGGCCGGGGCGGCCGGGGCGGGGGGTGGACCGGTGCTGGAGGTCCCGACCGTGTACGACGGCGCCGACCTGGCCGAGGTCGCCGCGCTGTGGGAGGTGTCCGAGGAGGCGGCCGTCCGGATCCACACCGAGCCCGAGTACGTGGTCGCCTTCTGCGGCTTTGCCCCCGGCTTCGGCTACCTCACCGGGCTGCCCGCGCGGTACGAGGTCCCGCGCCGGGCCACCCCGCGCAGCTCCGTCCCGGTCGGCTCGGTCGCCCTGGCCGGCCTGTACACCGGGGTCTATCCGCACCCATCCCCCGGCGGCTGGCAGCTCATCGGCCGCACGGCGCTCGCGCTCTGGGACACCGGCCGGGAACCTCCGTCGCTGCTGGCGCCGGGCGTCCGGGTCCGCTTCACGGCGCAGCGCGCGTGAGCGGGTCAGGGGCGCGACACCGGCTCCCCTCCGGGCGGTGTGCTCGGCGGGCTCCGGACGGGATCGGGCTCCCCGCCGGCCTCGGCCCGACGACGCGGCGCGGCCTCGGCCCGACGACGCCGCGCGGCCTCGGCCCGGCGACACAGCACCGCCTCGGCCCGGCGACACAGCACCGCCTCGGCCCGGCGACACAGCACCGCCTCGGCCCGATGACCGGGACGATGGGCGGGCTGACGGGCGGAGTGCCGTTCGGAGCCCCGGCGGCCGACGGGAGGAGAGCGCGATGAGCGAGCTGGTGGTGGTGCGGCCCGGGCCGCTGACCACGGTTCAGGACCTCGGACGGCGCGGGGTCGCCCACCTCGGCGTGCCCAGGGCCGGGGCGCTGGACGGGCCGGCCCTGCGGGCGGCGAACCGGCTGGTCGGCAACGAGCCGGGGGCCGCCGGGCTGGAGACCACGCTCGGCGGGGTCGCGCTGCGGGCCGTCGGGACGGTGGTGGTCGCCGTCACCGGCGCACCCGCGCCCGTCCGGGTGGACGGGCGGCCGGCGGCGTGGGGCGCGCCGGTCGTGGTGCCGGACGGCGCGGTGGTCGAGGTGGGGACGGCGACGGACGGGGTGCGCGGCTACCTGGCGGTGGCCGGCGGGATCGCCGTCCCTCCGGTGCTCGGCAGCCGCTCGGCGGACCTGCTCTCCGGCCTCGGGCCGGCTCCGCTGGCCGCCGACGACCGGCTGCCGGTCGGCGCCCCGCCCCCGTACCGGGCCCGGGCCGAGCTGGTACCGCTGCCCGCTCCCCCGGCCGAACTGGTGCTACGGCTGCGGCTCGGCCCCCGCGCGGACTGGTTCACGGCGGAGGCGGTGGCCCGGCTGGGCCGCGACGGGTACCGGGTCTCCTCGACTAGCAACCGGGTCGGGCTGCGCACCGAGGGCCCGGCGGTCGCCCGGGCCCGGGACGGTGAACTGCCCAGCGAGGGCATGGTGTCGGGCGCGGTGCAGATTCCGCCGGACGGGCAGCCGGTGGTCTTCCTGGCCGACCACCCGACCACCGGCGGCTATCCGGTGATCGGTGTCGTCCCGGCCGCCGACCTCGCGGCCGCTGCGCAGGCCCGACCGGGAACGCCGGTACGGTTCGTGCCGCTGCGGGAGCGTTGACGGCGTTCCTCGGTACCCACCGGCGCTGATCGGCACTTGACCGCCGCCGATCAGCCCCCCAACAGCACGTCGGCGATGGCCCGTTGGGCCGGGTCCAGCGTGGTCCCGCCCTCCTCTGCCGCCCAGGCCGCGTCCTGCAGCACCCGGGCGGGCGTCCAGACTGCCGCGACCTCGCGGTCCAGCTCCAGCGCCTCCGTCAGGAGGTCGAAGCGCCGCCGCAGCGCCCCTGCGAGGTATCCGGTGGCCAGCGCGTCGTCCCAGCGGTCGCGCAGCGCCGGAAGCAGCTCGAAGCCGGGATGCCCGGCGAGCGGCCTGGGGTCGATGGCCGGCCAGGAGCCGTGGCCGCTGCCCGGGAGCGGGGCGAGGACGTTGCCGTAGTGGAGGTCCCAGTGGTGCAGCCGGTCCCCGGGTTCGGCGCGCACCGCGCGGAGGGCGGCGGCGCAGTCGGCGAGCAGGCGGCGCTCGTCCGGGTGGTCGAGGGCCGCGACGGCCGTCGCGGCGCGCTAAGACACTCGCGCCGCCACGTCCGTCAACGTCCGCAGGCCCGGCGGAACTTGATGCTTCGTCAATTCACCCAGCAGATCGGCGATCGGTCGCGCGGGCCGGCGTCTCGGACGGTGTCCCGCGCGGTGTCCCCGGGCGGTGTCACGGGCAGCCAGGGTCAGCCCAGGGCGGGCCTGCCGGGGCCGACGCCCACCGCCCGGCCGCGCCGGCCAGGGTCAGGCCGGGCCGAGCCCCGCCGCCGCCGCGGAGGCGAAGCCGTCCGGATTGTCGAGCATGATGTTGTGCCCGCAGTCCGGGACGGCGACCACCCGCACGCCCGCCGCCCGGAGTCCGTCCGCACCCATCGGCTCGCCGTCCGCCGCGGGGTGGAGGAAGGTGCGCGGAAGGTCGAGGCCGAGCAGCAGCTCGCGCATGGTCGGGGTCGTCGCGCGGGCGAGGTGGCGGGCGCTGCGGTGGAGCGCTTCCGGGCCGGCCAGCCGCATCGTGGACCACCAGAACGGGCCGACCCGTTCGGCCACCTCGGCGCGGCCGCCGGCCAGGAACTCCGCCTCGGTGTAGCCCGCGATGCCGCTGCTGCCGATCCGCTGACGGTCGGGCGCGATCGGATCCAGGTTGGCGTCCACCAGGACGAGCCGCGAGACCAGCCCGGGGTGCCGGTGGGCGAGGACGATCGCGACGGCGCCGCCCATGCTGTGGCCGATCACCTCGACCCTGCTCGGCCCGGCCGCCCGCACCGCCGCCGCGACCGCGTCGGCGTGCTCCTCCAGCGTGTACCCGAAGTCCGTCGGGCGGTCGCTGATGCCGAAGCCCAGCAGGTCCATCAGCAGCGAGCGGCGCCCGGCGAGCAGCGGGTGGGCGGCGGCTGCGGCGAAGTAGACGGGCGAGGTGGCGCCCAGACCGTGCAGGTAGAGCCGGGCGGGCTCGGCGCCGGGCAGTTCGACCCAGCGGATCAGGTCGCCGTTGGGGGTGACGGGGGCGTGGCGCATCGCACGGACTCCTCTTCCAGGAGAACACCGGGGACTCCCGGGAACGCCGAGACCATACCTCGCTGCCGAGGTATCTCGCATTCGATATACCCATGGATCGAGGGATGGCCGTGAGAAGGTGGGCCCATGTTCAAGCTCGCGATCCTCGGGTTCCTGCACGACCGGCCCTTGCACGGCTACGAGCTGCGCCGCCACCTCTCCGCGCTCTCCGGGCACGTCCAGCCGATCAGCGACGGCACGCTCTACCCCGCGATCAAGCGCCTTGAGACCGCCGGGCTCCTGGTCCGCCAGCCCGAGCCCGGCAGCGCCGCCGCACCCCGGCACACCCTGCACCTCACCGAGGCCGGCCGCGCCGCACTGCTCGACCAGCTGCGCGAGCCCGAGCAGCTGGACATCAGCGACGAGAACCGCTGGTTCACCCTGCTCGCCTTCCTGCGCCACCTCGATGACCCCGCTGCCCAGGCGGCCGTGCTCCGCCGCCGGCTGGCGTTCCTCTCCGAGCCGGCGAGCTTCTTCTACGACGGCGACCGCCCGATGGGCGCCGAGGAGTTCTCCGACCCCTTCCGGCGCGGTCAGCTGCTGATCGCCCGCGCCACCACCGAGGCCGAACTCGGCTGGCTGCACGCGACGTTGGCGGAGCTGGAGGGCGGAAAGGAGTAGCGGGCACACCGGAACGCGCGACTGCCCGTACCGGCCGTCGATCGGTCGGTACGGGCAGCGGGCGGGCGTCTCCGGCGCGTGCTCCGGAGTGCGATCGGCGCCGTCGGGTGCGCGGTCAGTGCTGGTGGTAGGCGTGGACCACGGCATGGCCGCGTCCCCGGCCGATCATCCACCTGTTGACCGGGACGGTCAGCCCGAAGGCCAGGACGAGCGAACCCGCCAGCGACACCCAGAACAGCAGGTCACCGAGGCCGGCGTCCATCGCCCCGGGGACGGTGACCATCACGGTGTTGTCGATCAGTTCCATCACCAGGATCGACACGGTGTCGGCGGCCAGCGCGACCTTCACCGCGGCACCGACGTCCAGGCCGGCCTTCAGCACGCCGCGCATGGTCAGCGCGTAGCCGAAGACGAAGGCCAGCAGGATCGAAACCACCACGGTCGCGCCGTTGTGCAGGCCGAAGGCGGTGCCGAGCACCATGCCGAGAATCTCGCCGATGGCGCAACCGGTGAGGCAGTGCAGGGTCGCCTGCGCGGCCGTCCGCCAGCTCGTCCCACCTCCGCCGACGGCGGCGTGATGGTGGTCGTGCGCACCCTGCCCCTGGTGACCGTGCCCGTGCCGGTCGTGCCGTTCATGGTGCTCGCGCTGCTCGTCGTGACCATGGTGCTCGTGGTGCTCGTGGTGCTCGTGATGCTCGTGCTGTGCGGGGTGTGCCATGTCGTCCTCCGCTTGCCCCGACGCCCGTAAGGCGCCGCTTCCCTCGCTCCGTCGGTGATCGACGTTATACCCCCCTGGGGTATCTCGCAAGCCCTTCTGGCGACGCCCTCTTCCCCCCGCGCGCCCGTCCGTGTTCGGATGAAGCGCATGACCTACGACCGACGCGAGGGCTACGACGGAACGGGCGAGGGCGCGATCACCCCGGACGGCTGCGCCGTCGAGGTGTGGAGCCGACTCCCCGCGGGCAACGCCCCGGACGTGATCGAGGCGGCCGTGCCGCCCGGCGCGCGCATCCTCGAACTGGGCTGCGGTGTAGGACGGATGACGCACCCCCTGACCGACCGCGGCTTCAACGTGACGGCCGTGGACGAGTCCGCCGCCATGCTGGCCCGGGTCCGCGGGGACGTCCGCACGGTGCGCAGCCCGATCGAGCAACTGGACCTCGGTGAGCGCTTCGACGTCGTCATGCTCGCCTCCTTCCTGGTGCACGCCGGTGATGTGACGGTTCGTCAGGGACTGTTGGAGACGTGCCGCCGCCACGTCGCCGGGAACGGCTGCGTACTGGTGCAGCGCGAGGGCGAGGACTGGCACCTGAACGTGCCGCGCGAGACCGCGATCGGCCCCGGCGCGTGGTCCCGGCTCGTCTCCGCCACGCCGGTCGGCGACGGCGTGAACGCCGTCCGCTGCGAGTACGAGTTCCCGGACGGCGTCTGGACGCAGACCTTCCTGTCCCGCCCGCTCAGCACCGAGGCGTTCGAGCAGGCGCTGGCCGAGGCCGGCCTGACGGTCGAGCGGTACCTGACGGAGGACCACACCTGGGTCCGGGCGCGCCCCTCGGAGCGGGGCCCGGCGCAGGCCTCAAAGCAGGCCTCGGAGCAGGCCTCGGAGTAGGCCCGGACACAAGCGTCGGACGCAGGCCCTGGCGCAGGCCCCTGCGCAGGCCCCTGCGCAGGCCTCGAACGGGCCGGCCCCGGCCCCGCTGCCGAAGGGGGCCCGCACGCAAAGGCCGAACAAAGGGTGAACAAAGAACTGTTACTTTCACCCCGTACCATCAGCCGCGCGCCGGGCGCGCGCGGCCTGCGGGCCGGGCGGGTCGCGGTCGTCCGCACGCCCCTTCCGACCCGCAAGGACCCGCCCATGCCGCCCCTGCCCACTGCCCGACGGATACCCCCGGCGGGTGCCCGGTGATCGCCTGGTTCCACGGGGCCGTCCTCGGCCTGATCCAGGGGCTCACCGAGTTCCTGCCGGTCTCCTCCAGCGCCCATCTGCGGGTCTTCTCCGCACTGTTGGGCTGGGACGACCCGGGCGCGGCCTTCACGGCCGTGACCCAGCTCGGCACCGAGACGGCGGTGCTGATCTACTTCCGCAGGGACATCGCCTCGATCGTGAAGACCTGGGCACGGTCGCTGGTCCGCCCGGCGCTGCGCTCGGACCCGGATGCCAGGATGGGCTGGTTCGTGATCATCGGCACCCTGCCGATCGGCATCCTCGGCAAGCTGTTCCAGGACACCATCGAGACCCACCTGCGCGACCTGCGGATCATCGGCACCACGCTGATCGTCTTCGGCCTGGTCCTGGCCTTCGCCGACCGCACCCGCGCCGTCCGCCACGCCCGTCCGATCACCGACCTCACGCTGCCGCACGCGGGCATCTACGGCTTCGCCCAAGCGCTGGCGCTGATCCCGGGCGTCTCCCGCTCCGGCGGCACGATCAGCGCGGGCCTGCTGCTCGGATACAGCCGGGAGGCGGCGGCCCGCTACTCGTTCCTGCTGGCCATCCCGGCGGTGCTCGCCTCGGGGGCGCTGGAGCTGTTCAAGATCGGCGAGGGCCCGGCGCCCGCCTGGGGTCCGACCATCCTGGCCACCCTGATCGCCTTCGCGGTCGGCTACGCGGCGATCGCCTGGTTCCTCAAGTACATCTCGAACAACAGCTTCCTGCCGTTCGTGGTGTACCGGGTGCTGCTCGGCGTCCTGATCATCGGACTGGTGGCCGGCGGTGTCCTGGCCCCGGACGCCGGCTCGGTGAAGTAGAACCGCATTTCAGAACTGCCGCGTTCCGGACCGGATCCGGAGAAGCAGTGGGCCGGGACACCCGACGGTGCCCCGGCCCACTGAACGTCGAGGACCCTAACGCCCGAACTCCCGGGCGGCGGTCAATCGGCCGCGTACGGCGGCGTGGACCTCGGCCTCCTCGGCCGGATCGGCGGCGAGCCTGCGCAGCCGCTCCAGCACACGCGCGTCGCCCGTGGTGGCGACGTGGCGCGCGGCGAGCTCACGCGTGGACTCCTCGCAGTCCCAGAGGCACTCGACGGCCGGCCCCTCGGGGAAGTGCACGTCGGTGGCGGCGAGCGCCCGGGCGGCACGTCCGCGCAGCTCGGAGGAGGCGGCCTCCCCGTAGATGTGGCGCAGGACCGGTACTGCGTCGGCGGCGGCCAGCCGCCCCGCACCGTCCACCAGCGACCCGAGCCCGGTACCGCCGACCCCCCGCACGGAGACCCAGCGGCGCAGCCCGGCGACCACCAGCGGCGCGTCCTGCGGCTCCCCGGCGTCGGCGAGCAGCTGGGCGGCGGCCTCGCCGAGCGCGCTGTCCGCGCCCCCGGTGGCCGGGTCGGCCCAGCGGCGGGCCTGCGCCAGCACCTCGGGGCCGCGCATCCGACCGAGCAGCTCCAGGGCGGCCCGGACGATCCGGTCGTCCACGTCGGCGGCGGCCACCTCGATCAGCTCGACGGCGGCCGGGTCCCGTTGCTCGACCAGGTGGCGCAGGGCCGCCCGGCGGGCGCCGGGCAGGCCGCTGCGAGCGGCCTCCAGCAGCAGCGGACGGTCCTCGGGCCGTACGACGGCGGTCAGGCAGCGGGCGGCCGCGGCGGCACGGCGGTCCACCGCGTCGGGGCCGCTCGGGGAGTCGGAGTCGCGCGCGGGCTCCGGCCGGACGTCGGGCCGGCCGAGGAAGGCACCGGCGCCGAGGCCGCCCAGGTCGCCCTGGTCGGCCCAGGCCAGCACGTCGGCGGTGGACCAGCCGGGGGTGACCCCGCTGCGGTTGACCTGGCGCTGCCAGAGGTCGAAGGGGGACTGCTCGGCCGCCGCCGACACTCTCGGGTGGTAGGCCGCCCACAGCCGCCACGGCCGGGGCTCGTACGCGTTGCGGATGAACTCACGCAGCTCGGCGTCGCCCTCGGGGCCCGGCGGGAAGTGGTCCAGCACGGCGGTGCCGAGCAGCAGCAGGCCGCGGTCGTCGTCGCGCAGAGCGAGCTCGTCGAGGGCCCAGGCCCAGTTGGCGCCCGTGGCGGCGTACTCGCGCAGCATCAGCAGCGCGTCGCGCCGGCCGTACGCGGCGAGGTGGCCCAGGACGGAGAGGGCGAGGCCGGTGCGGCCCTCGTCATCGGTGACGAGGTCCTCGGCGGAGTGGAGGTGGTCCTCGATGCCGTCGAGGGAGGCCTCCAGCTCCATGTAGAGGCGGGCGTAGTAGAGGGAGCGGCTCTCGACCTGCCAGTCGGCTCGCGGATCCCTGGTGACGCACTCCTCCAGCGCAGCGATGGCCTCGGCACGGTCGGCGGCCAGCGCATGGAGCTGCCCGTCACCACGGCCTCGCTGCAGGAGGCCTAGGAGGCTGGCACTGGGTGCTATCACTGGCTCGAACATGAGGTCAGCATCCGTTGCGGCGGTCGTAGTGGCAACGGGATTTCCGTCGCCGGGGTCACTGGTCGGTACTGCGGTGGGCGCCCGGGCGCCGGAATCACCGAAGGTTACCGCCTCGGGCCCCCTTCCGCACACAGGGCGACGGCGCCCGCTGCCACAGTGGCATATGCCAGGGGAATTTTGCCTGCGATCTGTCCAAATCGCCCACGAGGGTGAGGACGTTGTGCGACAGTCTTCTCACTACCCGAGCGACCCGCACAAAGCGGGCCGAACCGAACGATGGACCCGTCATGAACATGCCCTTAGGCGCCGCCCGTCCGCCGGGCACCGCCACGGTGGACGGCGCCCCGGCGGGCGCGAACGGCTCCGGTGCGAACGCCTCGGGCGCGGCCGGCCCGGGTGCGGGCCGACCGGAGCGCGCCGGCGGCGGGACGGGCGACGACGGCACCGGCGGCGACGCCGACAGCGGAACGGACGGCAGAGTGGACGGCACGGCGCAGGAGCCGTCCGGCCCCTACCTCGGCGGCAACGACGAGGACGGCGTCCTCGGCTCCGCCGAATGGGACCTGCTGACCGACGGCGTCCACTGGAACGCGGAGACCTACCTCCTCCTCGGCTGCGACCCGGACCACGGCCCGCTCAGCCTCGACCGGCTGCCCGACCGCCTCCCCGAGGCGGACCGGCCGCTGCTGCGCCGGATGATGACCGACGCCCTGGTGCACGGGCGCGTCGCCGCCGGCACCCTGCGGATCCGCCGGCCCGGCGGACGGCACGACAACGTCGAGTGCTCGGGCGAACCCGTCCTCGGCACCGACGGCACCGTCACCGCGCTGCGCATGCTGCTCCGCCCGGCGCCGCCGGACTGAGCCACGGCACGCGTACGACTGCGCTGAGCCGAGCTGTGCTGTGCTGACCTGAACCGACCCGCGCTGCGCCGAACCGAGCTGAGCTGGCCTGCGCTGCGCCGAGCGCGCCCGCGGCACCCCGCAGCCCCGGAGCCCCGCCCGTCGGCCCGGCCCCTCAGGTCAGCCGCGGACGGTTCTTGGCGTCCGCCACCCGCAACTCCCGCCCCAGTTCGGCCCGCAGCTCGTCCACCACCGGCAGCCCCCGGTACTCCGCGGTCAGCCGGTACATCTCGCGCAGCCGGTCCCAGGTCCGGTGCGAGGAGTTCTGGCCGATCAGGTTCATCACCATCTTGGCCTGCAGCTCCGCCGCGTCCGGCTCGCCCGTGATCAAGTGCACCGAGGCCAGCGTGATCCGGTCGAACAACGCCGAGCGCAGCTGCCCGGTGCCCTCCCGCAGGGCGATCACCTGCTCCGCGCGCCTGCGCGCCTTGGGGGCCGCCGCCCGGTCGTGCTCGGCCAGCGTGCGCAGCACCAGGGCCTGCATGCCGCGCAGTTCGGCCTCGTCGAACACCTGCATCCAGCAGGGCGGCGGCTCCGGCGACTCCTCGGCGAACAGGTCCTCGGCCTCCCCCAGCAGCCGGTAGGTGTCCTGGGAGTGCCCGATCGACGCGTGCGCCCAGGCCTCGACGGTGTTCAGCATGGCGCGCGTTCTGGGCGCCGGCCTCCCACCGGCCGCCTTGGCCGCCGACATCAGGTCCAGCGCGTCGTCGGCCCGGCCCAGGTGGACCATCTGCCGCGCGGCCCGGGAGATCGCCTCGCCGGCCCGCGGCCGGTCACCGGACTCCTTCGCCGCCTCGGCCGCGATCATGAAGTACCGCTGGGCGGTGGGCTCCAGGCCCACGTCGTGCGACATCCAGCCGGCCAGCACCGCGAGGTTGGCCGCGACCGCCCACAGCCGATGCTCCACGGCGGGCGGATGGCGGTGCGTCAACAATCCGCCGACCTCGTTGAGTTGACCGACCACCGCCTTGCGCTGCAGCCCGCCCCCGCGGGCCGCGTCCCAGGCCCGGAACACCTGCACCGAGCGCTCCAGCGACTCCACCTCGTCGAGCCCGACCGGGCCCGCGTCGTACACGTCCACCACCGGACGCGTCCCGCTCCCGGTGACCACCTGTCGCGGCCCGGGGACGGCGGCCGCGTACGCGACCGCGTCCCCGCCCAGCCAGCCCTTCAGCGAGTCGGCGATGACCGCCCCGGCCGTGAGCGCGGCTCCGGCGCCCACCAATCCACGTCGGTTCAGCATGAGGTCCATTCCCGTGAACTCGGTGAGGACCGCGGCTGTTCGATCCGGCGACCATGGCACTGCTGCGGACGGCTCCGCTCCGGACCTGGTGGGCCGGTGTCGTTCCAGACCGAGGTCCTCAGTGGTGACGACACGGCCGAGCCGCTCCGTGAACACGGCTGCCAGCACCCTCGGCACCGGATCGCGCGGGATCTCCCCCTGCTCGATCCAACGCCGTACCCTCGAAGTGTCGGTGGACAGTTGCATCTGCCCCATCGCGGCACCCCGACGGTTGACCAGCCGCGCGAGCTCGCCCTTGGACCATCCGGTCAGGACGAACAGATCGGCGAGTCGGGTGTTGGGTCCCCTGCTCAATGAAACCCCCAGGTTCCTCGGCTCCTTCGAGGCTAGAGGCTCCGGCAAGTGCCAGGCGAGCATTCGCCACCGTTCGCCAGGGCCCGCCAGGCTACTAAGCCAGTGCCCGACGGGTGTGTTGTAGGGGTGCGCCACCTCGCCCCCCGGGCCGGACGGCGTCCCACCGGCGTCGGGGCAGTCCCCCGACGGTGTCACGGGACGCTCCCGGACCTCACCCGCGGGGGTGGCGCGGCCGGGTGGCGCGGGGGCGCCGGGCACGGCCACGGCAGTCCGGCCGACCGCATTCCCCAGGGTGCGGACGGCCGGAGCACACCGCCGAACAGGGGTTCCTGACCCCGCGTCCGTGCCCGGCGCCCGCGCACCACCCGCCGCAGCGCGTCGGCGTACGAACCGCCCGCAGCACCGCACCACCCGCAGAGCAGCACCGCACCACCCACGAACGCCACACCGCATCACCGCACCACCGCAGGGCAGCACCACCCGCAGGGCCGCCGTCACGCCAGGAAGCACACGGCACCGGCCCTACCCCGCCCCCGCGGGGCCGCACCCGCCGACGGACCGGAAGGGACCTCCCTCAGCCCATGTACTCCTCAGCGACGACCCCCACGCCGACCGCGACCCGCACCGCGCTGCGCCCCCCCACCGCAGCCACCGGCCGACCCGGCCCCAAGCAGGTGCCCCCGGCGAGCCGCCCGGTGGCTCCGCGGGGCGTCGAGGGCCGGACCACGGACACCCGGGTCGTCCCGACCGGCCGCACGGCACTGGGCCCCACCGGCCGTACCGCGCTGGGGCTGCGCGCACCCGAGACCGCTCCGCCGGTCGGCGGCCGGGTCCCGCTCGCCCGCCAGGCCGACGGCCAGGTGCTGCGCGCCCGGCGACCCGGCCAGCCCGGCGGACCGGAGCGGATCGACCCGTCGGCGCTGCAGACCCCGTCGGTCCGGGCCGCGCTGGCGAGCGTCGCGCGGATATGTCCCGCGTTCACCCCGCGCCAGGTCCTGCGCGAGGGCAGCCGCCACATCCTGGTGGCGGGCACCATCGGGCGGGCCCCGGTGGTCGCCAAGTGCCTGGCGCCGCAGGCGGTGCGGAGTGAGTACTTCGAACAGTTGGTGGCCGACTTCCACCACGAGGTCGCGGTCTACCGGGCGTTCGTCCGGCACCGCCCGCCGGTGCGGCTGCCCCGGCTGGTCGCCGCCGATCACGACCGCTGCGTGCTGGTCATGGAGCGCGTCCCCGGCCGCCCGGCCGCCCGGGAGCGCCACCCGGTCAACTCGCCCACCCCGGGCGAGGTGCGGGCGCTGCTCAACACCGTCCGGACGCTGAACCTGTGGCGGCCGCCGACCGACGTGTTCCAGCCGCGCCTGGACTACCAGTTGGAGATCGCCCGCTACCACTCGGTGGGCCAGCTCACCGACCGGGACGCCGGCGACCTGCGCGGCCTGCTGCACGGCCTCGGCCACACCCCGATGCAGCTGTGCCACGGTGACGCCCTGCTCAGCAACATGCTGCTGGCGCCGTCCGGCCCGGTACTGGTCGACTGGGAGCAGGCCGGCTGGTACCTGCCCGGCTACGACCTGGCGGTGCTGTGGAGCGTGCTCTCCGGGGACACCGCGGCGCGCCGCCAGATCAGCCAACTCGCCCAGTCCGGCGGCACGATGGCCCGGGACGCGTTCCTGGTGAACCTGGTGCTGGTGCTGATGCGGGAGATCCGGCTGTACGACGTGCCGGGCGCCGGCGAGGAGCAGCGGATCATGATCCGCCGGCTCTACGACGACGCCGCGCTCGCCCGCCGGGCCGTCCGGGCCGCGGTCGGGACGCGCTGAACGGACGTCCGCGCCCGCCGGGCCCCCGGGCCGCCGGCCGGGCCGCCGCCACCGAACGGGCCGGTCACGGCCGGGCGCCACGCTCCAGGGCGGCCCGGCCGGCGGCCTCCAGGACGGCCTCGTCCGACGCCAGGTGCACCCGGCTGCTGAGGACGTCCCGCAGGTAGCGCTCCAGCGGGTGGCGTCGGCTCAGGCCGGGATTGCCGGCCAGGGCGACGGCCTGCTGGACCGCCGCCGTCGCGGCCCGGGTGACCAGCAGATGCGCCGGGCCGGTCCTGCTGACGGCATCCGGCTCGCCCCGGTCCACCCGGGGAGCCAGGCCCTCGACCAGTTCCTCGGCGCCGATCAGCTGCGCGTCGATCTCGCCGAGCGCGCAGCGGTACCGGGGCAGGGCAAGGAGCGGCTCGGTCAGGTCGGCCGGGGTGCGCCGGCCGAGGAAGCGGACCAGCCAGGACTCGGCGGCCCTGGCCACGCCGATCGCCACCGCGGAGAGGGCCAGATCGTGCCAGGCGCGCGAGAGTTCGGCCTCGGCGACGCTCCCGCCACCGTTCTCCGCAGTGCTTTCGGCACCGTTCCCGGCGCCCTTCCGCGGCTCACGGGTGCCGAGGCCGAGCGCGAGGTCGGTCGGCACCCGGACCCGGTCCAGCACGACGTCGTGGCTGGCGCTGGCGCGCAGGCCGAGCTGGTCCCAGGTGGGGTCGATCTCCAGACCCTCGCTCTCCCCGCGCACCAGGAAGGTGCCGATCCTCGGCTCGTCCTCGTCCGTCCGCGCGGTCACCGCCATCCAGGCCAGCGCCTCGGCGCCGGTGCAGTAGGTCTTCCGGCCGGTCAGCAGCCAGCCGTCGCCGTCCCGCCGGGCGACCGTCTCCGGCAGTCCGCCAGGTCCGGCGCCCGGCTCCGCCCGCAGCGTGTTGACCAGCGCGGGGCCGCGCCGGGACTCCGTGAGCAGCCGCCGGTAGCCGGCCGTGGGCCAGTCGGCGCGGCGGGCCTGCTCGGCGTGCCGGAGCAGGGTGAAGGCGGTGACCACGGCCACCGAGGCGTCCCCACGGCCGAGTTGGGACAGCACCCGGACGGTGTCGGCGAGCGTGCCGCCCGGTCCGCCGTACGCGCGGGAGACCGTGAGGGTGAGCAGTCCGGCCTCGTGGACCGCCTCGATGCCCTGGTACGGGAAGGTCGCGTCGCGGTCGTGCTCCTCGGCGCGGGCGGCGAGCAGGTCGACCACCCGGGGCAGCCCGGCCAGGGCGCTCTCGACCGCCGCGCGGTCGGAGACCGGTGCGTCGGTCGGTCGGAACGCCGGTCGGGCGGTCGGCCGAGAGGACGGCGGGGATGCCGAGGACGACGGGGACGCCGGTTGGCCGGATTCGACCTGTCCGGAAGTCGACGACGGCGAGGCCGCCCGGGAACGGGCGGCGGACGAGCGGCCACCGGACGAGCGGGGTGCCGCCGGGCGGTCGGCGGCCGCGGCCGGACCGTCGCCGGAGGGCTGCCCCTCGGGCGCACGGTCGACGGGTGAACGGTTGGCGGCGCGGGTCGTCATGATGCGGTGCCTCCGGGCGGCAGCGTGGGCTCGACGGGCGGGCGGCACGCCGTACGGGCGCGCGGTACCGACTGGCGGCCCCGGAGGTCAGTTCACGGCCCGCCCCCGGGTTCCGGCGCCGACCGGACTCGGCCGACACCCGCCGCCGGGGGACGGATCCCCCTCAGCGACCCGGACACGCCGCGCTCGCGGTGCGCCGCAGGTCCAGATGCCTGCGACGGGTCAGCAGCGGGAGACGGCACGGCATGTTCGCGACTGTACGAACCGTTGATCGATACCGTCAAGCGGCCGCCGGCCCCGGGCGGGCGTCGGTCGGCCGGCCGGAATCGGCCCCCGGGGCCCCTCCGCGGGACCCCCGGGAATCAGCCCTGCTGGAACATGTCCGCGGGGAGCGGCTTCAGCAGCTGATACAGGTCGTCCGAAATCGGTCGGTCCCAGGACGCGATCGTGACCAGGACGCCGTCGCTGCGGCCGAACTGGGCGCAGAACACGCGCTCCTCGCTGACCTTGACCTTCTTCACGATCAGCAGGTCGTCCCCGAGCATGACCGGGAAGTCCTCGGCCGAGACGAAGTCGACCGGCTCGTCGTTCTCCAGCGCCGCGAGCAGCTGCCGCACCTCGAAGGGCACGCTGTCGCCGGTCTCCCGGGCGGGCGAACCATCGGGGAGGTTGCCGATGAACATGGCCGGGCCTCTGCCGCCGAACAGGTCGTAGCGCAGGAAAATCCCCTGGCAAGAGCCGTCCGGGCCGGTCATCATGGCCGCACCGAAGTCGCCGGGCCAGTCGCCCGGGTCCATCGCGAGCACGTCGAAGTCCGGGCCGGCGGGCTGTCCGGAGCGACGGCGGAGAAAAGACATGGGAACATCGTACGTGTCCGGCACACCACGCTCGCGAGGTGGGTGGGACACCGACGGGGGACGGGCGGGAGATCGACGCTCAGAGACCAATGTTGACTCTGAGCAACCGTCCGGGCTACGTTCGGTTCAGCACGACAGCCGTTCTGGGTTTCACCCTCCGGGGGGACGGCATGTCGCAACGCGGCCCTACACGCGTATCCCTCACTGTGCACTCGTCGTGCCGAACTGCCGAGCACCCAGCTTCGTCATCGCACACAGCACGAACACACAAGCCAACAGTTCCATGCATCACAAGCCAGATCCGCGGGGCCCCGGCCCGTCGCTCCCGTGGATCTGCTCGGGACGCCGCCGCGTGGGGGCGTGCGGGTCCCGAGCATCGGTGCCGTCCTCCGAGTCGCTCTCGGAATCGGCGCCAGCCTCCCGGCGACTGCCGGCCCCTCGTGGGCCGGGACCGGCCGACGCACCCCGGTGCGCAGGGGATGACTGGGAGGATGGCCTGGCAGCGCTGCCGGGCCGCACAGCAGGCGCCGTGTCTGGCCGCGTGGGGGCGGTGGGCACGGCGTCTGCCTGTGCTCATACTCTGAGCTGCGTTTGTCTAACAGTCAACAGAAATTCTGACGGGGCACGCTCAATAGATCATCAGTTGTGATGTTCCGACCGGAAAACCGCCTGCGGAGCGGGCCCCGGTCGTCATCCGGGGCCCGCTCCGCAGTGGCTCGGCGAGCAACTCAGGCGGGCAGCTCAAGCGAGGCGCTCGGGTCAGCGGCTCGGGTGAGTGGCCCGGACGAGCGGCTCGGGCGAGCGGCTCAGGTGAGGTCGAACTCGCCGTCCCGGGCGCCGAGCACGAAGGCCCGCCACTCCGCCGGCGTGAAGACCAGGACCGGCCCGTCCTCCTGGCGGCCGTCCCGCATCCCGATGTACCCGTCCACGAACGCGATCTGGACGTCCCCGACCCCCTGGCTGCTGCACAGCCACTCCGCACCGGTGAAGTCCACCTTGGGCTTCCCGCTCGGCGCCGGCTCCCGCTGCGCCCCCACGGTCTCCGTGTCCGTACCGCTGTTGACTGCCACTGACCGATCTCCTCCCGACGGCATTCCGGGGCCAGCCTAGCCACACCGCCCGGCCCCGGTCAGCGGGTTGACGAGGACTCCCCCGGCCGAGGTCGGGCGCCGCCGGAGGGGCGGTGGAACCGCCCCGCGGAGCGTCGAGGCGTGTCCCGACCGGCGGGGGCGCCGAGCAGCTGCCAGAGTGCTGCCAGGGCGTCGCCCGGGCCGGCCAGGCACGGGCGGGCACCCCTCCGGGCGTACGGGGACCTCCGTGGCCCGTACGGGACCTCCAGGGCCCCGCACGGGAACCGGAGCGCGCCTCCTGACCCCCGGCCCGCCCCACCCGACGACCAGCCCAACGCCCCACCCAACGACCAGCCCAAGGGAGCAGCCGATGAGCCGCCGGGACGGCACCCGCGCCGATGTCATCCCCATCTCCGACGCACCCTCGGCACACCCCCCGGCACCCCGTACGCCTCCCTCGCCCATGCCGCTGCCCCGGCCGACCCCCGGCCGACCCCCCGCGCACGGCCGGGTCGGGATCGCCCTGGTCTCGCACAGCCAGGAACTGGCCACCGCGGTACGCAACCTCGCGCTCGCATTGACCGGATCCGACTCCCCCGCCCCGATCTCCGCGACCGGCGGCGACCCGTCGGACGGGCCCGGCATCAGTGCCGTCCTGGTGGCCGCCGCGACCCGCCGGGTGGACCAGGGCCACGGCGTGGTGGTGCTCGCAGACCTGGGCGGCGCCGTCACCACCGTCCGCGCCCTGCTCTCCGAGGCCGACGAGCACGGCCTGCCGTTCCCGGTCCGGTTCGCCAACGCCCCGTTCGTCGAGGGCGCGGTGGCCGCGGCCGCGACCGCCACGGCGGGAGGCGACCTGGCGGCGGTGCTGGACGCGGCGGAGGAGACCTACCGGCAGTACAAGGGCTGACCGCGGCCGGAGCCGGCACCGATCAGGGGCGCTCCTTGCCGTCCCAGGTGAAGACGGCCGGGCCCTCGCACTCCAGCGCGTGGCGCAGCCGCTCGTGCTCGGACTCGATCATCGGCGGCAGCTCGTCCAGCGCGAACCAGCCGACCTCCAGCGACTCGTCGTCGTTCACGCGCGCCTCGCCGCCGATCGCGCGGCAGCGGAAGGTCAGCACCAGGTACTGCGTCACATCGCCGTTCGGGTAGGTCACCTGCGGCGAGACGGTGACCGAGGCGAGCAGCTCGGGCACGGCCACCACACCGGTCTCCTCCTCGCACTCGCGCACCACGCCGTCGGCGGGCTGCTCACCGGGGTCGAGGATCCCGCCGACCGGCGCCCAGCGGCCGTCGTCGGCCCGGCGGGCGAGCAGCACCCGGTCGCGGTCGTCCAGCACGACGGCGACGACGGCACTCAGCCAGAGCGGGCGGTTGCCCACGAGGGAGCGGAGATCAGCGAGGAAGGGAGGAATTGCCATGGGCCGCAGCCTAGTCGGGTGGTTTGCCGACGGCGCGGACCGACGGACCGGCCTGACGTGCACCGGTGTGCTCCGGCGTGACCTGGCCTGCCGCCGCGGCTCGACCTGCTCGGCTCAGCCGGGTCAGCTCAGCCGGGTCGGCTCTGCCGGGTGGGCTCAGCCGGGTGGGCCGACTCCTCCGGTCGGTGGTCGGGCGCAGCAGGGCCGGCACGGTGAGGCCGAGGATGCGCCGGTCGAGCCGGAGCGAGCGGTGCTCCCACGTACCAGAGGTCGAGTTCGGCGGCGTGGCCGTGGAGCTGGGCCCAGTCGGGCGGCCCGGGGCGGACGGCGAACCGGACGCGCTCCCGGCAAGGGCCGACGGCAGCGCCACGATCGCGGCCAGGGCGACGACGGCGAGATTGCCACCGCGTTTCATGAGGCGAACCCGGCGCTATCCGGTCTGCCGCTCATCGCTCCCCTCCACGGCGTTTCGGGCCGTAAGAACGTATTCACAGTATGGGGGCGATGAAGACGACGTCCGAGAATGGTGAAAGAAGGGGGCCAAGGATTGTCCGACGGGGCGATATTCGGTCGACCTGACCAATTTCGCTCGATCTGCCGTTTCTAAATTCCGAACGCGGTCGACATATGGCGAACGGGCGAGGGTGACGCGGTCCGGCCGGGCTCCGCTAGAGCGCGGTGCGCCGCCGATCGCGGAGACGACCGAAGGCGATCCGGCCGAGCAGCAGGACACCGGCCGCCAGACAGCCGGCCACCGCCATCGCCCAGGCCGGGCCGCCGCTGTCCGGAACGATCACTGCGACGACGATGCCCGCAGCCAGGCAGGCCAGGCCCACCACGGCCAACGGGAGCTGGTGGGTGACCAGGGCTCCACCACTGCACGCGCGGGCCATCCGAGAGGCGCCGTGCAAGTGAAAGGGGTCACGGTCCGCATCTGCCATGAGCCCAAGGTACCCCGGCCCGACGCGGGGGGCAGCCCGCAGGGAGTTCAGGATCGAACACTCTGCGCGACCGGGGCACCCGAGCCGGTTCAGGGTGCCGCGGGGGTACCGGCAGGGGCGCAGCGGGGGCCGATCCGGGGGTTGATCCGGATGTTGATCCGGGGCCTCATCGGGGGGCTTCCCCCGAGTGTGTCCGGGGGTCGCGGTTGCGCATTCCTACTCCACAATCAGTCCACGAAAAATCCTCGTCCCCCCGGTACAACCATCCCCGTGGTGCAACGGTCTCAATGGCATTGAGTGATCCAGGAGCCGTTCGAGGGACGGGTGAGAACCCCCCACCGAGAACAGGAAAATCCAGGGGCGGAGCCGCCGACCCCTGGAGTCGGAGGCCGGGCTCCGTCCTCCGGCGGTACCGCCACGCCGCTCGGCGAACGAGGGGGAACCGTGCCGCAGTCCCAGTCCACAACATCGATCTCCATGGCCCGCGCCAGGCCCGCGCTTGGCGTGCGCGCGCTGCCGCCGCCCGTCGGGTACGCGGCGGACCGGCACGAGGTCGGCCGGCACGGCGGGGGCCGTCGCCGTCCGGCCGTCGAGGCGGAACAGCAGGACACGCGGGGCGAATGGCTGCGGTTCGCCCCCGTCCAGCCGCTGTTCCGGGCCCGGGCCGCCCAGCGCCTCGCCGTGCTGGCGTACCACGGGGTCACCGACCACCGGTCGTTCGGCGCCCAGCTCGACCGGCTCCAGCGGCTCGCCACGCCCGTCTCGCTCGCCGCCGTCCTCCAGGCCGTGACCGAGCGGCGGCCGCTGCCGCCCCGGAGCGTCCTGGTCACCTTCGACGACGCCGACCGGAGCGTCTTCACCCACGCCCTGCCCGCCCTCGACGCCCGTGGCATTCCGGCCACCGCCTTCGTCATCTCGGAGCTCATCGGCACCGAGCGGCCGTTCTGGTGGCACGAGGCCGACTTCCTCGCCCGACACGGCGGCCGCGCCCGGTCCCTCGACTGCGGCCACCCCTCCCAGCTGCTCCGCCGGCTCAAGGCCATGCCCGACCCGGACCGCCGGCGCAGCCTGCACGAGCTGCGGGTCAGCGCCGACCGCCGGCCGCCCGGCCAGGAGCAGCTCACCCCCGCCGACCTCCTCGCCCTGCGGGACGGAGGCGTCGCGATCGGCAACCACACCCAGGGGCACCCGTGCCTCGGGCGCTGCGACGACGACACCGTCCGCGCCGAGATCACCGGCGCGCACGAGGCCCTCACCCGCTGGCTCGGCGAGCCACCGACGGCCTTCGCGTACCCGGACGGCGGCCACGACCCCCGTGCCGAAACCGTTCTGCAGGAGCTCGGCTACCGCCTGGGTTTCCTCTCCGACCACCGCCTGGGCCCCCGCCTCCCCTCCCACCCCCTTCAGATCAGCCGCCTCCAGGTCGACTCCTCCACCACCACCCGCCGCTTCGACACCATCCTCTCCGGCCTCGAACCCGCCTACCGCCGCTGGCGCCGCCAAGCCGTCGCCTGACCTACGGCGCGCGGGAGATCGGAGCTGGCGACCAAGGTGCTGGGCCAGTACGAGACCTTCGCCCCGGCCGAGCCCTCGCTGGAGGCGCCGGACAGCCCGGCGGCGTTGTTCGACAAGCC